>JAAENG010000387.1 GCA_024224665.1 Chloroflexota bacterium | reverse complement strand
CCGGTACAGATGCCACCGGGGAAGTGCCCTGCACGCCCAGGGATGGTAGGCCCTCCGATTGCAAAGCCTGGACCATGCCCAGCCATACCATTCCCGCCTATAGCTCAAAGGGTTACAATAGTGGCGATGCTGAATTCGACAATCTCGTTACCCGCAATAGCGCCTGTATGGGCTGGGATGGTACCGCGGAAGTCAAATCGACTAATGGCGTCAAGCTCGCCGGTATCGCTAATACGGTCTGGCGATGGAATAATCGGGCGGGCATCTACAGTCTTGCCGGCGTCGAAGATGGCAGAGTCAGTCTGGTTTTCCCCAAACAGATGCGGAGCGGTTCCAGCAAATCGGCTATCAATGTTATGAATGTGAGCGCCAGCACCGTGGATATCGAAGTCAGGTACTATGACACAAATGGCAACGAGGCGCCCAATGTAACGCCCTCAGCTACCTTGCAACCCTTGGAAGCGATTGGCTTCAACACTGCTTCTGTATCCACCAATATGCCCAAGAACTTCGAGGGCTCGGCCATCGTTTATACAGATAAACCCGCTCTGATTGCGATCAGCAACTTGATCTATACCGGTGGTTCGGAAAGCAGAGTAGCGATCTACAATGGTATTGGGCGCTGAGTGTCAGGTTCTGTTGACACTTGAGCTACCACCACTATTGCAAAATCAGCGGCATGTGTAATATTCGGTGTTCGATGGTGACATCCAATTCAGTAGACTGCCCCCCTACGACAATAGTTGGGGTAAACATGTCCGGTTCGAAACTGCCGGCAGTCACTTCGATGTTGTACTTTCCCCAATCCAGCGGCAGGCTATAGCTACCAACCGCATCGGTCACGGTAATGCCCTCTACGTTGCCATCTAAGTCATATGCAGTGATTGTCACACCCGCAACCGCAACACCTCGAGTATCTGTGACATGCCCAACCAAAAAACCAGGTTGCGACAGCGATTCGATGGCTCGACGGGCATTGATGATCCCCCACCCAAAGCGGTTGTTTGGGCTGCCAGAGGGATCTCCTCCGCATACGAAATCTGTAACCGGTTCTGCCGTCTGACTGACGACCGCTTTGATAAAATCAGTATCCCCGCGCAACTCGGGCGCCGCATCCAACAAAAGTGCGATCACGGCAGCGACATGGGGTGAAGCCATGCTTGTGCCGCTAAAGGAAGCATAACCCGTACCGGGTATACTGGAGTGTATGGCGGTACCAGGCGCAGCAATGTGGGGCTTGATGGAAGTCTCGTCTTTATAGGTTACCCAGCCCCGACTGCTGCTGTTGGCCAAGCTGTCAGTTGATGTCGTATTACCTACGGAGAATGAACGCGGGTAGATCGCAGGCGGACTTACGATACTTTGGCAACCGGCGGATCCCCCGTTTCCGGCTGAAACGACCACGACAATGCCGGCAGCGTCTGCAGCATTGACAGCAGGCTCAATGATCTCAAGTAGCTCTGTCGTACAATCCTCCGCGGGTGGACAACTCCAGGAGTTATTGATGACATCGGGGGCTTTGCCCGGCTCTCCATCAGTCAGGGGATCACCACCCAGAGGATAAGGTGCAGTCAGCCATTCGAAACACTCGATATAAGTCGAGGGCCGGCCAAACCCTTGTTCCATGTTGCGACAAGACATCCAGGTAGCGCCAGGCGCCACGCCGACAACATTTTCGGCCCCCGCAGGCCAATCAGGGCTTTCAGGATCGAGGTCGTTGCCGACCATCGTACCCATGGTGTGCGTGCCATGGCCATGGTCGTCGCAAGGCACGGGGCTATCATACCCACAGGGATTTGAGCCGTTGCCACTGAGATCTTCGTGGATGGCGTCGTGCCAGTTGTAGTTGAAATCGGCCGTATCCGTAACACTATCAAAACCGCGAAAGCTCTGTTTGAGAGCGGGATGATCCCAATCGTAGCCGGTATCTTGCCCGGCGACGACCACGCCTTCGCCCGTGTAACCTTGTTCCCAGACCCAGGGCGCCTGTACGCGTTCAACACCCCACGATGTGGGTTCGATACTGGAACTCGCCACGGGGTCAAGCGGTTGTGGGTCGATGCCCCGACCCCAAAGATCGGATTGAATTCGTTTGACTGAGGATACAGACCTGATTCGCTGCAAGGAATCGGCATTGATGGTGGCGCGAACGGCATTGACAGCCCAGAATCTCTGGTAGGCCACACCTGAACGTTCGAGTTCAGCCAGAAGTTCGGTTTGATCGGTTTGGGCCGCGGCGCCTAATGTGTCATAGACCCAGCGCCCACGTGCCTCTTTGCTTTGCAACGCATAGGCCGGGCTGAGATCGGGCTGGTTCCCGAGCAGAATCAAGACGTCTGCCTGACCTCCTTGCTCGACAGCTTCTAGTACACTGCCATCGATCTGGGGGTAAGGCCCGGCACGGAGCGGTTGGTTGCCCGCCACCAATAGGAGGGGGAGGAGCAAAATAATGGGTGTCAGAATAGGCAGGATACGTGTTTTCATAGACATAGTTTATCTGTTTGCAGGAACAAATGTCGGTGCTCTACAACACCGTGAGATTGGCAAAGGAAGCGAGCAAGCGTTTGACACCGGCATTGGGAAAGGCAACAGATACTTCTTCGTCGTCTCCGACCAAGCGGGAGGTGACGACAACGCCTTCCCCGAATTTGGCATGTGTTACGCGTTGGCCGGGGCTGTACTTTAGTTGGGAGCCAAAACCAGAGCGCTGGGCATGGGATGAGCGCCGTTCTTTGCCCCAGGTGGTAGCACGGCGGTGAGCACTGCGCACCTGGGTTCCCCCTTTGGAAAGATGCCTGGGTAGATCGCCCAGAAATCGAGAGGGTTCGCTCATATCGCTGCGCCCCCAGGTCGCACGGCGGAAGGTGTGCAGCAAATACAATCGATCTTCGGCGCGAGTGATACCCACATAGGTCAGCCGCCTTTCTTCCGCCATTTCCTCCGGGTCTTCCTGTGATCTACTATGGGGCAGAATCCCTTCTTCTAAGCCCACAATGAAAACCACCCCGAACTCCAGGCCTTTGGCCGCATGCAGCGTCAGTAGGGTGGGTACATCACTATTGCTTTGGTAATCATCCACATCGCTTACCAACGCCACCTCTTCTAAAAAGGCATCCAAGGCGATATCGCTGGGCAGTTCATCATAGGCAAGACTGGCGGCGCGCAGTTCGAGAACATTTTCCCAACGCTCCTCCCCCTCATCGCTGCCGTCCCTCAACCAATCGCGGTACCCCGACTCATCGAGGATGCGATCGAGCAGTTGGGCTGGCGTAACATCGGTGCGAGCTTCGATCCAATCTTGTAACATGGAATAGTAGTTAAGTAAGGTAGCACTTGCCCGCTTGGTCAAGGGATGGGTGCCGGCTCGTTGCATCAGCTCTGGTTCGGCGTCGCCACCTAACAATCGTATGGCATCGTATAGACTGATGTCAAGGCCCGCCGCCCAGGTACTGAGTTTGCCCACGGTGGTCTTTCCGATACGCCGGGGGGGCACATTGATGACGCGGCGCATGCTCACATCGTCGTTGGGGTTGTGAACTAATCGCACATAAGCCATCGCGTCTTTTATCTCGCGGCGATTGTAAAAACGTGTGGCGCCGACCAGTCGATAGGGCGCGCCTCGCCGCACAAAAGCCTCTTCTATGGCACGAGATTGGGCGTTGGTGCGATACATAACGGCACACTGGCCCGGTTTGCTCTCTCCTGTGCCGCGCAGGCGATCTATCTCATCCAGGATGAAATTGCCCTCGTCATGTTCGTCATACGCCTGGTGAATGATGATCTGCGCGCCTTGTCCCCGCTCGGTGAAGAGTTCTTTGGGTGTTCGGTGGCGGTTACGGCTGATGACGGCGTTGGCGGCGTCGAGGATTGTTTGAGTGGAGCGATAGTTCTGTTCGAGCAAAATGACCGTGGCGCCAGGATAATCCTCTCGGAAACGCTCCACATTGCGGAAATCTGCGCCGCGGAAACGGTACACGCTCTGATCTTCGTCACCTACGACAAATATGTTGCGATATCCTCCCGCCAGCAGCCGCACCAATTCGTATTGGGCCGTATTGGTATCCTGAAATTCATCGACGAGGATGTATTGGTAACGGCGCTGATACAGCTGCATTATCTCTGGATAGTCGCGCAGCATGAAGGCCGTCTTCATGAGCAGGTCATCGAAATCAAGAGCGCTGCTCAGGGTGAGAAGTTCCTGATAACGAGCGTAAACGCGGGCGATTATCTCTTCACGATAACTTGGGGTGGGAAACCTGTCGGGTGTAATCAATTCGTTCTTGGCGCGTGAGATGGCGCTATGCACCGCTCGAGGTCGATGCCGCTTTTCATCCAGATCCAGGTCCCGTAAGGCCTGCTTGATCACTTGCTGCTGGTCGTCGCTGTCGAAAATGACATAACGTGGATTCAGGCCGATGGTCTCGGCTTGCACCCGTAAAAATCGGGCGCAAATACGATGAAATGTCCCGAGCGAAAGGCCGTGTAACCCCTCCTCCATGCCCAGTAGCGCCGCCGTTCGCTCGCGCATGACATCGGCCGCTTTGTTGGTGAAGGTCACGGCCATGATGCGCCAGGGCTCGACACCGAGTTCGTCGATTAAGTAGGCAATGCGATGTGTAAGCACGCGTGTTTTGCCAGAGCCGGGTCCGGCCAGTACCAGCACAGGGCCTTCGGTGGCTTTAACAGCAGTCTGTTGGGCGGGGTTGAGTTGATCGAGTAACGTCATAGGTGGGGTTTAAGTAAAAATCAAAGGGTAAAAGGCAAAGGGTAAAAGGCAGAAGTCAGAGGTCGGAGGTCAGTCTGCGCATGAGCCATAGTTTACCATTTTTCACACTACTTCTCTCCATTGTAGAGGCGAAGGTAGCTATGCCAACGTTCGGGCGTGATTTCGCCGGCGTCAAGCGCTGCCTGAACCGCGCAATCGGGCTCATGCAGATGTGTGCAGAAGCTGAACCGGCAGCCAGGAGCATGGCGACGGATCTCTGGAAAGTAGTCTGAGAGTTCTTGCGGGCGCACATCCCAAAGTCCTAGTTCACGCAGGCCCGGCGTATCGGCGATAAAGCCACCGTTGCTGAGAGGATGCAACTGGGCGGCACGCGTGGTATGCCGTCCCTTGCCGATCTTCATTGTTTCTCCCACTCTGATATCGAGCCCAGGTTCGACTAGATTTATGAGTGAAGATTTGCCGACACCAGAAGGGCCGGCAACAACGGTGATGTGATCACGTAGTCTCTCTTGTACGGCCTCGATGCCTGATTCATGTTCGGCGCTGGTGTAAAAAACAGGATAGCCAACCCTCTCGTAAACCTCGAAAATCTCTCTGGCTCGGGCTATGCTGGTGAGATCGATCTTATTGATGACGATGAAGATGGCAAGCTCTGAGGCTTCGCCAGCGACGAGAAAACGGTCGAGCATACGCAAATGAGGTTCGGGCTCGGCCACAGCGAAGACGGTCATGAGTTCGTCCGGGTTAGCCAGAATCACATCTTCGTACGGGAAGCCGCCTCCGGGTCTCAATCGGGACAGGACTCTGGTTCTGGGCCCGATCTCGACGATTATCGCGGAACGGGCTATCTCATCATCGATTTCTATGCGCACGTGATCGCCCGTTGCTACCAGGGTCGTACGTTGTTTCTGTTTTTTCAGCCGTCCCTGAACCTTGCATTGCCACAGTTCACCCTGTTGGGTCTGGACATCGAAGAAGTCAGAGTAGACGCGAATTACGATACCGTGCATTGCCAATGGAAGTGGTCGCTAAAAGGGGGCTAAGATGGGGGATTTACGATAGGTGTTGGCAGCAATTGCCGGTCAGCGTGGCGCAGGCCTGACGCCAATTAACGTCTGGCGTCAAACCGGTTCCTGCGAGCAACTCGACCGTGACGGCCAAGGGCAGGCCCATGATTGAAGCAAAGCATCCGCTGAAGCCGGCAACGGGCTGAAAATCACTGTTTTGGATGGCATATGCACCGGCCTTGTCCATAGGATCGCCGCTGGCTACATAAGTTTCGATTTCGGCATCGGAATAGGGGCGCATGGCGACTTCGCTGGTATGAAGAGCACTTGCGATTTGTATGCAGTCCCTCTCGTGTAACGAGAGGTGATCGGGCTGATAGGCCACAGCAACGGCGGTGATAACCTGATGCGGCGACCTGCGAAGCGATTGTAGCATAGAGCGCGCTGCTTCTGCATCGCTGGGCTTGCCCAAGATCTGGTTATGGTGCACGACAATGGTATCAGCAGCCAGGACAACTACATCTATCTCATCGCTCAAATATTGTGCTACTACCCGAGCCTTGGTTTCAGCGAGGCGGAGGGCATGGGGTGCGGGCAACTCATTGCGCAAGACGCTCTCGTCGATATCGGCCACATGCACCGAAAATGGGATACCGACGGCAGCCAGTAATTCGTGTCGGCGCGGAGAGCGGGAAGCTAGGATGAGGGGCATGGTGGCGGGTGGCGGGTGGCGGGTGGCGGGTGGCAGGTGGCGGGTGGCGGGTGTCGGGTGGCAGGTGGCAGAATTCTACCATGTATTCGGGCCTTTACTGAACCGAAGGTGTGTAGGGATTGTTCCACAGTCTTCGTCGTTTTGTCGTTAAGTCATGCCGTGGTAAATTGGTCGCACTTGATACTTGCAAATGACCACAAGGATGAAGACAAAAAATGACCGTGCTGGTTATGTTACTTATCTTGGTGATGTTTGGCATATTCCTCTTTCTCTACCGGCGTGCGCTTATCGCCCGTATGTTGGGAATGCCGCCACCGTTAAATGCAGTGAATGTTCAACGCGATATTCCTGTATCAATGCCGGATGGTGTGCGCCTGCCCACAGATCATTACGCCCCCAAAATGCCCGGCGATTACCCCACCCTGCTCATTCGTACACCTTACGGCAGAGGAAAAGAACTCGCTCTCTTTGGCGGGTATGCTTTATCCGAAATGCCTGCACAACGATTTGCCGAACGCGGCTTTAACGTAATCGTGCAGGGTTGTCGGGGCTGTCTTGAATCAGAAGGAGCGTTCAGTGCACATGGCAACGAGGCGGCGGATGGTAAAGCAACCGTTGCCTGGATCGAACAACAGCCCTGGTTCAACGGCGTACTGGGGACGTGGGGACCCAGCTATCTGGGTTATACACAGTGGGCGACGGCCGCCTCCGCACCCCCTTCGCTGAAGGCCATGCTGCCGGCAGTCACCAGTTCGGAGAATTTCACGGTCAGCCATCCCGACGGCGCCTTTGGCCTGGAAACACGCTTGCGCTGGTCTCAGGGCATTTTCGGTTTGAATAAAACGCATGACCTGCCTTTGGTTGAGACTATCAGACAGCGTTATTTGGGTGGGGCTGAGAAAAGGCTGCAATCTGCATTCAACCACTTACCCTTGCTTGAAGCAGACACCACTGCCGTAGGAGAACCGATCCCACTCTATCGTGATATCCTCATGCAAAATCGGGTTGACGACCCCTATTGGACAGTCAGAGATCATAGCAGGACAGCCATGAAAGCGGTTGCAGAACGCGAGGTTGCCGTCCACTTTGTCGGAGGCTGGTACGATTACTACTTGCGTGGCCTTTTGCGTGATTATCACAGCCTCATCGGAGCCGGGTGTCGCCCCTACTTGACCATCGGCCCCTGGTATCATGGTGATCCCAAAGGACTGATGGCGGGTGTGAAAGAGGGCATCACCTGGTTCGATGCCCAACTCCACAGCAACCCCAACGCCCTGCGAGAAAAGGCGGTTAATATCTTTGTGATGGGCGCAGAGGAATGGCGTGAAATGGAGGTATTTCCACCTCCGTCTAGTGAGACTCCCTATTATCTGCATCCTGATGCCGAACTGAGTACTGAGCATCCCCCCGCCGGCACTGAACCCGACCATTACCGCTACGATCCCGGCGATCCGACGCCGGCAGTTGGGGGCGCACTATTAGCACTAAAGGGTGCCGGCCCCGTAGACAATCGTCAGCTAGAACTTCGTGCCGACGTGTTATGTTTT
>JAAENG010000386.1 GCA_024224665.1 Chloroflexota bacterium | reverse complement strand
GACACCAATTTCGATATCCAGAGCGCCAACCAGATTTCGGGCATGGACGCGTCCAACACCACTTTTGAGATGGACGTCCGTTCGGCTTGGCACTGTCACGATGAGATCGACAACCACTGAACCGCCCAGGTTGATATCAGGGGCATCGACAACGATCTGGATTTCATCATCGTCGTGACTGACAGCGATATCAGTTTGCTGCAGTCGTTTTTCTGCAACATCTTTGGCCAAGGCTCGGGCTCGAAGGGTAGCCTCGACCACGACCTCATCGCCCTCTCCCGCCCGGATATCGACGTCCCCTACATTGTTATCGATGACCAGACGCAGGGGTGTATCCACGGTGAATTGCTGCGGGGACATGGTTTCGGACACAGTAACTTGCGGGCCAAAGTCCAGGCTGGAAATGTCTAGGGTCGTAGGCACGACGATGGCGGTGGCTAAAGCAATGCAGCAACAGCAAAACATGCCAACGGCTACGATGGCAATAACAATCAGCCATAAAGATCTACGACTTCTCTCGGCTTCCATGACTCTACTCCTCAGAAATGAATGTTTTTTGCGGATTTAGGTTAGAAGAACTTTCCGAACTGCTTATCGGGTTCTAAGTTCTAGACCTCTGTACGGCACAATGCCTTAAGCGGTCGCGCCCTTTTCAGAACTTGACATGTGGATTCATTTTCTGTGACCTGCTGTGCTACACTTCAGGGCGATATCTTTTGAATCCACATTATTATGTCAACTACTAACCGTACGGCGTCTCACTGGTGGTACTATCTGGCCGGTAGCGTGATTGCTCTGGCCATTTTTATGATCGGCGCCTTGTTCTCCTACCTCTACTTTCAACAGGATGGAATCGATTCCGCCACTGCTGCGACCGATATCAGCAACACCATGCCCTTGTTTGATGAGGCCTGGAATATCATTAAGCAAGATTTCATCGGCGATATACCCGAGTCTAGCACACGCACCTATGGCGCCATCCATGGTAGTATGGAAACCCTGGATGATCCCTACACCTATTTTATCGAGCCCGAACCGGCCGTTCGCGAGCAAGAACAATTGCAGGGTCACTTCGGTGGAATCGGCGCTTACCTTGCACTGGATGAAGAGGGTCGGATAGCACTTGACCCCATGATTGAGCGTCCGGCGGCACTTGCTGGTATCATAAAGGGTGATATCCTTGTTGCAATAGACGGCGCCCCTCTACCCCACCCCGCTGACATCGACATCGTCACCGATCTGATTCGAGGACCCGAAGGAACGGTCGTACGGCTTACGGTCTTGCGCAACGACGACACGCTAGAATTTGATATAGAACGCGCTCAGATTGAATTGCCCAGCGTAACCTGGCGCGCCCTCGAAGAGCCGGCAGGTTACGGCTATATTCGGCTAGAAAGATTCAGCGGCCTGACCGATACCGAACTCTCACAGGCACTGCAAGAACTGCAAGCCGGCAATGCAGCCCAGACCCTTATTCTCGATCTACGGGGCAACCCGGGTGGCTTGTTGGATTCAGCAGTTGCAGTGAGTGGGCGCTTTCTCGATGGCGGCCCGGTCCTGGTCGAACGCCAGTCGGATGGATCGGAGCAGACATTCGAGGCCACACCCGGAGTCGATGTGGACGCTGCCAATGTCGTCCTCCTTTTGGACGGCGGCACCGCCAGCGCTTCTGAAATCGTGGCCGGCGCCCTGCGCGATCGAGCCGGTACTGCACTCATCGGAGAGACCAGCTATGGAAAAGGCTCCATCCAACGTATCCATCGCTTGGCGGATGAAAGCGCCGTTCACGTTACCTTCGCTCGTTGGTATACACCCAACGGACATCTGATCGATGGTCAGGGTCTGAGCCCAGACATCGTCGTCGATCCAACCGCCACTTCCGAAGACTACGATCCATTTCTTCAAGCTGCTATCGAACATAGCCGCCGCTGAACATGACCCCATAGCAGACCACCAGAGAAACTATAATGAAAAAAACCGATACCGGACTCAAACTCCTTGTCACTTGCTTGGCGATCGCTGTTGCCGTCGTTTTTCTTTGCACGGCCGCACTCAGTGTTGGCCTTGTGGTTAGATATATCACGGCCGACAATCCATTCGATACCGGCATTTTCGCCCACCGGGGTGACCCTGGCAACCCCTCGACTCCCCAGACTTCGACTGAAACAACAACAGCTGTGGCAAAGGATTTTGATGTGTTCTGGGAAGCGCTTGGTTTTCTGGAAGAACATTATGACGGCGAAGTGCCGGCGGGCGCCGACGTAACATACGCCGCAGCCGAAGCAGTGATGAATTGGGCCGGAACGTGTGACGTTACTGATGAAGAAACCACAGGCCCCTCCTATCAATTCGATTCGCCGAAAACACCACGGGAAGCACCGGACAATTTCGCGTTTTTCTGGCAGACCGTAAACCAGGTCTACAGCGATTGTGCTGGCTCGGCTCCTGCACCAGACCAACTGGTATACATCGCCGTGAATGGCGTGATCGAACGCTTGGACAGCAACTATACAAATCTTCTCTCACCCGAACACGCCGGAGATTATCGAATTGATTTGGACAGCAGCTTCGAAGGCATTGGCGCAACGGTTGAGCCAACCGATCGGGAGAGCGGCACGGGTGTGAGGATTGTCTACCCCTTCCCAGGTTCTCCAGCCGAGCGTAACGGTTTATTACAAGGCGACGAAATCGTGGCCGTGGATGGCAACGATGTCACGACGATGGACCTGAACGACGCCGTCCAGTTGATCAGAGGGCCGGCCGGATCTGTGGTCGTGCTCACGGTAAATCGCCGTGAAATCCCACCCTTCGATGTCGAAGTGACACGCGACCAGATCGACATACCCATTATCGAGTGGGAAATCCGTGACGACAATCTGCTCTATATCGCTCTTTATGACTTCTCTCCTAGAGCAGAAGCAGAGATGCGCAGTGCCTTACAGACCGGTCTCGATGAAAACGTGGATGGGCTAATTCTCGACCTACGTGGTAACCCGGGCGGCCTGCTCGATATCTCGATAGCAATTGCCAGCATGTTTGTCGAAGATGGTGTCATCGTATCAGAAAGCGGGCGCCGTGATATCGAACACCAGGCCAAAGACGATGCCATTCTACCCACACTGCCCATGGTTGTGCTGGTCGATGCCGGCAGCGCCAGTGCGTCGGAGATCGTGGCCGGAGCTATCCAGGATCATGGCCGGGGCCTGCTGGTAGGAGAGAAGACATTTGGCAAGGGCTCTGTACAGACGTTATTTACCCTCTCGAATGGCTCTCTACTGCGGGTTACAACATCTCGCTGGTTCACACCACAGGGCCGGCAGATAGATGGCGAGGGCCTGTTACCCGATATCGCCATACCCTTTGGCGCCGATCCAAACGCCGACCCGCAACTCGATGCGGCCCTCGAGCAATTGCACAGACAGATCACAGACCAATGAACATGCAACACAAGAATGGCGTCAAAGCCGTTGCCACAAACCGTAAGGCATACCACGACTATCATGTCATCGAAACCGTAGAGGCGGGCATCGTCTTGACCGGGACCGAGATCAAATCGATCCGCGAGGGACAAGTCAGCTTGCGCGATGGATTCGCAGCCATACGTAAAGGTGAGGTGTGGCTTCAAAACGTACACATCGCCCCCTATCACCATGGCAACCGAGAAAATCACGAGCCGCGACGTGAGCGTAAACTATTGCTCCATCGTCGAGAAATCAATCGATTGACCAGTAAAGTCAAGGAACGGGGTTGGACATTGGTGCCCGTGCGCATGTATCTCAAGCACAATCGCGCCAAAGTCGAATTAGCCTTGGTTCGTGGCAAACGTCAGTATGACAAAAGAAAGGATATCGCCAAACGCGATGCTGATCGAGACATGCGCCGTGCATTAAAGGGATATTGAACGTAAAAACCCGCATTTCTACTTGACTCTGACTGCATGGTTATGTATAATTGTTTTTAATTGACGCTAGCATTGCATTTACGAAAGTGGGCGCCCCCCACTTTTCTTTTTGTCCACAAACCACTTTGTTCGAAAATGACAGCTCTCACTTTACGCTCACACTTGAAATACCCCTAGTTTCTAAATGAACAAGCAATTGTTGATGGCGATCAACCAAATCTGCGCAGAGCGCAACCTGAAACCGCAAGTTGTAATCGAGGCGGTCGAACAGGCTCTTGTTAGCGCTTATCGTAGGAATTTCGGTAGCAGCGGCAACGTTGAAGCCAAACTCGATCCGGAAACAGGCGACATGCTCATCTTCGCCAAGTATGAAGTTGTCGCGCCCGAAGAGATCGTTGACCCAAAAATACAGGTCAGCCCCATCGAAGCAGCCAGCCTTGATCCCGATAAAACTGAAATCGGCGACGAAATCTACGTCGAACGCACGCCTGATGATTTTGGACGTATTGCCGCCCAAACAGCTAAACAGGTTATCTTGCAACGTATCCGTGAGGCTGAACGGGATTCTATCTACGATGACTATTCTGAACGTGAGGGTGAACTGGTGCAGGGCGTGCTGCGCAGCATCGACTACAACAGTGGGAATTTAATCATCTCAATGGATGGCGGTCGTGTCGAAGCCGTTATGCATCGCTCCGACCAGATTCCCGGCGAACGCCATCGCCCCAACTCCAGTATCTTGGCTTATGTCAGTGAGGTCTCACGAGGTACACGAGGGCCCGTGATTTACTTGAGCCGCAGCCATCGCAACATGCTGCGCCGTCTTCTTGAAAAGGAAGTGCCCGAAATCAAACAGGGTGCAGTCGAAATTAAAGCCATCGCCCGAGAGGCCGGTTCACGATCCAAAATCGCAGTTGTCGCTACACAGTCAGGTGTAGACCCGGTTGGGTCCTGTGTAGGAATGCGTGGTGTGCGCATCCAAAACATTGTCAACGAACTAAGTGGCGAGAAAATTGATGTGATTGAGTGGGACCCTGATGGCGAACACTTTGTCGCCAACGCCCTGAGCCCAGCTCGTGTGACAGATGTCTTGCTCTTTGCCGAACATGATAAAACGGCTATGGTGGTCGTCCCAGACAACCAATTGTCGTTAGCCATTGGCAAGGAAGGCCAGAACGCCCGCCTTGTTGCCAAGCTAACGGGCTGGCGTATCGATATCAAAAGCGAAACCGAGGCCACGGCCGAGGGATTGGATGAACTCGAGCGCCAGCGCCTGCGCACGGAGCGTAAAGAACGCACTGAGACCGACGACCTGCTTGAAGCTGCCAAACGGATTCTGGCTGATGAACAAGCTGATCCGACTGCCGAACTCATGCCCGATTTAATCGATACAGACGCGTTGATCGATGAGCTGGAAGAAGATCCTGCTGCACTACAACTTGAGGATGTTGAACTGTCGCCGGTAGCCGAAACACCAGTTTTGGAAGATGTCCTAGATGATGAGAGTGATGAGGCCGAGGCCATAGATTTGGCAGCACGTCTCTCAGAAGCGATGACAACAGTGGATAACGACGAATTTGGTTTTGATGATGATGCTTTCTCGCGTGTCTTCGGAGAGGACAAAAAGGACGAGGAGGAGGAAGATGACGATCAACCCAAGTCTAAGAAAAAACGTCGCAAAGATCGGCGGCTTGTCTTCGATGAACAGCAAGGACGCGTCGTGGCTGTGAAAAAACGCAAACGCGATCGTGGAGGCGCTGGACAACTTGAGTTCGATGATATCGACACCTTTGATGATTAATCGACAACTTTTTGTAGATGTCAACGCTTTAAGCGCCTACGACTATTCCAGACTTCGCTGGTAAAAATGACTTGGCGGCGAAGCGATCACCTTGTCACCAAGTCACCTTACCACCTTGAATATTGAGTAAGCGCCTAAGATCAAATCATACCGTGTCAAGCAAACTACGTGTCAAGCACGTTCCTAAACGTACTTGCATTATCTGTAGAAGCACGCTAGCAAAACGAACGTTGAACCGCATCGTGCGTTCGCCCGACGGCGTTGTCTATGATGCCGGTGGTAAACTGTGCGGTCGTGGCGCTTATCTTTGCAATAATACCAATTGCTGGTCACGAGCCATCGACAGCAAAGCCATCGACCGGGCCTTGAAAACCCGGCTATCTAACGAAGAACGAATTGCACTACGTACAGAGATCAATCGCCGTGCGCAAGCAGTCGAACCTACCTAGCCACAAGCATGAGTACGCTTGACATGCCACTGGCAATCATGCGAGCTATGATCTTAGCATTCGCTCGCAATAATATCACCACCCCAAGTACAGGAGCGTGGGTCATGGACTGAGCACACTAGCACTTGCTCACACCACTCCCACTATATCCTCTCTGTGCCGCTGGGTTGGGAATTATCAACCTGCAAAAGTAAGGCTTTACGCTCCGGCGTAGTGCCCAACTTCACCTTCGGTCAGTGAGGATTTTTATTATGAGTCAAAGCAATTATAAACATCAGGCCAAAACTTTAGGCGAACGTACGAACAACGAAGCTGGATACCAGGCACGAAGCCGCCGTCCTCGTTCTGGTGGACGTTACCGTAATCGCACCCGCACTCGCAAACGCAGCTCCTCCTCATCCTCAGGCAAATCCAGCGGGAGCAATGGCGATAAGACAACGGCCACAACAACGGACACCACAACGGACACCACAACCGCGCCTGCTACACTATCGAAGTCCAGTACACCCCCCGGTACAATCGAGGTCCCAGAGGTTATTGCAGTTCGTGATCTAGCCAACGCCATGGGGACAACACCCATCGAGATCATCAAGATCCTGATGGGCTATGGCTCTATGGCGACGATCAACGAACTCATCGACTTCGATACTGCCGTCATAGTTGGCGAAGAAATGGGGATCGAAGTCATCCAGGAGACCATCCCTGAGCAGGAGGTCAAGGTTGGCACAGAGGGCCCTAAGACCTTGCGTGAGCGTCTCATCGAGATGGAAGATGATCCGGAAAAATTACAGTCTCGACCTCCGGTTGTAACGGTACTCGGCCATGTGGATCATGGAAAGACCACCTTGTTGGATGCCATCCGTGATACCAATGTCGTGGCTGGTGAGTCTGGTGGCATTACCCAGCATATCGCTTCCTATCAGGTAACCGTCGATGATCGCAAGATCACCTTTTTAGATACACCCGGTCACGCAGCCTTTACTGCCATGCGCGCCCGTGGCGCCCAGGCAACCGACATCGCCATCCTGGTCGTTGCCGCTGACGATGGCGTTATGCCACAAACGCGTGAGGCTATCGCCCATGTCAGAGCAGCGCGCGTACCCATCATTGTAGCATTGAACAAAATCGATAAAGATAACGCCAATCCCGATAACGTCAAACAACAACTTACAGACCAGGGCCTGCAGCCTGAAGATTGGGGTGGTGAGACCACTGTTGTCCCACTCTCGGCCACACAGCGTCTTAATATCGATGAGTTGCTCGAAAACGTGCTGCTAGTAGCCGATGTTATGGACCTGAAAGCCAATCCAGAAGGTGAGGCCATCGGCACCGTTATCGAAGCAAATCAGGACAGGCACCTAGGAAATGTTGCAACACTCCTTGTACAAAAGGGCGCCTTGAATACCGGCGACTCCTTTGTCGTAGGTCATGTCTCGGGACGCGTGAGAGCGCTGTTCAATGACCTGGGCCGTTCTGTCAATTCGGCCCCACCTGCCACGCCCGTGCTCGTTACAGGATTGCAGGGTTTGCCTGCTGCCGGTGATATCTTCCAGGTTGTGGACAATGATCGCCAGGCCAGACAAATCGCCCAAGAGCGCAGCGATAAACAACGTTCGATGTCCGTGCAAAGGACTACCACGCTATCTCTTGACGATCTTTATTCGCAAATTCAATCCGGCAATGTCAAGGATCTCAACTTGATCATCAAGGCCGACGTGCAGGGCTCGTTGGAGCCAATCGTAAACTCGCTCGAAGATCTTAGTAACGATGAAGTGAGACTACGCATATTGCATCAAGATGTTGGCGCGATTACCGAGTCAGACGTCATGCTTGCCGCCGCCAGCCGAGCACTCATTTTGGGCTTTCATACGCGTGTAGATCCTATTGCTCGCAGGCAAGCCGATAGCCAGGGTGTCGATATTCAACTCTATGACGTGATCTATCAGTTGGTGGATGATGTCTCCAAAGCACTGACCGGCATGCTCGAACCGATTTTCGAAGAACGTAGGATCGGTGTGGCTGAGGTCCGTGCTGTATTTAAGATCCGCGGCCGAGGCAAGGTGCTAGGCTGTCTTGTGACAGATGGCGAAATCAGGCGAGATGCAGCGGCCAAGGTGATCCGCAATGGCAAGGTCATCCACTCCGGTCGTGTGTCAAGCCTAAGACGCTATCAGGATGATGTCCAGGAAATTCGCATGGGCTACGAATGTGGCATCGGCGTCGAAGGGTTCAATGATCCACGTGAAAAAGACGTGATTGAAGCTTTCGAACAGGTGCGAATCCGCTAATCGAGGGAGCCGCTGCTTAAAGATGAGCCGACATTATCGAAAAGAGCGCCTGGATGAATTACTCTACCGGGAGCTAAACACCCTTGTTCTGTATGAATTGAATGATCCGCGCCTGGCCGATATCTCGATCAGTTCGGTTGATGTGTCACGAGATCTGCAAACGGCCCGTGTTTATGTAAACATGCTCGATGAAGAGACGGTTGTCAGACAGGTGTTACAGGGGTTGGAAAAAGCAAGCGGTTTTCTAAGAAGCGAGATTGCGGCACGGATCAACCTTCGAAAGGCGCCAGAATTGTACTTCCGCATCGACACTAGCTACCAGGAAGCCAAACGTATCGACAACATTCTGGATTCTATTCCCCCTTACATCGAAGAAGAAAGTGATAGGGAAGGTAACACCGAGTGACAACCTCTATAAATCTAATTACCCCACCAGGCGAGTTGCTCGAACTCATCGAGAGTGCGCGCAGACCTCTGCTCATCGCGCATATTGCCCCTGATGGCGACGCCATTGGTAGCTTGCTGGCGGCAGGGATTCTCCTACACTATTTGGGCAAAGAACCGTTGCTCGCCTGCCAAGATAGAGTGCCGGTTACCCTGCGATTTCTTCCATTCCAAGACCAGATAAAGTCGGACGTTCGAGACTTTGATCCTGATGTAGTCATCGCGGTGGATAGCAGCGATCCCTCACGTATGGGTGCTATCTATGATCCAGATCGATTTTACCAGGCGCCTTTAGTGGTAATCGATCATCACGTCACAAATGTCCATTTTGGCGATATTAACTGGGTGGAGCCGAGTTGCTGTGCCGCTGCCGAAATGATTTACTATTTGATGAGAGCATTGGATGTGACGCCGACCAAGGAACTGGCGAGTTGTCTTTTGACAGGCCTTGTGACCGATACTCGGGGATTTAGAACCGCGAACACCACTGCTCGTGTGGTGGGTATCGCCTCTAAACTGATGGAAGCTGGCGCACCTCTTAACCGCATTACTGAAAATGCCTTGAATAGCCGCTCTTACGATCTCATTAGTTTGTGGGGGCGAGTGTTGGGTACGGTGCAGCGAGATGGGGGCATTATAAGCGTGTCAAACGAACGTGCCATGCGTGAAGATCTCAACGGAATAATCAGAGCGGATGGCGTCGTCTCGTTCATTTTGGGCGCCTATGCGGCGAAAGTAGCTGTGGTTTTAACCGAACTTCCGGAGGGCAAGATCGAATGCAGTTTTCGTGCCCGGCCCGGCTCTGATGTGGCGACAATCGCTTTGCAGCTGGGGGGAGGGGGACACCCTCTTGCCAGTGGCTGTACTGTGGAGGGCACATTGCCCGATGTTCGTCAGCAGGTTTTTGCATTGCTTCGAGAAACCAATGCCTGGGCGGAGTGAGACTGGATGTGCCAGCAGGTCGGCCAACAAGCTGCCGGCGTTCTTAATATCGACAAACCGATGGGGATCACGTCACATGATGTCGTCGCTCGAGTCCGTCGCCTTGCCGGTACCCGGCGCGTGGGTCACACCGGCACCTTAGATCCTCTGGCAACAGGTGTTCTACTTCTGTGTGTTGGGCAGGCAACGCGCATTGCCAGCTATTTGCAGGCACAGACAAAGCTGTATCGAACCACGGTACGCCTTGGCGAATCGACAACAAGCTATGACGCAGAGGGAGACATTGTTCGCAAAGACGTTGTCCCTGATCTGGATATGGAGTCTATCGAAGAAGTGCTCAAAGCGTTTCTTGGCGAAATCGTTCAACTTCCGCCCATGTATTCGGCGGTCAAATATAAAGGCCGCCCATTGTATCAATATGCGCGAGCGGGCGAAGAGGTAGAACGTAAGACCAGGATGGTGACCATTGCTGACATAAGCATCATCTCCTGGCAGACGCCTGACCTGACCTTAGATGTCACTTGCTCAACTGGCACCTACATCCGCACACTGGCCCACGATCTTGGAGAAGCGCTGGCTTGCGGCGGCCACGTGCACTCACTCCGCCGCCTCGCCTCAGGAACCTGGCGAGTCGAAGACGCAGTGACGTTGCATGCTTTAGAAGATGCAGGCAATAACTGGGATGCTTTTCTTCATGGGCTCCGTACCGCCCTGTCGATGTTGCCGGACCTGGTATTGCCTGCCGAGGACGCTTATCGATTCTCACTCGGCCAAGGGATTCATATTCCCGGCATCCAACCTGGTAACGAAGTGTGCGTGTATACGCCTGATGAGCAACTGATAGGCATCGGCAGAATTGATACCGAGCGATGTGTGTTGTCACCTTATAAAACCTTCATCGAACCCTCCATTCTGGCCCCACCCCCCTCTTGAGAATATCGTGCAGGTCTACGATTCAATCTTCGGTGCATCACTCACCGGCCCAACACATCTCACGATCGGCAATTTCGATGGCGTGCACCGCGGGCATAGGGCGCTGATTGCAACCATGCGGAAAACGGCGAGTAGTCATAGCGCTGCCGCAGGATTACTGACCTTTCATCCGCACCCTCGCTCTGTTCTGCGCGGCGGCCAGCCGATTACTTCGCTGGCCTCCCTTACCGAGAGTTTAACAATGTACGAGGGCACAGGCCTCGATTTCACCGTGGTGCATCCTTTTACCCTGGAAACAGCACAGACGAGCGCAGAGGGGTTCCTACAGCACCTACAGGGCCATCTGGGTGTCAGCATGCTTTGGGTGGGCCCAGATTTTGCCCTGGGTAGAGGGCGCGAGGGAGACGTAGCCTTTTTACGGGAGTATGGCAGCAATCATGGCTTCGAAGTTGAGGTCATTCCTGAGTTCTACTGGGAGGGAGAGACAATCCGTTCGAGCGGGATCAGGAGGCTGATCGAGATAGGCAACGTGGAATGGGCAGCCGACCGGTTAGGACGCAATTATACGGTGCCCGGTATCGTCGTGCATGGCGCAGAAAGGGGCCGTACCATCGGTTTCCCCACCGCCAATCTTTCTCCCGCCCAGAGCCGCGCCATTCCAGCCAATGGCGTGTACGCTACCTGGACCTGGCTCAATAGTAAAAAATACCCTTCTGTCACGAATATCGGTACCCGGCCAACGCTCAACGGTACACATCGCACCATCGAAGCGCATATCATCGATTTCGACCTGGACATCTACGGACGATGCATACAATTGGAATTTATTTCCCGGCTTCGCGATGAAGTCAGGTTCTCAGGCGTAGAGCCGTTGAAGGCCCAGATCATGAGGGACCGGGACCGGGCTGCAGCGCTTTTGACCCGGGACCCCAGGGTGTCGTCTACGGCCCGTTTCGAAGAGATCCCGCATACGGCGGATTGGGTAATCAGGGTTGAGGGTGAGAGCCAGGCCGAACTTTATGGCAATGCCGCTCTCGCGATGTTTTCGCTGCAAGGGGCCGCTGAAATCGATGGACCAACAGTGCGACAGCACTTTGCCATCGAAGGCGCCGATCGAGAAGATCTTCTCGTACGATGGTTGAGTGAACTCCTATGGCAGGCAGACACCCAAGGGGTCGTGTTCCAGAACTTCTGGGTGGAGTCGATTACGGACACGGCTATGCAGGTGGAAGTGGTGGGACGGCGGGGCCGCAGCCATCTCGCACATATCAAGGCCGTGACCTATCACGATCTGGCTGTCACCTCGCCTGATCAGGCATCTTCGGGGTTGTGGCAGGCGCAAGTGTTGTTTGATACTTAGAGGCAGTTTGGTATCAGGTCGGAATTATATAGCCAATTGACTATGCGAAGCAAGTATTCTTCTATTGCTTTCTGCCTTCGGAGGACTTATTCTCGATAGACATCCTCGATATCCTGAAATATCTCTGGGGCTAGAGGGTAAACAAGTTTAAGCATCTGTTGGGCAACCAACTGCACTTCCCATTGCGCAGCTTTGTCCAATCTTAACCAGAAGAAATGTCGTAATGCCGGATAATGCATGGACATTACAAGTCTTGTTTCTGCAGCGTTTGGGAGCAGAAAACGGGCATCTTCTTTGCGAATTCCCAGTGAACGCAGATCAGCATACGCCTCCTGCAGGTCAGACCAGGTCTCATCCATCACATGCTGCGTCTCTTGCTTGGCAGCAATGGCTGGCGGCGCCACAGCTTGCCAACCACCTTTGTCCAAGCTGACGTAGCGCTGCGATTCCTGGCTGAACGAAGCCAAGCGGTGCCTGACGATCTGGTGGCTACAAGCACGAGAGACGCCTTCGATAAGGAATGTGGCCGAGCAATGCTTCTCTGGTTCGGGGATGCCGTCGATGGGAATATAACCGAGTAAAGTCACCCTACTCATGCGACACCTCTGTCATTAGCATAATCTTGATACACCGAGGGGAGAACATCATAGGCGAGGCGTACTAATTCCGCTGCCAACGCCGAGTCGCAAACCCGCCTGTAGTCCCGAGCGTTGCGCGCATTCATGCTGAAAATCCAACGGCCGTTGCCGAGATCGGTGTATTCGACAGTGGGCTGATTGGCCAGAAGCATGAGGTCTCCATCCAAAGGAACACCCTCGATACGAAATACCAGGCGTACATGTTCGATTATATCTTCGTGCCCTTCACGTACTCTTAGCGCAATAAACGTCGGCTGTTTGCCCATCCTCGCGTCCGACCGATAACATACACGCCCAGCATACTCTATCACGTTCTCCTGCAACGTGCCGACACCTTGCCGTATGAGACTGTCTGCAGCCAGTACAGAATCCAACTCAGTATGGGCCAATAAAGTGACCTTCAATGTGATCTTCTCCTATTTAGTTTTGCGACATTTAGGATACATCCTTATCATTTTTGCATGGGATATGATTGACGAACCCGATTGTAATATCCCGGGCTAGAGAGAGCAAACCTTGTAGATAACCAATGGTGCTAGGAGTTTGTCGGAAAAGTTGCTCCGGCTTCAAAAACACCCTCACTTCGGTCGATTCTGAGGCTCGAAGTGAGGGTATTCAAGATTATGGAACCGGTTCCCTGTACTTTTTCGACAGCCTGCTAGTTTGAAATTACCATCGAGCTCTCCTAAACTGGAGGTTCAACCCCTGACCCAGCAAGGAGAACTCGATGTCTACAGAAGATTTCCCTTTTTATTGGCGAATCGTGATTTTCGGTTTGCAGTCCTTGCCTAGTTTGGCATGATAGGTCGCCTAGGGGCACGGACTGACGACATACCAAGCATCCTGCCAGGCGATACCCACCCCTGGTTCGTAGTAAGATGGGGCATCAATGTTGGTCCATCCGCCGTAAGGATGTTCTCGAACCTCATAAATATAGCCATTGTTCTGCACCTGCTGCCCGAACTGGTAGGTGCCGATGCCCGCCGGATAATTTAGGAGTCCGCCACAAGCGCCGCCCGTGTCACCCGTAACCTTGATGGATACAACGGCGGATTCCGTGGCCTCGCTTTGATCATCCGTGGCTACGGCCTTAAGTTGGTGGTTCCCCGCCGGGACATCGGCCCACTCTACACGATAAGGACTTTGGGTTGCCACTCCGAGGGAAGTATCGCCGCGAAAAAATTCTACCTGAACGATGGAGCCGTCAGAATCGGAAGCACTCGCTTCCAGGGTGACGATTTGCCCCGATTCATATACATGGCCATCTTGGGGAGCGGTGATGGCGGCCGTGGGCGGCTGGTTTTGCCCGCCGCCGTTGCAGGCGCCCAACTCTTTCCAGACCCCCCATGGTCCGGTCGTCCCCGGCTCCTCGCCCCGGCTCCACCATTTCGCCTCCCACTCCTTATTATTGTGGGATACCGTATCTCCGGCCGTATAGATGCTAGTGGCCGACCAGGGCTCCGACAGACATATATCGCTGCCTACTAGAATGGCCACCACCGCCGACTGTACTTCGGCGCCCTGCTCGTCCGTGGCGATGGCGGTAATATCATGGATGCCAGCGGGAACACTTTGCCAAACCACGCTGTAGGGATGTTCGGTGTCAACTCCCAAGGAGCTAGTGCCGGCGAAAAACTCCACCTGGATAATGGAACCGTCACTATCGGCGGCATCAGCTTCGATGGTGATATCCGGATTGTCATCAAAAGCCTGGCCGTCTGTCGGATTGGTGATCTCAACTATCGGCCAGAGATTGCCACCGCTGCCGGCCTCAGTGTAGGCCTTAAAGAGGTTGGTGAATGCATAATCATCCTGGCTGATGCCGCTGCACTGAGGACTGAGGGTTCCCGGCGTGCAATTGCCGTTGTCGCGGCCGGTGGACCACATGGAGAGCAAGCTCACCCAAGAGGTGGTCTTGGCCCAGTTCAGCAGTTTGATGCCGTCCTGGAGATAAAATCGTTCCGTGGGCACGTCGTTCTGGCCGATCATCGGTGTGACGCCGATCTGGGTATCCAGCCCCAAATTCAACATCTGGTTGTAAGTGTTTTGTGCGGCGTCAATGGCATACTGACCCATCCGGCCTTCGGGATCAGGGGCTGCTCCGTCGCCATAATCCATGGCCATGACATTCACCAGATCGATACGGACGCCTGCATTCAGCGCGCTCTGGATCACATATAAACCATCGTTCGTCAGCCCCTGGGGCAGGGCGGGCAGGCAAAAGGCAATCTTCAGGTCGGGATTGTTCAGTTGCAACTGCTGGATCACCCGGCTGCGGCGATCGATGGACTCTCTATGGGCTACGGCCCAGCCCTCTATATCAAAATCTACCCATTGGACGTTGTACCGGTCAATCACCTCTTGGTAGGCTTGCAAAATCCGCTCTTCACTTTCGCAGCCAAGGGCCAGCTCCGTTCCGTTGGCCCCGCCGAAGGAGATAATCACATCCCCCCCCACCTCCCTGAGCTGGCCGATCTGCGCCTGATAGAAATCCATATCGAGGGAGGGCAATCCCGCCCAGGCCGGTGTGCATTCATCACCTTCAAGCACAAAGGCCAGCGTAAAATATTTCTGGCCAGTTTGCTCGTAAATGTCTACCAGAGAAGGCGTAGGCCACAGGGATACGTCAACATAGGGGGCAAACAATTCGTCGGGAACTTCCGCCGAGATTGTTGCAGGACTCAAAACCAGCGAACTCAACAGCAACAGCAACAGCAACAGACTAAGTTTTATTTTCATTTTTTCCTCGTTTTTTGCAGACCTTGTAGGGCGCTGCATGTGGGGATGGGACTTGAGAGAAGATACGCCCCCACTATATCAAAAGGCAGGGGCGTTTGTCCTTAAGTCGAACTTGTTTTTATCTTAAGCCTATATTACCTATATTTCGGTATGTGTCATTGAATAATCGAGCCGAAATCAGGCCACTTGGGCGCTTTGCCGGCTTTTGACGACCACTTTTTGGCGTGACCGTTTGGGCAATTTCATGCCTTTGCGCCGTCCCGAAGAAATACCTCGGGGTTTGGGCGGTTTTGCCGGTGTCCCCAACTGGCGAACAATTCTGGGGAAGTATTGAACCTCCAACCCGCAGCCAGATAGAGCGATTGATTGCTTCGGCGTTACACTGCTACGAGCAGTTGTTCTGTACCAGAACCGCTCTCCGTATCCGGGAGTGTTTTTATTGTTTTCGGTTTTTGAAATTGTATAGTTATTTGACTATGCGAAGTCAGTATTGACCTGCTACTTGCTGCGTATGCCGGGCTTAATCTCGATAGACATCCTCAATATCCTGAAATATCTCTGGGGCCAGGGGATAAACAAGTTTAAGCATCTGCCGTGCAACCAACTGCACTCCCCATTGCGCTGCAATATCGTAATGCTGGATAATGCATGGACATAGCAAGTCCTGTTTCAGCAGCGTTTGGGAGCAGAAAACGGGCATCTTCTTTACGAATCCCAAGGGAATGCAGCTCAGCATACGCCTCTTGAAGGTCAGACCAAGCCTCCCCGATTGTAATATCCGGGCTAGGGAGAGCAAACCTTGTAGATACATCTCGAGTGTTACCAACGCTGATCAGTGTCCGAGGATAATACACCTGCCGTCATGCAATACGGACGGATTATTCCACCGTCACACTCTTTGCTAGATTGCGAGGCTGATCTACGTCACACCCTCTCCACACGGCGATGTGATAGGCCAATAACTGTAAGGGCAATATCACAAGCATAGGAGATAGCCATTCGCTTGTCTTTGGTACTTCGATCACTGCATCGGCCTTTGGCGCTACGATCTCATCTTCGGGGTTAACAATGGCGATGACCTTGCCATTTCGGGCTTTGATTTGTTCGACCTGGCTGATCATCTTTTGATATATGCCATCGCGTAGGGCAATGGTAACCGTTGGCATCGTCTCATCGATGAGGGCAATGGGGCCATGCTTCATTTCGCCGGCGGGGTATCCTTCCGCATGAATATAACTGATTTCTTTTAATTTCAGGGCGCCTTCCAATGCCGTGGGATAGTTGATACCCCGTCCCAGAAATAGGAAATTCTGATGATTTGCGAAGGTGCGGGCAAGCTGCTCATAATGGTCATCCCGCGCAAGCACATCACCCATTTGCTCGGGTAAGCGAGCGAGTTCTGTGGCGATGGCCAATGAGTCTGCGCGATTCAGGGTCGAACGCTGCTGGCCGAGAAACATCCCAAGCAGTAGTAGATCAACAAGAGATGTCGTAAAAGCCTTTGTGCTCGCCACACCGATTTCAGGTCCTGCTTGCATATAGATCACACCATCCGAAACCCGTGTAGCCTGACTGCCCACCACATTGACGATACTGGCCGTAAACGCGCCTTGTCGATTGGCTTCGTCTAGTGCAGCCAATGTATCGACTGTCTCACCTGACTGCGTGATAGCCAACACCAGAGTCCGATCATCGAGAATGGGTTTGCGGTAGCGATATTCCGAGCCATAGTCCACCTCAACCGGCAGGCCGGCGAGATTTTCCAGCAGGAATTTCCCGATCAATCCCGAGTAGTAGGAGGTTCCACAGGCGACGATCGTCACTCTGTGCAGCGCCTTGGCGCTTTCCGTGGACAGGTTCAGTTCCGCCAATGTCACCTCACCGCTGACAAAATCTATACGTCCCCTCAGTGTATCGGTAACGGCGTTGGGTTGATCGAATATCTCCTTTTGCATGAAATGCCTGAACCTTCCCTTGACCGCTGCAATCGGATCCCAGGCGATATGATGCATCTCTTTCTCTTTCACGGGTGTACCGTCCAGTTGCAAAAATTCTGCCCCTTCCTCTGTGACGATGGCCATTTCTCGATTGTCTAGAAATGCCATAGTTCGGGTGTATTCCAAGATGGCGGGGATATCAGAGGCGATGAACATCTCGCCCTGTCCCTCGCCAACCACGACCGCACCGGCATTTCCTAAACGGGCGGCTATCAGTTTTCCCGGTTCGAAGCTGCTCAACACGACGATTGCTGAAGGGCCACGAAGCTGCCTCAATGCTCTCCTGACTGCCTCGTCCAGGCTCACACCATTATGATATTCACGGCCGATAAGTTGTACGATAACCTCAGTATCCGTATCCGAATGAAAAGTGAAACCCTCAGCGATCAATTCATTCCGCAGTGGCAGAAAGTTTTCGACAATCCCGTTTTGCACGACAACGATATTGCCGCTCTCATCTTGATGAGGATGGGCGTTGTTGGCTGTGGGAGGGCCATGTGTGGCCCAGCGAGTGTGTCCAACGCCTATATGTGCGCCATTGATAGGCGCCTCGTGCAGCTTCCGCTGCAGGTTATCTAGCTTGCCCGCATCTCGCCGTAAAGCGAGCTTGCCGTCTGACTCGATCACGGCCAAACCGGCCGAATCATAGCCGCGATACATTAAACGCTGCAGCCCATCAAGGATAATAGGCGTGGCAGCACGCGCTCCGACGTATCCTACGATTCCACACATAGGTATGCCTCCTGGTTCTATTCATGATGCGATTGTCAAAATATGCCACCACCCGTCCTGTGGTCACACCGGTCGCCCAGCGCTTTCAGGTCGGATTTCTTTCCTTTTTTGGTGGAGTCTTGACGTTCGGGTGTGGCAAACCGAGGAGGCATCCGCCGACAAATCGCTTTTCCCCACTGGCAAGTCCAGGGGTTAGCCCACACAGAGTGTGAGAACCTCCACCTCGTCTACTGTTCCGCTTCACATACGTGGCGTTACAGTGCTGGCGCTTCGTCAAGACCTTTAGGAACTGCATTATGTTTCAGGTATTTGTTTCAGTAGCATCTCCCATAAAGTGAGAAGTGGACGATTGCACAACCCTGCACATTCTGGATGAAATTATACGTCCACTTGCCGAAGGACGCAAAAGGGGTTGGGTACCAGCTAAGGGGTGACACAATAGAAATGTGTCCAGTAGTGAAGCTACTTACCCCTTGTCTACTTTGCAGGCCAACGTTTACTAAGATTCCCAGAAGATCATGTTATATACGAATCGTTGACCATGATCGCCCAAGGGTGAGGTGTTTCCGGCGTCTGATAGACACCATGCATAGACTCGGGTAACAGCTTTGCCAATTCCTGCATAGCCAGATCCGTGATCACGGCTTCCGACTTACGTCTATGGGTGTTCTCTGGGATATCGATCTGGTAGGGTACCCCATAACGGATATGAATCAGGGGACGTTTCAAGCGGCGATAGCTGCGGGGAAAATCTGGGGTGCCCCATATGGCGATGGGCTGAAGCGCGGCATCTGTGTGTCGCACCATCATACCTAATCCTTTCTGGGCAGACTTCAACGAATGGTCAGCTTTGTTGCGAGTACCCTCCGGCGCGATCAGAAGTGCATAACCTGCCTCCAGAACCGCCAGACCTGCCTTGACCGCAGCGATATCCACCAAGGTTCTGGCCACGAAAATAACACCGAACCAATCGACCAACTTACCGATGACCAGGCCAGACGCCAACTCCCGCTTGGCCATAGGCACCGTGTACCGAACACCTCTGAGCAAGCCTACGATAATGAAGGGATCGAGGTAATGAATATGATTGTAATAGAGGATGACCGGCCGATCCTTTGGTAATCTCTCTAATCCCTGGATATCGATCCTTAGCAGAATTCGAATCAGGAAAATCAAGACCAAAGCCCAGATCCGCCTTCCCCAGCGGCGGGCAGCGCCGGGTTTGGCCAAATAAGTGTAGTCCTCAGTCATGATAATTGCATCCTAGCACCCCGATTGTTCGACAGGATGAGGTAGAAACGGTTCAGCAAGTGCGACAACCCGATCAATTACCTCTGCAACAGTATGCTGATCCGTGTCGAGTACAACGGCATCTCCAGCGATTCTCAGTGGCGCCGTTTTGCGGCTGCTATCGATCTCATCTCGAGCTAATACGCCTGAAAGAATGGCCTGGTAGTCCGCCGGCTGACTCCGTGCCAGTGACTCCTTATGGCGCCTGCTTGCCCGTATTTCAGGTGATGCGTCGAGGTAGATCTTGAGAGGCGCCTCGGGATAGACAACTGTTCCGATATCTCGTCCCACCATCACCACATTCCCTTGCTGTGCGATCCGGTGTTGTTGTTTGGTAAGGGCGGTTCGCACACGAGGGTAGGCGCTGACCATCGAAACATAGGTGTCGACCACAGAAGAGCGCAGCGCCCATGTAACATCTTCGGCATCGACCAGAACCGTGTATTGGCGGCCATCGTCAACTGTCGAGGGCACGACGTCGATATGTAGTTGTTCTGCAAGAGCGCTGACACGACCTTCATCTTCGATGGCGATATGTCTGGTGTGCGCAGCATATGTCACAGCCCTGTACATCGCTCCTGTGTCGAAAAACAGAAAGCCTAGCCGGCGGGCAACGCCATCACCCACTGTGCTCTTACCTGATGCAGCTGGGCCATCAATAGCGATGATCGGACATGATTCGCCCCGATTAGAGGCAGATTTTGAGTTCATTGGTTTTCGTTGTGCACTATTGCACTTGCCTTAATCGCATTGACCGCTCGTTTCTGGCGTGCCGTCAGGGGTCGCCAGTCGCCTGGGCGTAGATCGCCAATATGTAAAGATGCAATCCGTACGCGTACCAGACGACGGATATCCAGCTCGACAGCCTGACACATACGCCGAATCTGACGTTTTCTTCCCTCGGTGAGCACGAATGTCATCCATGTCAGGCGGGGATCGGACGTTGGATCGAGCCAGAAGCGCTGTTCGGCCGGGATACTTGACAACTTGCGCACTTGCGCCGTAGCTTTACCATCGTCGAGCATAACACCTTTACGCAGCTTACGCAGGGCGGGCTCGGGGATTCGTCCTTTAATCTGGACCCAATATTCCTTTTCATGCTCAAACGAAGGATGTGTGAGGCGATACGTAAGATCGCCGTCATCGGTCAGCATTACTAAACCCTCGCTGACATAGTCCAAGCGACCCACCGGATAGAGATGATGGTATTTCTGAGGAATCAGGCGCAAAATCGTCCGGCGCCCTTCCGGGTCGTGTCGTGATGTTATATAGCCGGGCGGTTTGTTCAGCAACAAGGTCGCTGACTCTGACTGCCCCAGCCTGATTGGCTTTCCATCAAGCTTGATCTGATCTGCAGCAGGATCAACTTTGACGCCCATTCCATACTCAGTCCGGCCATTGATTTGCACCCTGCCAGCCGAGATCATAGTGTCGGCGCCTCTTCTTGAGCTGACGCCCGCATGTGCTAAGAATTTGTTCAATCGCATTTTCTCGGGTCGCTTCGTCGATTCTTTATCACTCGATGATGTCATGCTCCCTCCGTGGCAGGTTCCCGTGACTGTTTCTCGAATAGAATCGGTGTCTCTACCAGTTTCTCTTCGCCCAACCAAACCTGATAAAGACCGGCGGGTTGTGCCGCTGCATCAAAACTGATAATGCGCAAGGGTCGCAATTGCGATACTTGCCACTTTGGCAGAAACAGCGGCCTTTCGGGCGTACGCAGCACATAGATCGAACCATCGGGACCTGTCATCCTATTCAGAGCATTGGATTCGAGGCGCAGATCAACCCATTCGTGGTAATCAAAGTAATGGTCGAGTAAAAGAGGAGTTTCTGTGAAGCGGTCAGGGCTGTCGAGAACAACACTGAGCGCATCGCCGTTCGGTCGAGAGGCAGCAGCGATCAATACCTGACCTGCTGCATCAGTCGTACCGGTCTTGACACCGTAAGCGCCATCGTAATCGAGCAGTAGCTGATTGGTATTAGTCAGGAAATAGCCTTCGACTGTAGTCGAAGATGTCCCCACGACTGCGCTGGCCAGAGGATTGGCTAAAGCGTGCTGCGCCAACGATATCAGATCTCGGGCACTGCTGACATGCCCTGGCTCATCAAGGCCATGTGGGTTCTCGAAATGAGTTTCGGCCATTCCCCAATCTATAGCACGCTGATTCATACGCTGAACAAATGCACCTTTGCTCCCGGCCGCAGTCAACGCTAACGTCATGGCCGCATCGTTTCCACTGGGTAACAGGGCGCCATACACCAATGATTCTACACTCACTTGATCTCCTGCTTTTAGTCCCATGGAAGCATTTCCAATCAGGGCGGCTTCAGGCACGGTTACAATCTGGGCCGGGCTCAAGGTTTCAAGTGCTACCAAGACAGTCATGAGTTTGGTGGTGCTGGCCATGGGCAACACAACATTGGCACGTTTGCTCCAAAGGACCTTGTTGCTCTGCCTGTCTACCAGTGATGCGGCGCGTGCATCTATCTCCGGGCCTTTGCGCACAGCTACCATCGACTCAACCTGAGCAGGGCTCATTCTCAAGGGTCTGGCATGCCCGCTGCTCAATCCTGGAGGGCCGGCGGCCACACTGCACTGCGTCAATAGTACCAGTACCAAGCCTATCCACAGGTTTGTATGATGGTTTGTTGTATTTGACGCTGTTCTCATGGCAGCATACAATCGCTGGCGGCCTTTTGCATGGATTGATAGGTTTTTACATGTCGGTAGATTAGCACGTAACACTAGATGGCATGGTAGCATGACCAGGCATTAACTGCCAATAATCCTACACGAACCCGCGCATTTGCTGGCAATCAGAATCTCACCAATCCCCATCACCAAATATGACATTTCGCTACTCACTTCAGACCAATAACGGTTTAGCACGGCTCGGAAGCTTCAGTACGCCACATGGCAGCATCAAACTGCCTGGCTTTGCCCCTGTAGGCACGCAGGCGACAGTCAAGACGCTCACACCCGAGGAAGTGCGCAACCTTGGCGCCGATCTCATTCTCGCCAACACCTATCATCTCTACTTACGCCCAGGTTCCGAACGGATTGCCCGGTTAGGGGGATTGCATGAGTTCATGGGTTGGGATGGCCCCATCCTCACCGACAGTGGTGGATTTCAGGTGTTTTCACTCAACGATCTACGAGAGATCGACGATGATGGTGTGACTTTTCGCTCACATCTGGATGGTAGCAAACATAAATTTACCCCCGAAAAAGTGATGGAAATCCAGGCGCAACTGGGCGCGGACATCATCATGGCATTTGATGAATGTCCTCCACCACTCGACAGAGCTTACAACGAACAGGCCCTTGCCCGTACCCACGCCTGGGCTGTACGTTGCGCCAAACATCAACAGCGACGAGATCAGGCCCTGTTCGGTATTGTACAGGGGGGGATATTCACCGATCTGCGCCAGCATAGCGCTAGATTTTTAAGTGATCTTGACTTGCCCGGTTATGCCATTGGCGGCCTGGCGGTTGGTGAAACCAAGTCTCAGATGTACGCAACCCTTGATGACGTGATGCCACACTTGCCAAGCGACCGCCCTCGTTATCTCATGGGTGTCGGCGCCCCTGACGATATCGTTGAGTCAGTGGCCAGGGGCGTTGATCTTTTCGATTGCGTGTTGCCGACTCGCATCGCTCGCAATGGCGCCATCTTTACAAAACAGGGCAGGCTTAATCTGCGAAATGCGCGCTTCGCCGATGAACCAGGCCCCCTGGAGCAAGGCTGTGATTGCTACACCTGCCAGCGCTTTTCTCGTGCTTACATTCACCATCTCATCCGTGCCAAGGAGATGCTCGGATTCAGACTCACAACGCTTCATAACCTGCGATTCCTGGAACAATTGATGGATTCCATCCGCACTCACATTGCCGCGGCTTCCTATATGGAATTCAGAAGTGATTTTTTAAGAACCTATCTCGGTACAGAACCACACAGTCTGGAACCCAGTAGACCAGTAGACCGGTAGACCGGTAGACCGGTAGACCAGTAGACCGGTAGACCGGTAGACCGGTAGACCGGTAGACCGGTAGACCAGTAGACCGGTAGACCGGTAGACCGGTAGACCGGTAGACCGG
>JAAENG010000385.1 GCA_024224665.1 Chloroflexota bacterium | reverse complement strand
ACATACTTCTCTATCCTCGTCGGTTGTCTTGACCGACCGACTTCGCCTGTCTCCCATTAGACAATCTGTTCATTCAATTGTAAAGATGCTTTTGCATGGATATGAACCATGCCCCTTTTCGCATTATATTCGCAATCGTAGCGATATGAATGCACTGGATTTCCTTTGGTCGATGATCGAAGCCCTCCCTTCCGGCCTGTACGATAACCACTCCTTAAGCGAATTCCTGCTCGATGTCTGGAAACAGCGGGCATTGAGCGACAGGTTCGACGATGTTAGTAAAGAGTTGTATATCATTGCTACCGATTTGGATACGGGTTCACGCGTTGTGTTTGGACGTGAACCCTGGCGGGATGTTCCAATCAGCCGGGCAGTGGCAGCCTCGAGCGCAGTTCCTTTGCTCTACCGCCCCGTCCGTATAGGCGTCAATGAGTTCGTCGATGGCGCTGTACGGGGTAATGCCAGTCTGGACGTTGCCATAGAAGCGGGGGCGCAATTGATCGTATGCGTGAATCCCCTCGTTCCTATCGACAACAGTGGCAAGCAGGATATCCCTTTACTGGGCCCCGACGGACACTTTCTCAGCGAAAAAGGTGCCCAGGCAGTCTTCTCGCAGTTTATGCGTATATCCCTGCAAAGTGGTCTGGCCTATCATATCAAACAACTGCGCCGCCGGCATCCCGATGTGGATATCATCGTGATCGAGCCCCGCAGTGATGATTTCCAAATGGCCTTTTACAACATCATGCGCTACTCAGCCCGCGTGACTGTCGCCCAACATGGATTCGAGTCGGTTGCTGTGGATTTGGCCAATCAATACCACGCATTCAAAGCCACATTGGCCCGCCATGGTATTCCGATTACACGGCGCTTTGTTATCGAAGAATTGAATACGATCCGCGAGAGCGATAACGATATCGAGGTCGTGCGCGATATTCTGGAGAGCGACACTCATAATCGTACCTCCTCGCTAAGCACAAAACCCCGGTGTACCCAATCTCTAAATGAAGTGCTGTCTGATCTCGAACATGTGATGGACAGGCTAGAGGCGCGACATACAGTTAGCTAGGCTTTCAATAGGAATATACTGTGGTTCAGCAGGCTTTCAAGTGGTTGACATAGAGTTGGGCGGAAACGTAAAACGTGAAAAATAATCTGGCATGACGACGTCACGTTTCACGTCTTCACGTCTTCACGTTTTACAATTTGTCTACAGCCCTTTTTCTGCTAGCACCGTGGGATACAGCGCTTCGGCTTCGCGAAATAGTGGCGCCAATTGCATCGCCTTGAAGATAGCGCCCTTGGTCTTAATCTGGCCGCCGAAAAAGGCATCGCGCAGGCGAACTTTCCCCAACCAGACTTGATGAAGGAGGTCGGCGGTCATAAAAAGTGATATGTCTGGACGTGCGCCGTCCGCTTCAAAATGAAAACCAATAGGATGGGTACGTGCATTTAAACCGATGAAGGCCTGTGGTTCTGTGACGTTGATGTGGATGACGAGCCTGCTACGTGCAAAGTCATCTGTAGCACCTGGTTTGTTCGCCAGCCGCTGAAATAATTCGGTCATGACATCATAAAATGCTGGGGCATCGGGATAAAATGACATAAGTGTGGTCAACCAAAGAACACAGATCGGCGTTGCTCTAACCGGGTGTTGATCTGTTCTTGCACTTTATTTCGTACCAGGTCTGTGAGTTCAGAAACAAAGGCCGGGTTGTTAGCCAGTTCGGGGTCATATTGGCTGGTATCGATAGGTTCTCCGATATCGATATACCATTTACTTGGGGCGGGGACAAAACCTAATAGTCCGAACCAGGGCCAGGTGGGCGTGATAGGGAATAAGGGGAAACCGATCATACGAGCAATGGGTTTGACATTGTAGAGCATAGGATAGGTTTCTTCCGCACCCACCACCGATACCGGGATGATCGGACTCTGGGCCGCCATCGCCATTCTCACAAATCCGCCACGTCCGAAGCGAGCGAGCTTATAACGATCCTTGAAGAGCTTGCCAACGCCCTTATAACCCTCTGGAAAAACCAACACCAACTCATCCTCGGCCAACAGACGCTCGCCATTCTCAGGGTGGGCCAGAACCTGGCCGGTTTTATTCAGAAGTGTAGATACGAAGGGTAACGAAGGAAACCAATCGGCCACCATGGCACGGGTCAGGCGATGAGCGGCATGGTGTTCACGTACACCATAAGAGATCATGGCTGCATCAAAGGGCAAAACGCCCGAATGATTTGATACCAACAGAGTCCGTCCGGAGTTTGGAATATTCTCGACGCCTGAAAATTGTACTCGCCAATAACGATTGAAGAAGAATCCACCAATGAGGAGCATGTACTCGGCGAATTCTGGATCGTATCCCCAGGCATCTACTTCGTATTGGCCCCGCAGCCGGCGTTTTAAGACATCCACCTGCGTTTCCAGAAAAACCTGCAATACATAGGCGATCCCCTGCCATGTTTCTGCATCCAGCCATTCACTCTCGAGGAGATCCTGCAACCCACCGACAATCGCTGATCGAAGTTCAGGTGAAAGGCGGTCCAGGTTGTCATTGAGTGTTTGCACAACCTGATCGGATGTGACAGCACGTAAACTCTGATCAGGTTCATCCTGTTGTTCATTTTGTTCGCCCAGGCGGCGCAATTCATCTTGTGCTTGCTCTCGCCAGTCTGCAACGGTTTCATTATTGTCCTCAACCGCTGCGGCCGTGGCTGACTCGACCGCCAAAGCCTGCTCTCCACCTTCGGCGACACCTTCGGCTTTGGGCGCTGTCACCCCAGTCTCGGTCTCCTCCTCGGGTTCCGTGTTCGGCGCAAAAAAATCGATATCGATTGAGTGCGCGCTTTCTGCATTCTCTGTCATACCTTGTGCCTCCAACGCCAGATGAACATAGCAATATGCCGAATCGGCCTGCGCCTGCAATTTGCAACGCTCACCTGACTGGATGATCGCCGCACATCGGACACTTTGGCCGTTATCGTTCATGGTCTTTTTTCCGTCAATCACTTGCAGCGCCTCTAAGATCGGAAACAGCCGCTTGCGTGCGACGTTTAGCCTCTACAAATAGGTGCTGTGTTTGCACTACATTGTCATATCTGTCTTGGGCAAAGCGATAGGAGGTGTTGGTCTCATAGCGATGTTTGCGCAAGGCCTTGCCAAATCCCGCAACCGTGGTTTCCGCATCCACCGTTGGTTCAAATGTCAGATACTGTATCATGCGTTCGGTACTCGCCACCCATGAATAACGCAAGTTATCGAGGGGCAAAGGCGTCAGATCGTCAACTCGCCGGCTGAGTAATCGCCCCCAACGTAGGCCCGGATAGGCAAAAATATGGAGCGTTGGGCAGGGGGCGGCCCCTGCCAGAGCCAGCGCTTTTAGCAGCGGCATCGGGTCGGGTGCCGCCACATTGTAGACACCACTGAAGTCCGACATGATGCAATGCCCTAGCACTCTGAGCACGTCATCATGATGGATGAATTGCATCATCGGATCGAAGCCGAGTAAGGTTGGGGGCATGGGTACAGCCAGGAAACGCGCCATGGGAGAGGCTATCCCACCTCCCAGGATATTGGCAAAACGCAAGGTCGTAATCACCATATCGGGGTGCTGGCGTCGGAAACCATTGACGAAGGTTTCGATTTCGCGTAACTCTTGAATGTAAGCATAGTGGGCGGGACCCCGTAATTCAGTTTCCTCTCTTATAAATGCAGGATTATCGGCATTGGCGCCGTAAACAAATGTGCTGGAAGGGATGATGACTTTGTGTACCCCGGCAATGGCTGCGGCCCCAAGCAAGCGCATGGTCCCCAGTACATTGCTATCAAAAACCTCTTCGGTGCGACGCTGACGCCAGCGAAACGAGCAATGCAAGATCGCATCCACCTTCTCTACTTTGAATAATTCAGATAACAAGGGATTGCGTATGTCGGCCTCGACGAATTCGACACCCGGAAAGGGCTTGGTCATGGGCTTGATGTCGATCCCCAGCACCCTCACGCCGAAATTACTTGCCAGGCGCGCCATGCGTCGTCCCAGTGGGCTAAAGAGGCCGGTGATGGCAAGTGTGTTCATGATAGGGGCATTTCCTTACAATGAGAAGTCGTGCGTATTGCGTTCGGCCTCATCGGCAAACAATTCTCAATCCAGTGTAAGTTACGTAACACGCAGCCTTGTCCTGAGCGAAGCCGAAGGGACGCAACACGCACGTTTACAAAGGGGATGATTCCGCTTGCCAAAGTGAAGTATGTCGGTACATCGATTATAGGTGTTACATGGTTAAGGCGTCAAGGAGGTCAGGCGAGCGTTGCTTTTAGCTCGGACAGTTTTACCTCCATGGCCTCGCGCCCTAACTGTATCGATTGCTTGCCGTGGAAGCGCAACATACTGTAACCGGTGAGATCGGGCCTCACCAGCACATCGGCGCTGTCGGGGTCGTCACCCGCCTTACACAGGGCATGGCCAAGCACCGTTAAGAAATACCCTTCCCGACCGGCCGGAAGGTAACTGGGTAACCCGAAAAGATTGACTGCTAACACCACATCCACGCCCAGCGACCGCACCGACTTGATTGGCAGATTGTTGACGATCCCACCATCTACATATAAATGGCCATCGATCTCGCATGGTTGTACCAGCGGCGGGACGGTCGAACTGGCTCTGACACAGGGAGCGATCCTGCCTTCAGTGAATATTCGTTCTTCTCCGGTGAGGGCATCTGTTGCATTACACACAAAGGGCAGTTTTAGCTCGGCAAAGGTGATATCGCCGAGCCAGTTCACCACAAATCGTTCCAGGGGTACGAATGAGATAAATCCCCGGTTGGGCCAGGTAAGACGGGCGAGATTATGCCAATTGATGCGGTGTGAGACGGCTGTAATCTCCATCACCGAGCGCTTGGCCGCTACAGCAACGCCCACAAGCGAGCCTACACTGGTACCCGCCACAGCATGTACCTCAATTCCCGCTTCCTCCAACACCTGCAGCACGCCGATGTGGGCCAGGCCACGAGAACCACCTCCCCCCAAGGCCAGGCCTAGTCGTTTGCGTTGTTTGAACGCCACCTGCTCAACATCGTCATCTGCTGACATGATCTGCAAGGAGTCGTTCCCCCCACAATTCGTCGACGAAAGCATCAAGACCGAGCGCATTCAATCGCTCGGGATTCGGCTTCCCATTGGCCGGATCCCAATCTTGTACGTCGTAGTAGTAGGTCAATAGTTGCTCGATATCTGGAGCGTAGCCTGGCGTGGGTCCATCTTCGAAGGCCTTTAACAATGGTTTTGGCAGGGTATCATCGGATCGGGTCAGGCCGAAGCGAAAGTTGAGTACTCGTTTCAGGTGGAGAATACGTTCGCCGGTTCGTGTCAGTTCGCGAGGTGACCACTGCCAGCCTGTGATGCTCGCCCATAACGCCAGCAGATCAGGGATTGGGATCGTTTCGAAATGGCAGAGGATGGCGCTGTTCGTAAAAGCGCGAAAGGCCATGATGTTGGCAACGATCTGGACTTCGTATCGGGTTTCTTCAAAAGGATCGCCGCAGATAATACCAATTTCGGAGCATTCGTGTCCCAACCCCCAGTGGTAAATATCACCCGACATGTGGTCGGCCCCGCGTGGCGCCACAGCGTAAACCAGGCCCTGTCCGGCGCTGGCTCGCACTTCATGGAAAGGCAATTCCAGTTTGTTGACATGTACGGCCAGATCAGGCACGCCCAAGACCTCTCCAACCCGCGCCGCGCCTTGAGCCAAGAGATCGCCGAATCCCCGCCGATAGGCGATCTGCTCGATCAGTGCAAAGGCCGGTTTTGCATCGCCCCAGCGCAGTTCCAATCCCCCTGTTGTTTTTAGATCGATGATCCCGGCTTCGAATAAGGAATAGGCAAAGGCTATCGTCGAACCACAGGAAATGGTGTCGAGGCCGTAGCGATTACAAAGATGCCCTGCATAGGCGGCATCCTCGAGACTGTCGGAACCGATCAGGGGACCAAACGCCACCGTTGTCTCATATTCCGGCCCATCGACGTGCCCCTCGACCCGTCCTGCTAGCTCGATCTCTCGTCCACAAGCGACGGGACAGCGAAAGCAGGGAACATGGCGCTTGAGATAGTGTTCATTGAGATTTCCGGAATTGATGTGATCCTCGATACCGCCAAGTTCATTACTGCTATAGTAGCGCACCGATACATCTCCGCTAATGGGTCCCATATCCATGCCAATGAGCGTGCCGCCGATGCGGAACATCTGTACCTGAATATCCTCGATGACATGCGCGGTAACTTCGCGATTGATGGTTTTGTTAGCTTCTGGATTGGCAATAGTCACTTTGGCGTGCCCACTTACGGCGATAGCCTTGAGCCGTTTACTGCCCATCACAGCGCCCAGCCCGGTGCGTGCAGCAGCCCGCCCATGATCGTTCATCACCCCGGCGAAGAGCACCTGATTTTCGCCACCCTGGCCAATGCAAGCAATGCGCACACGCTTAACACCCATCAAGGTCTTGATCGCATGCTGGGTCTCATACATGTCCAGACCCCAGAGATCACCGGCATCGTGAAGCGTGGGAACCGCACCTTCCTTTATCTCCAGCCAGACTGGGCCGGCTGCCTGTCCGCTCAAGGTGATGCCGTCGTAGCCCGTGCGTTTTAGCTCCGGTCCCCAATAGCCTCCTGAGTTGGCCTCCCCGGTTAGTCCCGTTGCCGGGGAACGCGCAACCACCGAAAATCGGCCCGCCGCAGGGGTGGTGGTCCCCACCAGGGGCCCGGTCATGAAGATCAGAGGATTGTCAGGCCCCAACGGGTCCGTGTTGCCATCTGCCATATCGGCGAGATAGCGCGCGCCTAAACCACTACCTCCCACGAAGTCATGGGCGTAGTCTGCATTGAGAGGCTCTTCCCACATCCTGCCGCTGCTCAAATCGACACGCAGGAGCTTGCCCATATAACCGGGCAACTCGGTGGGTAGCGCAGGTGTATAGTGTTGAGGAATAGACATCGTTCTCAGAAATCAACTGGGCGGCCGTCGTAGGCATACTCGTACAGTTGCGTGAGTTCGTCATATTCGGGTACGCGCACGCCTGTCACATAGGTGCCGTCTCCTATGGCATAGTCGCACATCTGCTCGAGTTCGGTATCGAAGGTCATGCGATCAATGCCCAGTTCGGCGATGGTGAGGGGCTGGTCAACCTGCCGTTCGAGGTTGCGAATGGCAGCGATCAGCGCGACCGCCGCTTCCTGTTCGCTGCCATGCCCCGCCGGTAGATGCAGGGCATGGGCAATATCCCGGTAGCGACAGAGTTCATATTCCTTGGCCATATACTCCATTGTGTAGGGTAAGAAGAGAGCGACGCTGCGCCCATGAGGTTGCTTGAGGACATGGCCAAAGGCATGGCCCATGGCGTGGGCTAGCGAGGCAAACTGCGAATTGGCAAAGCCCAGGCCGGCAATGGTTGCAGCATTGGCCATATGTTCGCGAGCTTCGAGATCGTGCGGATTTACATAGACCCTCGGTAGATACTCGAACACCAATTGAATGGCTTTCAGACATAAACCGTCGGTATAGACGTTGTTGAAGCTGGTGATATAGCCTTCGACCGCCTGCGTGAGCGCGTCCAGACCGGTCTCAACTGTAAGACGAGGGGGTAGGTCCAGGGTCATGCTTGGATCCACAATGGCAATCGTCGGCACAACTTTGGGTGATGCCACGGCCAGTTTGAACCCCTCCTCCTTCATCGTTACGACAACAGCGCCGGTGACTTCGGCGCCGGTGCCCGCTGTTGTAGGAATGGCGATCAAGCGTGCACGCTGCCCTGTCACCATATCCGTGATCGGCGTGATTCCGTCCAAGGGAAGATCTGGATTCTCGTAGAGCGCCCAAACCCCTTTGGCCGTATCCATAGAAGAGCCGCCTCCCAGGCCGATGATCCACTGCGGATCAAATACTTTGACATCCTCCAGTGCACGATAAATGGTCGTATCGGAAGGATCGGGCTCAACTTCAGAGAAGCAGCCGATCTCTAAACCAGCTTTGCGCAAATAAGCGGCCACGCGCTCGCTAAATCCCAGATCGTGCAGAATCGGATCGGTGATAATGAAAGCTCGATCGCCCGTAAGCTCTTCCAGATAGCTGAGCGAGTCTTCTCCGAAGATGATCTCAGGTGAATGAAAAAACCACATCGGTCAAGCTCCGTCAGGATACACGGTATCGATACTGCCGGCGGCAGCCACCAGATCAAGCGTGGCCTTGACTGAGCGCATGACTTTGCCTAAATTCCCTTTCAGTTTGAGCTTTCGACCAACAAGGGCTTTGATCGGTTCAAGTTCACCGTCAAAAATCCGACGAAAAACGTCTACCGTCCCCTCGATGATGAACTCAGGCTTTTTATCATCATCACCTTTTACAACATAAGCGTCTCGACACTCGCCATGCCAAAGGTCCAAGTAGAATATAACCGGTTCTTCCAGGGCTCCACCGGCCGAAACGACAAAATAGAAGTCGCCTTCCCACTTGGCGGCGGATTTCTTGTATGATTCGCTGTTATTGACAGCTTCTTTGAACGCGGCGACCCAATCCTCGGTAGGGAAGAGATAAGCCATGGGAACCTCCAAAATGTGAGTGATTATAGGTTGGCAGGGTTATGACGCAGTGCGTCGTGAGAGTATAGCACGAGGTCAGGGGCTTGGCTAGAAATCGACATATTGTTCGGATGAAGTGCTATCTGATGTCAGTTCGGAGTTCAGGGTCCCTAGTACCGTATATAGAGTCTGCAACCACCAGCCAGGTGCCCAGAGACCAGAATGCGCTTGAATTCGTACAGCATTTCCGAGACAAGGCAAGCTACACGAAACGCCGTACCGGAAAGTCGAACTCAGGTTATCTACAATCTGAATACTGCATCTGTCGAGACCCGAGCGTTCATCCCTTTCGACCCCGGGACAGAAACCAGAAAATACCCGCCGATGCCATAATACCCAGGCCTGGCAGAATGCAGAGTGCGACCATGCCAAGCAGTGTATCGAGCGTGTCGTCGACCGCTGGTGTGATGACAATCGCCAAGCCAAACAGAACCAGTATCAGTCCCACCACAATGCCAAGAATGGCTATCATCTCGTGGTTTTGCAATGTCTTGTCTCGCCTGCGGCTCGCCCGGAATGCCACATAGGCTAGCAAGAGTATGACAAATGCAGGGCCAAAAAAGCAACCTCTGCTAATTTGCCAACCGGCAGCAAAAGGATCCAGCGCTTCGGCCGTGGGTTCTGGGGGGGCGATTGTGAACAGAATGCCACAGCCGCTGCAAAGGAAGGCAAGCGCCAACAATCCCAGTGCTAAGCCCTGCCAACTACGTCGTGATAACTGCATAATTGCGCTCGCTCCTGACTTCGGTGGTGGCAATGCATAAGTTCAAACTGCGGCGTGAACGCGCATGGTGATCTGTTGCAGTGGCTGTAAGGCTGATATGCAAAGCCAGGATGGCACAATGAATCTCAAACGCCAATTTTTCATACGAGCCATGATAGGCAAGTGTGGTGAAACATGCAGCCTGCAATGGCGAGTCCTAATGGCGTTGCCCGGCCAATCTTCCTATGCTACCATGCTGGTATGCCTCTTCCTGCCAAACTCAGCTTGATCCCCGACTTCGATAGCAAGGGGATGAGCGCCTATCTTTCGGAACAAGCAGATGTCATCGCCGTCTACTTGTTTGGTTCACAGAATGAGGCCCCTCCGTGGCAGGTCGCAGGTGTGGGTCCGGTTGTAGAAGGTTGAATTTGCTACTTGCAACGTACCACGCGCCACATACATCGACAATAAGTTGTCGATCATTTTGAGTAAGCGTCTACAAATTATGCATCTTTATTGGCCAAAGTCGAGTTGTTATTGGCCACATCCGCATCAGCATTCTCGACCTCTCCCTCGGACTGCGGCATCGGCCAATACCCGACAATGTGGGAGGCCGATTCGTAGATGTGGTCGTAAAGAATCTGTTTTGCCGCAGCTTTGTCTCGGTCGGCCATCGCCGTCACCAACGTTGGGTGGGTGCCCACAACCTCGTCCAAAAATGTGTATATCTCGTGCTGCGTGTGCAAACAACGTTGCACGCCCACTTCGATCTGTTTCCACAACTTGAGCACCAGCTCGTGATCGGCTAATCGCACGATATACTCATGAAACTCAAGATCGGTTATTGCCAGCCGATCAGAATCGTGCTCGTGGGCCGCGATTCCCATCGTCTCCACGATTCCATTTAGCTCTTCAAGGTCCTCGGGCTGCAGACGATCGATCGCCCGTTCAAGGGCCAGCGATTCTAGCGCTACGCGTACCGAATACAGCTCATCCACATATCGTCTGGTTAGCGGTGTTACGATTACTGACTTGTATGGCGTACTCTGCACCAGGCCCTCTTGCTCGAGTATGCCCAGGGCCTCCCGCACCGGGCCGCGGCTCACCCCAAGGCGTTCGGCGATCTGCACCTGGTTTAGTTCCGCACCCGACGGCAGGCTACCATCGATGATAGATTGCCGCAGGATTTGGATTACATTTTCTTTGAGAGTACGGGGCGTTGTGGTAGGGATGTTTAAGTTATTCATTATTCCTTCTTGGACTTTTGACAATTTGAATCGTATGAGCTGAGCAGAAAGTTGACGAAAAGGGGGAACTGCGTCAGAAGTAGTGCATGAATATCACTCTACACACTACCAATCTGAAACAGTTCCGAACATCATTGTATCAGAACATT
>JAAENG010000384.1 GCA_024224665.1 Chloroflexota bacterium | reverse complement strand
CATAACACAATGAGAACCTGTGTTCTAACCTCTCCTTCCCAGAGTGTTTCACAACGAACAGAAATGCCTCAAAACTGACATCTCTGGCGGACTGCTCTGCACCTATGAAACACTCTTCCTCCACTAACTTAATGACATTGGGTCGCCATTGACCACTGCCGATCTGGGTGCGCAGCAATTTGTGGAGCTGCTGATAGAGGGGCAGCCCCCTTTGGCGATTGAGTTGAGCGGAGATAACGGCGTCGCTACGCATTGGCGCACATCCTGAATGTCGTCAACAATTTATCCGTTTATTATAATGTTCGTACAAATATGATGTTACCAAAAGATGGAGAGATTGACAAACTATCATTCTAACTACGCTGCTAACGGCGGCACATCCAACCAGCGTCGTTGGGTCCAACTTGCCATACCTAGCTCGGCCAATTGTACACCTTTAGCGCCCTCCAGCAATGACCAGGGGAAAGGCGTGTCCAGAACGACATGCTTTATGAAGCGTTCCCACTGTATTTTGAAGGCATTTTCATACACTTGGTTGGCGGGCATCCTCTGCCAGGTTTCAAAGAAATCGATGGGGCTGGGGATGTCGGGATTCCACACCGGTTTGGGCGTGAAAGAATCATGTTGGACCACGCAGTCCCTCAGGCCTGCGACAGCGCTCCCTTTGCTGCCATCCACCTGAATGGTAAGTAGATCGTCACGCCGTACGCGCACCGCCCATGAGGAATTGAAATGGCAGATGATGCCGTTTTCCAGTTCGAAAGTGGCATAGGCGGAATCTTCGGCGGTGCAATTATATGCGTCGCCATTCTCATCCACACGCTTGTCCACGTGGGTAGCAGCGATGCAAGAGAGCGCCTTGATCGAGCCAAACAGGTTGTCGATCACGTAGCGCCAGTGAGCAAACATATCCAGCAAGATGCCACCGCCATCCTCTTTGCGATAATTCCAGGAAGGGCGCTGAGTGGGTTGGTCAAAGCCATCGAAGACCCAATAGCCAAACTCGCCTCGTACCGAGAGTATCCGACCAAAGAAACCGCTATCGATCAGGTATTTCAGTTTGAGTAAACCGGGTAAAAAGAGTTTATCCTGAACCACACCATTTTTCAGTCCGGCCGCGGTGGCTTCATGATATATGGCCAAGGCGTCTTCCAAGGTATCGGCGGAGGGTTTCTCACAGTAGATGGCTTTGCCGGCGGCAATGGCCTTGCGCACGGCGGGGACGCGCAACTGCGTAAGTTGGGCATCGAAATAGATCTGATTGGAGGGGTCTGCCAGAGCTGCATCCAGATCAGTGGTCAGGCGAATGAGCCCATGCGCGTGTGCAAGTTTTTCCAATTTGGCCTGGTTTCGCCCCACCAGAATGGGGTCAGGCATAAGGGTCTTGCCAGGGGCAACGGATACGCCGCCTTGCTCTCGGATAGCCAGGATCGAGCGGATAAGATGTTGGTTGCTGCCCATGCGTCCACTGACGCCGTTCATGATGATGCCGATAGTGTGTTCTTGCATTTCAATACTTCCTGACAACTCTGAGATCATGCCGAGAGTGCGTGGTTATCGAGTCTGGTAGCGGTGACACATTAAAAGAAAACAGGAAAAATCCGAGGTGAAAGGATTCGTCTCTGCTGGATTCCGTCAATTTTATCCCGAAAGGATTCGCATGCTTTTCCCTGGATTCAGGAGTGTTCCTGGTAAGCATTAATGATGTCATGAATAAACTCGTGTTGATCTCTGGCCCAATGACGATCGGAGAATATCTCGACCTCATTAAACCCGCTGTAGCCGGCATCTTCAACCCAACCCCGGATCTGGGGGATGGGGATACAACCCTCGCCCATAAGACCACGGCCGTTAAGCAGATCGGCGGTCGGGGTAAGCCAGTCGCAGATATGGAAAGAAAAGAGCAGGCCATTTGCGCCGCACCGTGCTATCTCAAACGCCAGATCTGGATCCCACCAGAGGTGATAGACATCGACGGTGACGCCAATCAGTGACGAGCCAATGGCCATGCACATGTCGTTGGCTTGCTTCAGCGTATTGATGGCGGAGCGGCTATCGGCATACATGGGATGGAGCGGTTCAATCGCCAGCTTGACGCCATTGGCGGCCGCATAAGGTAACACTGCTTCGATACCGGCCTGGATCTGTTTGCGAGCCTCTGATAGCGGAACATCGGGCGAAGCGCCGCAGACCAGCACAATCAGGGGGGCGCCAATAGCTGCGGCTTCGTCGATGGCACGTAGGTTGTCGTCGATAGCCGCTCTGCGAGCGGTGAGATCGGATGCTGGGAAAAATCCGCCTCTACACAGCGAAACCATCGTCAATCCCGCTGAGCGGATTCGTTCTCCGACCTCGTTTGCATCTCGCCCTTCCAGCCATTGCCGCCATACGGTGATGCCCTTGATACCGGCGGCGGCGTATTGATCGACAGCCTCTTCTACTGACCAAGGCCTGGTGGTGATCGTATGAACACAGAGTCGAGACAGATCATCCGCCATTAGGAAACGTCTCCTGTTATGAGATCGGGCTCGGGTAATTCACGCCCGATCTCGTCCAGACGATATCCGAAGCCTGGGCCATGGATGCTGGCGAGATCTACGGTACCAAGGCGCCGGCGATAGAGGCCGGGGTGTACCTGCTCTTCTTGTAGCGAGGCATCGGGATAAAACTGCATGGCGTTGGTCTCGACGCCCATAATCGTGCCGGCGTGAGCGGCCAACAGTACGTGTGGGATCTGCGCCAGCATGGGATTGGTCAGATCTTGTACCATGAGTGTCATGCCATGGGCTTTGGCCCAGCACAGGCTGAGCAGCGCACCAGTTTGAGTTTTGCAGGTTTTCAAGGCAACGCCTGTCCAACCGAGACTGCGGCCCAGTCGCACCAGTTTCCAATCATGGGCACTTTCGTCCATGAACAGGGGTTTGCGGGCGGAGACGCTGTGCACGTCGATGCGGTGCTGTTCGAGATCGTAGGGGAAGGGCTGCTCGACATAAAGTATCATGCCATAAATTCGAGGTTGTTCAATGGTCAGCCTGTCGAGTATCCCGTTGACATAGCCTGGTTCCAGCACGGTGCAGTTGAAATCGGCGGTCAGCCACAACACATCATTTGTGAGGCCGATTTTGCCGACTCCGACCAACCGATCATAATCCCAGGTGGGGTCGTTGCCCCGCAGCTTCACTTTCAGACAGGTGAGACCATCTCGCTGGATCCAGTCGGCCAGCAACACGGGATAGCCGTCATCAGGCTCATCGCCGCCCAGTTCGGACGAATCCAGCGGATCAAGGCCGCCGACAAGATGCCAGGCCGGGAGCGCATCGGGTGGTTGAGCAACAAGAAACTGGTCGGGATAACAGCCACTGAAATCGACATCGCTACCAGCGGCCGCTTCCAGATAGGCCGCCAGATCTTGATTCATATAGTGGGCGTTGTATGTGTTGTAGACTGGAAGTTCGAGTAATTGGCCGAATGCATCATGCAGGGCGATGTCGAAGGCCGAACAACAGACCAATGCTGCCAGCCAGGGCATCGGTTCCCCTCCCGACCGACCGGCATTGAACTCGACCAACAGTTGTGCCAATTCGCTCTCGGTGAAAGCGTATCCCACTTCGAGAGGATGCCCGGTATGTGTTGTTTTTGCCCAGGCCTCAGCCAGAATCCGGGTGAAATCGAGTAAGGCCTGATGGCGTTCAGAATAGGTCAGGGCACTGGGCCAGACCCACTGCACGCTCAGGGGAGTTTCGCCCCAACCGCTGGCAATGTTCCCCTGCCTGTTTCGCACAACCATTTTAACACGTGCGACAGTCACATTGGTCAGCGTTTCCGGCCCGAACTTGAGAGGGACGCGCGTCTCAACAGGCAGGTAGTAGAGCCTGGTGGCGATAGGGGTGACGTCGGTAGTTTTGGACATGATGGTTCTGGTTCATTACTGCTGAGGCGTTGAGATAACCTCCGCCATTTCCTGTGCCTGGATGGCTAGCTCGATCACCTTGAAGGCATGAGCTTGTGATTGAGCCTTCTCAGTACGATTGAGACAATCGAGGATCAATTGGCCGAAAAAGGGGAAGCCGACCTGTCCGGCCAAGGCGAAGTGCTGCTCACCATCCTGGTTGACCAGATAAAGGTGGTCGCCTGTGGTGTCACGGGCGATGTCGATGTACTTGCGCAACTCGATGGTGCCATCGCTACCGAGAATGAAACAACGGCCGTCGCCCCAGACCGGCAGGCCTTCGGGAGTGAACCAATCCACTCGGAAATACATTGTGGCGCCGTTGTCGGCCAGCAGGGTGGCATCGCCGAAATCCTGGAAGCCGGGATACTGAGGATGCTGATAGTTGGCGACTTTGCTGTGCAACACACGGGCGTCTTTGGCGCCTGCGTAGAAAAGGAACTGCTCGATCTGGTGGCTGCCGATATCGCAGAGGATGCCGCCGTAGCTGTCGAGATCGAAGAACCAATCTGGACGCGAGGGCAAGCTGGCGCGATGGGGGGCAAGGTTGACTACCTGGAGCACACGGCCAACAGCGCCCTGTTCGATCAGATCACCGGCGAAGAGGGCGGCTTCGACGTGCAGGCGTTCAGAGAAATATACCGCGTACTTTCGGCCGGTCTCTGCAACCATTTGCCGGGCCTGCGCGAGCTGGTCGAGTGTTGTAAGTGGGGGTTTATCGGCGAAGTAATCCTTACCGGCAGCCATTGCCCGTAGGCCGATGTCGCAGCGGTCTGCAGGGATGGCGGCGCTGGCGACCAAGTGAATGCTGAGATCTTCAAGAATCTGTGACTCTGAGTCGGCGACCTGAGCTTGCGGGTACAAGGCTAGAAAAGCTTGCACCTTTGCCGGATCGGGATCGTAGACCCATACCAGATCGGCGCCCGCCTCTATCAGCCCGTTGCACATGCCGTAAATGTGGCCGTGGTCGAGGCCGACTGCGGCAAATCGGAACTCACCAGATGAGACGACGGGGTTGGGTTTTCCTTTGGGGGCATAATTCATGCCATCTGCTCTTTGCATTTTTCACTCCAATTTTATCAACAGTTTATGAGGAATGTCTCAGTTCGATTTGTAGTCTGAGCCAAGCGTGATGCTATCGTCGGCAAAACCATCGACGCTATGCGTTTTCTCGTGGAAGTGAGGGGCGTTATTTAGTACACCCTCACGAGTGTAGAAGGGAGAATCGGGTGCAAGGGGTAACGAGACACGTTGACCGCTAAATCCCGATTGATAGATGGCCGTCACTAATTCGATAGTGTTGCGGCCGCTTACACCGTCGATGAATAGTTCTTGTTCGCCCTGGAGCGCAGCCAGAACGTTGTCGATCTGACCCTCGTGCCCCTCGTAAGGGATGTCGGGCAAATCGGCATAGATTCGTTCGATTTCAGCTACTGTACTCAGGTCCGGTTCGCCGAAGCCGTTGTCACGCTGCTTCGAAGCCAGCACTTTCCAGGGCACGATCACACTGGCCCGTTCACCCTGAACGGCCAACTGCTGCTCTTCACCATGATGTATCAGGGATGCGGTTATCTGTCCCACGCGGCCATCGGCAAAACGGGCGACCGTGGTGGAAAAATCCTCTACTTCTGAATTCTCGTGATTGAGATTAGTGACAAGGGATTGAACATCTACGGGCATGCCCATCATCCAATGCATGAGATCGATGTGGTGGACGGCGTGATTTAACGTGCAGCCGCCTCCCTCCTTTTCCCAGGCGCCCCGCCACCAAAGGTCGTAGTAATGGCTGCCCCGCCACCAGTATGAATCCACCTGCGCGTGCAGTACCCGGCCGATGATGCCACTCTCGAGCACCTGTTTGACCTTCATCATCGGTATTTTGTAGCGGTTTTGGGCGACCACCGAGAGCAGTTTGCCACTGCGTTCGGCAGCGGCGAGAATGGCATCACATTCTTCCAGGGTCGGAGCCATCGGTTTTTCCAGCAAGACATTGACCCCGGCGTCGAGCAGGTCGATCGTGGCGGCGGCATGGATAAAGGGGGGGAGACAGATAGCCGCAAGGTTCACGGTCTGTGCGTCCAACATATCCTGCCATGTGGCGTAGACCTTTGCATCCAGGCCGAAGCGGGAGGTCTTCGCTGCGGCTCGGTTCGTGTCCAGATCGACCATCGCCGTGATCCGGCAACGATCGGCGAAGTGGCGGAAGGCCTGGATGTGTGTGTCGGAGATGCCGCCTGTTCCGATAATGGCTATGTTAATCATAAGGTTTGTCCTTGTGGATTTGATTCAGTGGACCAGTGGACCGGTAGACCGGTAGATCAGTAGACCGGTGGACCGGTAGACCGGTAGATCAGTAGACCGGTAGACCGGTAGATCAGTAGACCGGTAGATCAGTAGACCGGTAGATCAGTAGACCGGTAGACCGGGATGTGTTGTCAAAGTCATAGTTGAGGTGTAATCTACCCGGTTTTCTGGTTTTCTGGTTTTCTGGTTTTCAGGTTTCCTGGTTTCCTGGTTTCCTGGTTTACGGTAGAATATGGATCTACCTAGATTGGATTCAATTTCTCTTGAGGTTGCCGCCACAGTGTCACCCATAATGTGGTGGTGAGGGCGGAGAGTAGCAGGCCGATCAGGGGGGCGACGGGTTGGCTTAAAAGTGTGAGCAGGATGGCTGCTGCAGAGCCAATCGCCCACGTCCAGATCGGGATGCGACATGGCAGTGCGCCCCGGCGTCGCAGGGTCGATTCGACAGCCAGGGGTACGACGATGGGTGGGAGCAATGCCGCCAACATTGAGAGCCACCCCCCTAAATAGAGGTCGAAACGGAAAACCGCCAGGATGAAGGCGATGAGGGTGATGATCACCATGCCGGCAGGTTCTGAAAGCCCAATCGCTGCTCGCAATCCAGGCGCGCCAGAGAACAAAGTGGTAAAGGTTGGGGCCAGCACAGAGAGGAAAATCAGAAGGTTGCCGATGCTCAAAGTACCAGGCGCTGCTAATAGTGCAACCAAATCAACCTCCCCTGTTCCCATATAGATCGCTGATCCTGCCAGAGCAATGCCGAGAACGGGCAGGCAGAGCAAGTTGATTAGGATTATCAAATCCCTCGTTTTTGACAAGCCTCTGGTGAAATCGGGTGAACGGACGCTGAACACAGTGACATAGCCCAGCAAAATCGCCACATCTGTAATGACATCGAGCGGACTGTCTAGTGCAATCGTGATGGGGATGCCGGGGGCAGCCAGCTCATAGGTAATGAATCCTGTGAGCGCCAGAACCGACACAGTTGCCAGCGCTGCCAATCCGTTCCAACTGTGAATGCCACGCAACGAGAGAATCAGAACCGGCAGGGCGATGACCAGGGCGCCAATCCAATGGGGGAAGCCCAGTAATCGTCCCAGGGCTGCTCCTCCCAATGCCATATTGAAACCCGACCAGCCTATCATGCCCAGGGCGATCAGGGCGCCGATAATGCGTTGCATGGCGGGACCGAAATAAATAGGTGTCAACGTCGTGAGATTGCGTCCCTCACCGATCGGGGGTTTCAACCCCAACAAACCCTGAAACCAGAGGATGGCAAACATCAGCACGTAGGCAATGGCAATAGACAATAGTGGCACGGAACCGCCATGTCTGAAAGCGATCAATGCTCCAATCAACAATGCCCCCGGCGAAGTGCCGATACCCAACCAGGCTGCAGAGACATTCCACCATCTCGGCCCCCCTCGCTCCTTTACAGTCATCGTACCGTCACATACCGCATCATTGATGTTGTATGGCGTTTTTGCGATATACGTGTCGCGGTCTGGGGTTCAATCAAACCACTCGTCTTCGGAATCAAAGGCCGGGATCACTGTGATGGCGACTTTCAGTTTGCCAATGGCGCGATGCCGGCAACCGGGTTTGATCAGAACAGCGGACAAGGGTTCCACGGGGACGCGTTCGCCATCCAACTCCAAGAAGCCCTCCCCTTCGAGAATGAAATAGATCTCGGTCAGATTCTTGTGGTAATGAATCCGGGCATCTGCCTGAACTTCCAACAGGTGGATTGTCGCCAATTGGTCGGGATCATCGGTAAACGCCCTACGGGTGAAGCCGCAGGGGCACTTGATGGCTGAAATCTGATCCAGGTGCGCGATCTGGTAGTTTGGCATATTGTGTTCCTGGGGTTTGTAGGTCGGTAGACCGGTAGGCCAGTAGGCCGGTAGGCCGGTAGGCCAGTAGACCGGTAGACCGGTAGACCGGTAGGCCAGTAGGCCGGTAGACCAGTAGACCGATAGGCCAGTAGACCGGTAGACCGGGTATTACCGTCACAGCGACCCGACGGACGCATGCTGCCAGGTTTCCCGGTTTACAGGTTTCCCGGTTTACAGGTTTACCGGTCTCCCGGTCTCCCGGTCTCCCGGTTTACCGGCCTCCCGGTCTCCCGGCCTCCCGGTCTCCCGGCTGCGCCAGAGCGTCAGTCCAGTTCCAAAACGCCGCTGTCCTGGAATATCTGGCGAATGTGGCCGGCGTACTCGTTAAATTTCTCGGGCAAGCGGTTCAGTTGGCGTGGGCGGGGCAGATCGATTTCGATGATCTCTGCCAATTGGCCTGGCCGGGGCGTCATGACGATCACTCGGTCCGATAGGAGGACGGCTTCAGGAATACTGTGCGTGATCAGAAGAACGGTCTTGCGTTCCTCCATCCACAAATGCTGGATGTCCATGGATATCTGTTCACGCGTGAGCGCATCCAGGGAGCCAAATGGTTCGTCCATGAGCAACAGGGGAGGATTGTGGACCAAGGCCCGACAGATCGAGACTCGTTGTCTCATACCACCTGAAAGCTCATACGGTTTCTTCCCCTCAAACCCATCCAACCCCACATTGTTGAGCAATTCCATGGCACGGGCCTTGTACTTGGACTTGTTTAACTTGCGTATATCGATCTGCAGAAGCACGTTGCTGAGCACGTCACGCCAGTCCAGCAAAACTGCATCCTGGAAGATGATGCCAAGGTCGGTCTGCGGCTTATCCACGCGTACATCGCCGATGGTGATTTCACCTGAAGTATAGGGAACGAGGCCGGCGATCATTTTCAAGATAGTGGTCTTACCACAACCGCTAGGCCCAACGATAGCGATGAACTCCGACTCATTGATATCAAAGCTGACATCGTCGACGGCCAGGATGGCGCTGTCTTTGGTGAGATAAGTTTTTTCTACGTTCTGCAATCGAATAAAAGGTTCGGGCATGGATCTACTATCTCGAAGGGATGGAATGGGACGGGATATTGGCAATAGTAAATATTATCCAATCGTTACACTGCGGGTGATCGACCTCGCAGGTTACCGCAACCTGCGAGGTCTTGATCGTAGTGTCACGACCGGGTGATGTACGCCCCGGATTGAGGCGCCCCGATCTCGGTGCTAACTTTATTGCGGTGCGTAAGGCGATTCGGAAATGAAGTCGTTGGTGAAGAATACATTGATGTCATCTTCAGCTTTGAATCCCCCGAAATCAGCAAGGGTCTTCTGCGTGGCAAGCCAATCATCAGCTGATGACCAGCCAATGGGCTGACCTTCAGAGTTCGCCGTGTGAAGCAGGGTCAATGAGCCTAGGATTTCGGCCAGTGACAGTGGTACGTCAAACCCGTAATCGCCGGCAACCTCGGCGAAGACCTCAGCCGCTTCTTCAGGATGTTCCTGTGTGTAGGCCCAGGCCCGTTGCGAAGCTCGGACGAACTTCTCGACCAGTTCAGGATTCTCTTCCGCCCAGAAATTGTTGGCAATGATAGCACTGGACAAGGTGTTGACGCCACAAATGTCGGGCAACGGCGTCCACCCAATATCGACGCCCGTGACTTTCTCCATGCGCATCGGTTGATCAACAAAATAGCCCAGGAAAGCATCTGCTTTACCTTCCAATACGGCAACCTCTTTGGCCTGGGGATTGGAGACCTGGATTACTTCGAGGTCGTCCATCGTTAAATCATTTGCGCCGAGACAGGCGTTGAAAATTGCCATTGAAGCGTCACCGGCGGTGATGGCGATTCTTGATCCAGCCAGTTCTTCAATAGCTGTGGGGCGTGCTGCATCTTCACGATAGATGAAGGACATAGGGCTGGACTGGAAAGTGACAGCAACGGCCTTGACCGGAACACCAGCCGTTACACCATTCATCATCGTAGCGGAATCAGCATAACCCAGATTATTGTTGCCGTTACCAATCAGTTTGACGGTGGTGGCGGAGCCGCTGCCCTCGATGATGCTCACATCCAGGCCTTCCTCTTCATAAAAGCCTTTGTCCACGCCCAGGTAGAAGGGAGCATGCTCGCCGTAGAGCGTCCAGTTCAGACGGAATTCGATGGGAACGAGAGCTTCTTCTTCGGCCGGTTCTTCAGCAGCAGGCGCTTCGGCTACGGGGGCGGCGGGTGCAGGTGCAACCGGGACCGCACAAGCTGATATGACGAGGCCTAAGGCCAGCAAGGTCAGCACTAACAATAAGGTTGTCTTCTTCATTTCATCCTCCAAAGGAATAAGGGTTGAGAGAGGTTCGATGGTTTCGTAGTAGAACAGGTGTTGACGTCGTTGTTTCACCTCCTTTACGAGATGCAGACGGGACTGAGGGCGGGGGAATAATCAGCTACATCGTTCCAAATTCGTTGCCCGCCCGAACTGTAACATGCCAGGGGATTAAGACATTTTCGAGCATCTGGATGATGTAGAAGAGGATAAGACCTTGAATCGTCAATGCTACGATTACGCCGAACATAAGTGCCGTTTGCAGATTGGAATTGGTGACCAATAATAGATAACCCAGGCCCTTGTCTGCGCCAACCCATTCACCGACAACGGCGCCCACAACAGCCAGCGTCGCCGCTACCTTGAGGCCGCTGAACAGATAGGGCATGCTGGTCGGCAATCTGAAGCGGATGAAGATCTGCATTTTGGAGGCGCCCATAGACCGGGCCAGATCGATCATGTCCGGCGTAATCGATCTGAGACCCACCGAAGTATCAATCAGGATGGGAAAGAATGAGATGAGGAACGCCACCAGGATTTTCGGCAGAGGTCCCACACCGAACCAGATCAGAAAGAGGGGTGCGATGGCGATCTTGGGAACAGTCTGGAAGAAAAGGATGATCGGGGTGATAAAACGGTCGAATGTCGACGATGCCGTGACCATGATGGCAAGTGGTACCGCTACTGCAATTGCCAGGAAGTAACCCAGCAACATCTCGTAAAGTGTGACTAGGCTATGCTTCCACAACAGATCATATTTGTCTATCATGGTCACTAGGACTTCGGTCGGTCTGGGTAGGAGATAGGAGGCAACGTCAAGCCACCGCACCAAGATTTCCCAGATCAATAGGAAAATGAAGATCCCTACAAATGGCACCAATGATGATTTTATCGCTTCCAGGCGGTCACTTTTTCGTTGTTGAGCAAGTGCGTCTGTCATCTGTCCTTCCTTAACTGTCTAGTGGATTGGGAGGGTTTCGAGGATGATTGATTTTGGCGATCCAAAGTGTGAGACAAATTCAATCATTAATGAGAGCGAATTGCAAGTTAAGTTACATTGTCGATCTGCCACGTTTCGAGTGGGATCGCCATCCTCAGATCGATGTCTGAATTCAGGCCAAAGGGCGCTTGAACGACGCTCTGAAGCGAGATAGCGCCTTGTTCGATGCGAAGGCATGTCAATCCCCGGCTGTTTTGATGATAGAGGTCGGGGTGAGCGGCCACAGTCTTTTCCTGCCAGTCTTGGGGGAATATACTTAATCCTGGGAAATAGTGGTGGCCGTTTCGTTCAACATGCGTCAGTCCCAGAGTCGCCATCACCGCCAGGTCTTGCAACAGTGCCACCGGGCCGATAGTGGCCAGATCTTCACCACTGACGATATAGGGATGCTTGGGATCTCGTTCACGGTACTGTGCGAGGATGCAGGCGTTGGCCAACCCCTTGAACACACCCTTGCAGTTTTTGTGGCTCGTACCGGCGTAGCCGCAAGCGAGCGCCCGGCGTAGGCTGTGTAGCTCGGCATCAGATTCGTCGATGATCATGGTGGGGCGGTCTTGCCAGGCCTGCAATGCAGTTCCGGTATCATCGCTAAGCGCTACGGCACGTGAAAATGGTTGCTCGACATAGAGCAGATGTTGCATGAAGCCCGCCAGTTCTGGCTCAGCCATCAGCCTGTGCCAAAACGTCTGAAATATCTCGACCGTTGTGTACTGCTCGTTGCCGTCGAGTGTGAAGGCGTAGTCAGGCAGCGATGTTTCAATGATCTGGGCGATGCGAGTCAGGCGCGCCAGATCGTGTTCGTCATCACCATTGACCTTGATTTTGAAATAGCGCAAACCATAGGCTTCGATGCCTGCTTCAAGAGTTTGCGGCAAGCCATCTTGCAGGCGCTCTTGCGGCGGCAGCTCGGATTCAGCCAGAGGGTCGGATAAGCCGACTGTGTGGCGCACATTCATGTGTTGAGTTGGCATCTCGGGCAGAAGTTGTGCGGGGGTTCGTCCCTGCAGCTCATCATAGATCCAGCCCAGGTCAATGCCAAGTAGATCGTCTGCCACAGCGCCACAAAAAGGCGTTTGCACGGCTCTGCAATAAGCATCGATCATCGCCCGTTCGACCAGACTGACTCCAAAATTCCACAGTAGCGGGGGATGCGGAGTCTGCGACGCCCAGGCTTTTTGCGTCTCAAATATGTTGCGCCACAGGCTGAACACGTCTGCTGCATCACCGGCCTGTCTGGCGTGCTCCATGGCCATGCCGATCACCTCGAGCATGGCGCCGATTTCATCCTGATAGCTCTGTTGCGGATCCTTGGTAAACCATTTGGGAATGAGACTGTCGGCTGAGATGCCACGGCTGTGGTTACCATTCACGAGCAGATCGATCTCACAGAACAGGTGGGGTGTTTCGGTTAATTCGGCGATCCCATAGCGGAACGGCATGCGGGTGCGGATGTTGGCCAGATAGGCGTTGCTGCCGCTGACTTTTACCATCACGCTAACTCCGCCACTGTCGTCAAAGCGGCCTCGGCACGCCCGTCGAGTTGGAGTCCGAGTCCGGGGGCGGTCGGGACCTGGATACGGTCGGAGTCGGGTATGAAGCTGGAGATATCCAGCGTCTCATCCAGATACTGAGGGCCATTGAGCGCGCAGGCTTTGTCGATACCGGCCCAGGCAAAAACATGTACCGAAGCAGCCAGGGATAGGTCGGGGTCACACAAGCCCGATCCAAGCAGGAAGATATCGTGCTGTTTTGCCCTTTGCACGATCTGCCGCGTCTGCCAGATCCCCGCCGAACGCCCGACCTTCAGTGTCAAACCATCCATCGTGCCCAATGACATAAATGTCTCGGCGTCTTGCGCTGAGATCACACCTTCATCCATGATCACCGGCAGCGCCCCCTGGCGGCGCAGAGCCTGGTGGCCGCCAATCTGCATGGGCGGCAGGGGCGATTCGATCACATGGACGCCGATATCCGCCAGTTTAGGCAGCACGTACAGCGCCGTCTCGAGATCATAGCTGGTGTTGGCATCGGCCCAACAAAAGCCATCAGGTGCGTAGTCATGGATCAGACGAGCCAGCTGAAGATCATAGTTGGGTGTTTGGGGGTACCCCACCTTGAAGTTGTAATTCCGATACCCTCGGGCAGATCCCGCAGCAAGTTGCTTCTCGACCTCCGCAAGCGTTGTGGCATTGACCGTCCAACTCAGAGTTAACTCAGAAAAACCGGAGGTAGGGCCTAGGAATTCAGCGGCCGATTTGTTCTGCTGTTTGCCCGCCAGATCGAAGCAGGCCAGATCAACAGCCGCCTTACAAAGTGGCTGGCCGGTGGTCAGGCCCGGACGGATCACTCGATCCATACCCTGCTGGATACCGGCGAAGTCGCTTGGGTCTGCTCCTAAAAGTTTAGGGCCAAGGTAATGGGTCAGGGTCGTGGTGACACTCTCGACGGTCTCGTAAGTCCAGCTGGGCACCGGCACAGCCTGTCCCCAACCGGTGTTGCCCGCGTCGTCGCTCAGCCGCAACAAAACAGAAGGGCGGACCACACGCCCATCAGGCCCAGGTTCAAAGAACTTGAACTCGCCCACGAAGGGATAATCGTACCGGCCTACCTCGACCCTGATGATGGGGTTCACGTTAGGAAGTGCGCTGCCGGCGGGGGCGCCGTCTCCCGGTTGTGGCGCTGCCGTTGGTACGTCGTTTTTGCGGCTTGAGGGAAGGGATGACGTTGGGGACCGTCTGGCGCAATGTGGCGGATGCCCCCCAATCCTCGGCCGCTTGCAGTATGGCGGCGACATTGTCATGGCTGGTGTGCTGCGGCAGTGAACATCCAGGCGCCAGGATATCGACGCCGTTTCCCAGGCATTCCAAGGAGGCCTGATAAACTAAATCAGGGGCGCCGTTTAGCAGCACCTCGACCGTGGGGATGTAACCGGCCAGCGACACTTTGCCTTTCAGATGTTGTCGGGCCAGGGTCATATCCACCCCTTCGTCAAAAGTGTAGCCGGTGGCGCCGGTTTCGGCGATATAGGGCAGATGCCGGGAAGACTTGCCACAGATGTGCAAAAGGGTGGGGCCATGGATACCCGCACACAGACGTTTGTGGTGCGGCAGCACGAAATCACGATAGGTTTCCGGGGAGATCAGGTCTCCCGAGCAGGTTGCCTCGCCCAGAACGATCACGTCGGCGCCGGCATCGAGCTGGGCATTGGCATAGCGAATCGCCAGATCGGCCATGGGCTCCATGATCTGCTGCACATAGGCGGGTTCGTTGATGATCCAGGGAAATAGGTTGGGGAAGCCGAACAGCTTGGCGGATAAGGCAAAGGGGCCGACGATGGAAGAGATCACGGCGACTTCATCATCGTAGCGCTTCCGTAACTTGGAAATGGCCTCCAGAACCACAGGCACTCTGGCCCGATCAAAGAAATCATCGGGGATAACGATATCGTTTGGGTGATTCCAGATCGAGTGTATGTCGGTCGGCAGGGTGTCCAATGTGCCGAAGTCGATCTCCATGCCCAGCACTTCCACTTCGACTGTCATGCCAAAGGGTAACTTGATCACTTCCAGCCGGCAGTACTCCCAAATCGAGGCGGCCAGACCTGCCAGTTGGTCGGCATCATGGTGGGCGGCGGGGTAGAAAATCCCCGCCTGTTCCATCATGTTTACGGTGATACCGGTGACGACTGCCGCTGCGGGAGGCCGGTCGACCGGCTGAAGATGGAGCGCGTTTATAAATCGGGTTTTGGCGTTCACGTTCAGGGTGTCTCCATTGTTGAGGTGCTCACCCCCGGTATTTGTTCGATGGAATAACCCGAACTGTAGAAATAGCCAATATAAGCCTGTAAGGCCGAACGATTATGTTCGAGTACCACCCCCTCCAGTTGATCTGCGTCCCTTGCTTTGATCGCTTCGTACATTTTCCAATGATCCTGGTGTGCCTTTTCGATGCGTTTAGCAAATATGCCTTCTAAATAATGGCGGCGCAAGCGATCCCAGTGTAGTAGCATACGTCCCAAGATAGCTTGTGTTAGCACAGCTTCTGAACACTGGCAGATCATGATGTGAAACCGTTTGTTTTCTTCCGACCAATCATCGGGGGCCCCAAGCAGTCCATCCATCTTGTCGAGCTGGTTTTCGATATCTTGCAGATGTTCTTCGCACATGACCGCGCAAGCCATGCGCCCGCTGATCAACTCGGCCGTCTCCAGAAAGCCGAAGATCTCGATGATCATGTCCGGCTGCAAATCGGCGACGACAGCGCCCGTATAGGGACGGATAACGACAAAGCCTTCGGTATCCAATTGTTGAAATGCTTCGCGTACAGGGATCGGGCTCACGGCCAAGTTACGTGATATCTCGCCGATCACGAGAGGATCATTAGGCGCGAAGTCCCCCTTGATAATGCGCTCAAGAATCCAGTCGTAGACCGCCTCTTTTTTGCTGCGAACGTTCAGTTGCGACATTGAGCTGCCTTTGCCGATGCTAAGTACCTATACTATACTATAATATAATATAATATAATATATGATATAGCTTAACCCTTTCAGCAAATAGTGTCAAACCACTCAATCATATTTTTGGGACGATGCATGATGAATACTGAACTAACCGATAAATCGCTGGTCGAGCAATTGACAGAAGCCCTGATGGATAGGATCGAGCGTGAGCAACTGGGTCCGGGTGACAGGTTGCCTACAGCGGCAGCACTGGTGCGTATCCATGGCGTGAGCCGGCCGGTGGTGCGCGAGGCGCTAAAAATACTGGAAGGGCGGGGGGTAGTTGAGATGACCGTTGGCCGTAGCGCCGTCATCCGTCCCTTGAGTGAGGACACTCTGACTTCATTCTTTCAGCGAGCGATGTCCTTGGAAGAAAAAAACTTCGAGGAAGTCTTGGAGCTTCGAATGGGCGTCGAAATGCAGAGCGCCAAACTGGCCGCCCAAAGACGTACTCAGGAAGAGGTGGAAGAATTTCAGGATATACTAATCGAGATGGAAAGCCACATCGATAACCCCGACAGCTATGCAGATATCAACGCTCAGTTCCATGTGTTGATAGCCAAGGCCGCCCATAACACGTTGTTGTTTTATCTGATTAGCGGCATTCGTGACGCCCTGCGAAACGTGAATCTCGAGGGTCTACGCCTTCGCATGAATCGGGAGGAACGTTATGAACTCTATAACGCGCATAAGCAGATCGTGGCAATGATTGCCGCCAAAAATTCCGAAGGTGCAGCGCAAGCGATGACTTCCCATTTCGAAGAGGTTCTGCACAAGATCAATGAGTGACCGGGCTGGATTTACTGTGTCAGGCTTTACGATTTGCGAAGCGGTGTGTAAAGAAGACGAATGATCGAATACTGAAGATTATGATTCTTTCGGAATTTGCGTGGCTCCTGTTAGAAAGGGGCGGTTCGTCAGCATAAACAACACGCACCACGCACAAGCCATGCGCCCGCTGATCAACTCAGCCACCTCCAGAAAGCTGTAGATCTTGATGATCATGCTCGGTTGATAATCGGCGACGACAGCGCCCGTGTAGGGACGGATAACGACAAAGCCTTCGGCTTGCAGTTGTTGAAATGCTTCGCGTCCAGGGATCGGGCTGACAACCAGGTTACGTGATATCTCGCCGATCACGAGGGGATCGTTGGGCGAGAGCTCCCCATGAATAACGCATTCAAGTATCCAGTCGTAGACCGCCTCTTTATTGCTGCGAACGGTCAGTTGCATTTTATTGGTTTACCTTTGCCAATTCTGGCTGCCTGTATTATGATATATGATATAGTGTATTTCTTTTACTAAATAGTGTCGATTCAACAGGTTTCGTGCGGTCCTAGAGGAAAGCGTGTTGCGTGTTGTCTGGTGCCAACGAAATACGCCTTTCTACTGGAGTCATGCAGATTCCGAAGGAGGCATATCAAACCACTCAAGCACATTTTTGGGACGGCGCATGATGAATACTGAACTAACCTATAAATCGCTGGTCGAGCAGTTGACAGATGCTCTGATGGATCAGATCGAGCAAGAGCAACTCGGTCCTGGAGACGCGCTACCTACAGCGGCTGCACTGATGCGTATCCATGGCGTGAGCCGGCCGGTGGTGCGCGAGGCGCTAAAAATACTGGAAGGGCGGGGGGTGATTGAGATGGCCGTTGGCCGTAGCGCCGTCATCCGCCCCTTGAGTGAAGAAGTTTTGACCTCATTCTTTCAGCGAGCGATTTCCTTGGAGGATAAGAACTTCAAGGAAGTCATGGAAGTTCGATATGGTGTCGAATTACAGAGCGCCAATCTGGCTGCCCAACGGCGCACACAAGAGCAGTTACATGATCTGCAGACACTCCTGCAAGAAATGCGCACCCACATCGACGACTCAGAGACTTTTATAGACCTCGATGTACAATTCCACATGCTCATCGCCGGGGCAACCCAAAACGAGTTGCTGTATTATCTGCTGAATGGCATACGCGACGCCCTTCAAGACGTAATGCATGAGAGAGCGCGCTTTCAGCCGAGTTCTGAAGATCTAAAACTTGTGCAAGAAGCACACGAGAAGATCGTGGATATGATTGCAACCAGCAATCCTGAGGGCGCTACACAGGCGATGGCCCTCCATTTAGACGACGCTGTGAGGGCGGTTATTTTATAGCCAGGTATCGAAGGCGCGCCAGCAAGTTGGAGTTTGCTTCACTTAGTACCGAGGATTTAGTAACATTTAGTCCTACGTGAAACGTAAAACGTGAGGATTTAGGCGTGAAATCATTGCGTATCACGTTTCACGAGATTTGGATTGTTATCTTCCTGGCTCAGCCTAAGTTGTTTTGTTAGCAATGTTCTCAACCAGCCAATAAATGAAACCCCAAAGTTCTTAATACGGAGATACGCATGTCAGACACGAATTGGGTTGCCATTGTTACCGGAAGTAGTCGGGGTATCGGGCGGGGGATAGCCCTGGCGTTGGCAGCGCGAGGTTGGCGAATCGTTATCAACTACCACAGCAACAGCAGTGCTGCTGAACAAACCCGGCAGGATGTGATCGAGGCCGGTGGTGACGGTCTCCTGGTTCAGGCTGATATCGCTGATATCGATAGCTTGAATCGCCTGGTCGATCGCACGCTATCACACTTTGGTCGTGTCGACATGTTGGCCAACAATGCCGGTATCGCCCCTCGCCAGCGCCTCGATATCCTGGACACCAATCCTGAAAGCTATGACGAAGTGATGGCGGTCAATCTTAGGGGCCCATTTTTCCTTACCCAACGTGTGGCCAATGAGATGATACGCTTGGTGAAGGAGGGAGAGATCGAACGGCCCAAGGTGGTCAATATCGGCTCCATCAGTGCTTACACCAGCTCGACCTCACGCGCCGAATATTGCGTGAGTAAGGCTGGCGTGGGTATGATGACGGCGCTCTGGGCAGATCGTCTGGCCGAGTACGGCATCAATGTCTACGAGATCCGCCCCGGCATCATCGCCACCGACCTCACCGCCGTGGTCAAGGAAAAGTACGACCCTCTGATCCTCGAACAGGGTCTGACCCCCATCCGCCGCTGGGGCCTGCCTGAAGACATCGGCAAAGCCGTAGCCGCTATTGCTGATGATCTGCTCCCTTTTTCCACCGGTGAGGTGATCAATGTGGATGGCGGATTCCACCTGCATCGACTTTGAAACGTGAAGACGTGAAACGTGGCCGCTTTCATGAGCAGATCATCACGCATCACGCATCACGTTTTACGTTTCAGAACCTGATATTCTGAAGACTTGATGAAAGTAAACTCCCTCTTCCGGAGAATAAAATGCCCAAAATCGTAACATTTGGTGAGATCATGTTACGACTGTCGCCGCCAGACCATCTGCGTTTTTCGCAGGCGAGCAGCTTTGATGTGATCTACGGCGGTGGTGAATCAAACGTGGCGGTGTCGCTTGCCCATTACGGTTTCGACACCGAGTATGTCACCCGGTTACCAGACAACGACATCGGCCAGGCCTGCCGCAACTTCTTGCGCCAGTACGGCGTGGGCACGCAGCACATCCAATGGGGCGGCGACCGGCTCGGTATCTACTTCCTGGAGCATGGCGCTGTCAGCCGTGGCAGCAAGGTGATTTATGACCGGGCCGGTTCCTCACTGGCAACCATCCGGCCGGGCATGGTGGATTGGGATGCTGCCTTTGCCGGCGCCGACTGGTTCCACTGGACCGGGATCACGCCCGCCACCTCCGAGGGTGCGGCGGCAACTTGCCTGGAAGGGGTGCAGGCAGCCAAAGCCAACGGTCTGACGGTGTCCACCGACTTGAATTACCGGGCCAAGCTGTGGAAGTACGGCAAGAGCGCCGGTGAGGTGATGGAGGGACTGGTCTCGCACTGCGATGTGGCTATCGGCAATGAGGAGGATGCGGCCAAAGTGTTCGGCATCCACGCCCCCGCAACCGATGTCACCTCGGGCGAGTTGGACGCCGCCGCCTACGAATATGTCTGCACGACCCTGTCGGAGCGGTTCCCCAGCCTGCACACCATCGCCATCACCCTGCGCGGATCGATCTCTGCCAACCATAACAGTTGGAGCGCCGTGCTGTGGCAGGGCGACCACCTCTACTTCGGTCCAAATCATGAGATCACCCACATCGTTGATCGGGTCGGCGGTGGAGATAGTTTTATGGGTGGGCTGATCTACGGCCTCTTGACTTACCCCGACGACAATCAGCAGGCGATCGATTTCGCCGTCGCCGCCTCCGCCCTCAAGCACACCATTTTCGGCGATTTCAATCTCGTGTCGGTTGCCGAGGTAGAGAAGCTGATGGGTGGGGACGCTTCTGGGCGGGTGAGCCGGTGACTAGAGGAAAGTGATGACAGCAAGCGCCACAATCGAGTAATGAAAGTTAAGAAAATAACTCAGTAATGTAGCCTATGCGTTTGCGAGGCCCGCACCGGGATGAATTCCCGGTGCTACGTAACACCGCCCCTTGAAAGGGGCTGATTTGACACCCTAAGTGTCACAAAACGAGCCGATAGCCGGATTGATCCGGCGCTGTTTGCTAGCCGGGGGATTCATCCCCCGGCGGACCTGGCAAGAAGACATTACCGAAATAAATAATTAACCTTCATCAATCGATTAGAAGGAGCAGGTTCATGGCAAAATTCTCACGCGTAACCGTACTAAACAACATGATCGGAACCGGCATGGTGCCGGTGTTTTACCATCCTGATGTGGATGTTGCAGAGCAAATCGTGCGCGCCTGTCTGGATGGCGGCGTGCGATGTGTCGAGTTCACAAACCGGGGTGATCAGGCCCATCTTGTATTTGGCGAGCTGGTGCGGCGCTTCTGGGAGGATGGTCGTGCTATTCTCGGCGTAGGCTCGGTCGTCGATCCGGCAACGGCAGGGCTTTACATCCAGTTGGGGGCCAGTTTCGTGGTCGGGCCCATCCTCAACCCTGAGGTCGCCCGGCTCTGCAATCGCAGGAAAGTGGCCTATTCGCCCGGTTGTGGCAGCGCCAGTGAGATCTCAGAAGCTGAGGAACTGGGCGTGGAGATCGCCAAGGTCTTTCCCGGCAGCCAGGTGGGCGGCCCCGCTTTTGTCAAAGCGATCTCCGGCCCCATGCCCTGGACGCGCATCATGCCTACCGGCGGCGTTTCACCCGAGAAAGAGAATCTGCGAGCCTGGTTTGGGGCAGGCGCGGCCTGTGTGGGCATGGGCAGCAAACTCATTACCAAGGAATTAGTCACCGCCGGCGATTTCGACGCCATCCGCCAAAAAACCGTCGAGACCCTGGCACTGATCCAGGATCTGAAGGCACAGTATCCACCTAAAATGATGTAGCAAAGGATGCAGTGGAACTCACATTGTATGGATCGCCAGCGCCACCATCACACAATACGCACCAGGCATGACGTTTCACGTTTCGCGCAGCCCTTAACAACAACCACCTCACACAAAGGAATCAGCATGAGCGATAACTATCCCCGTGTCGCCCGCCTGCGCACAGCCGAGCAATTCCGTGCCCACATCCAGTCTCTTGACATCGACCTGCCCTTTGACGAGAGCGTCGAAGCGGCTCCCACCGGCCCCCTGGCTCAACCCTACGTCCTGAACAACGGCCGGGTGATCGGCAACCGTTTCGCCATCCACCCCATGGAAGGCTGGGATGGTACGGCAGAGGGGCTGCCCACCGCCAACACCCATCGCCGCTGGGCGAATTTCGGTAAGAGTGGGGGTAAACTGATCTGGGGGGGCGAAGCGGTCGCCGTGCGTCATGATGGCCGCGCCAATCCCAATCAATTGCGGATCGGCGCCGATACGCTTGACGGCCTGGCCGCACTGAGGGAAACGCTTGTGAATGCGCATCAGGCCAGTTTCAAGCGCACGGATGATCTCGTCGTCGGCCTGCAACTCACCCATTCGGGGCGCTTCGCCCGGCCCAATGTCAAAACCCGCCTGGAACCGATGATCCTCTACCACCACCCCCTGCTCGACCGCCGCTTCGATATCGATCCTGACTATCCAGTGCTAAGCGACAGCCAGATCGATGACATAGTCGGCGATTTCGTGCGGGCGGCGAAAGAGGCTGCCTCGGCGGGCTTCGATTTCGTCGACATCAAGCACTGCCACGGCTATCTGGGGCATGAATTTCTCAGCGCCTACGAACGGCCCGGGCATTACGGCGGCAGTTTCGAGAATCGCACCCGTTTCCTGCGGGAGATCGTGGCGGGCATCCGTGGGGAGGCGCCCGAGCTCATGATCGGCGTACGTCTTAGCGCCTTCGACTTCCCGCCCTTCCGCCCGGGCTCCGACGGCAAAGGTGTCCCCCAATGGCAGGACGACGAAATTGGCCGCTATATATTTGGTTTCGGCGCAGATAAGAGCGACCCACTGCACATGGATACCGACGAAACGGTGGAGTTCCTGCAATTAATGGAAGCGCTGGACATCCAACTCGTGAACGTCTCCTGTTGCAGCCCCTACTACAACCCGCACTTCATGCGACCCGCCTATTTCCCACCCTCCGACGGTTACCTGCCGCCCGAGGACCCGTTGGTGGGCGTGGCCCGGCAGATCAACTCCGTCGCCGCTATCAAGGCCCGCAACCCTGATCTGGCCCTGGTGGGCACCGGGTACACCTATCTGCAGGATTGGTTGCCCAACGTGGCCCAACATGCGGTTGGCAACGACATGGTTGATTTTGTGGGACTGGGCCGTATGGTGCTCTCCTATCCCGAGATGCCCGCCGATGTGCTGGCCGGTCGAGGTTTGGCTCGTAAGCGCATCTGCCGCACCTTCAGCGATTGCACCACCGCCCCGCGTAACGGCCTGGTTTCCGGCTGTTATCCCCTGGACGATTTTTATAAGTCAACGCCCGAGGCCATCGAACTGAAAGCGGTCAAAGCTGGAAAATGAGGCCGGCCCGGCCTGATCCAGGCCGACAACATCCCCTTCATCAACAGAGGTTATTCATTTGCAAGTCATATCATTTGAACGAGCCGCCGATCTCATCCACGACGGCGATACGATCCTGATCGGCGGATCGGGAGGCGGCCATGCTGTACCTGAGGCGCTGATCGCGGCAGTAGAATCTCGTTTTTTACAGACGGGCTCACCACAGCAGCTCACTACACTGCATCCGGTTGGTTTGGGCGACATGGATACACAGGGCGTGGGGCGTTTGGCGCATCCCGGGCTGTTGAAACGGGTCATCTGCGGGGCACTGGTCAATACGCCCGCCATCCAGAAAATGGCGTTTGACGATGCCATCGAGGCTTATACGCTGCCGCAGGGCGCGCTCTCACAGCTTATGCGCGAGATGGCTGCCGGGCGACCGGGCTTGATCTCGCATGTGGGTCTACACACTTTTGTCGATCCTCGCCATGGTGGGGGGCGGCAAAGTCGGTCGGCTCAGCATGATCTGGTCGAGTTAGTCACCCTGGCCGGGCAAGAATGGCTCTTTTTCAAGCCCATTCATGTTGATGTCGCCTTTTTGCGAGGTACCACCGCCGACGAGGATGGCAATATCAGCATGGAAAAGGAAGCGGTCTTCGGCGAAATGTTGTCGATGGCGCAGGCTACACGGCGAGCGGGTGGCATCGTCATCGCTCAGGTTCAGCGACTTGCCCAGCGCCACAGTTTGCCCCCCAAAAATGTTAAAATCCCCGGCATGCTGGTGGACCTGGTGGTGGTCGATCCTGATCAGCGCCAGAGCTATACCACCGACTTCAGCCCCTCCTTCGCCGGTGAATTACGCGTTCCCTTGGATGAAATCCCCTCCCTCCCCTTTGGCGCTCGCAAGATCATTGCTAGGCGCGCAGCCATGGAACTCTTTCCAGGCGCCATCTGCAATCTCGGTGCAGGCGTCTCCACCGGTATTGCCAACATCGCTGCCGAAGAAGGTTTCCTTGACCAGATCGTGCTCAGCAACGAGCAGGGTCTGATCGGCGGCGCCCCAGCTTCGGGGGTAGATGCGGGCGCAGCCATGAACTACGACGCCATGATCGACCAACCCTACCAGTTCGATTTCTACGACGGCGGCGGCCTGGACCTGGCTTTTCTCTCCTTCGCGCAGGTGGATGCCGAGGGCAGTGTCAATGTCAGTCGTTTTGGCAAGCGAATCATCGGCGTCGGTGGCTTTCAGCATATCGCTCAAAATGCCAAGCCCGTCCTTTTTAGCGGTACCTTTACAGCGGGTGGTCTGAAAATGAGCTGGCGGGATGGGCAAACCGCGATCGAGCAAGAGGGCCGATTCCCCAAGTTCGTTCAGCAACTCGAGCAGGTGTCGTACAATGGCGTTTACGCCGCCAGCCTGAGACAGAATGTACTCTTTGTGACAGAACGAGCGGTCTTCCGCCGCACAGAAGAGGGCCTGACCCTGGTCGAGATCGCGCCGGGCGTTGATCTCGAAGGTGACGTGTTGGCCCACGTGGGTTTTTCACCCTCGATCTCGCCTGACCTGAAGACCATGGACGACCGTCTATTTGATCCCCAACCGATGGACTACGCGCCCGACCTGCTCGCTAAACCCCGCCTCAATCTGCCCGCCCGACTCAAACAAACCCGATAGCTGTGAACCAATGGCGAATTGGCTGTAATCCAGTTGAATGATATTTCACCAAGATATTTTTCCAAGGCAATGGAATTGCCCGGCTGAAAGTACGAAGCGCCCTCAGGCGCTGCAACCAGACCCTGAGCGGTCTTCGCACTTTCAGCCAGATACTTCCAGTATCTGTTCAATATCTTCCAACTTCTTCCAACTTCCAACATCCGATCAAAAATCACCGAATCCCCACGTAAAACTCCAACAGCGAGACAACTATGCCAGTTGAAGAAACCGAATCCATCGCCCTGTCCTATCCCCGACCCGGCGTAGCCCTTATTCAGATCCAATCCAAACCCTTGGGCGTCTTGCGTTTTGCGGTCAAGCGGGCGCTACAGGCTCATTTACATAAACTAGAGGCTGATGACGATGTTCGTTGCCTGGTCTTGACCGGCGTTGATCGGGCCTTTTCGGTCGGCTCTGATATCCGGGATTTCAGCCTGGAGGTGGGCTGGCTGCTGGAGAATGATTATGTAGAAACGGGTCTCAATGCCGCACTCGAGCGATCATCCCTACCCATCATCGCCGCCCTGAACGGCTTCACGCTTGGCGGTGGGGCGGTGCTGGCACTGGCCTGCGATATCCGCATCGCCGCAGAGTCTGTCAAAGTCGGCTTCCCCGAAGTCAATGTCGGCGCCTTTGCCTCGGGCAGTGGCACGCAACGTCTTCCCAGGCTGGTGGGGCGAGGGCGAGCGCTCGATCTTCTCTTTTCCGGGCGCACGATTGCGGCAAATGAAGCTCTGGACTACGGTTTTGTCGAGTATGTGATCCCCGACGATGAGTTGCTAACCTTTACCCTGAACTATGCAGAACGCATCGCCACTTTTTCTGCGCCGGTGATCGCCGTCACCAAGCGTTGCGTTACCCTCGGTTTGCGGGATGGCTTCGAAGCCGGTCTTGCTGCCGAGCGGGAAGGGCGCATCGAAACAGGTCGAGGCGCCGATGCGTGGGAAGGTCGCCAGGCTTTTCTGGAAAAACGGCCCCCGGTGTTCAACCAAACATGAGTACAGAATCCCCCCATCTCCCTGATCTCAACCCGCTTGTGAACCCGCCGGGCAAGATCATCTGCATCGGCATGAACTATCCCGCACCGGGTGAAGCGCTGGCGCCGCCCCCATATCCGGTGCTCTTCCTCAAAGCCGCCAGCACCCTCACCGGCCCGGATACAGCCATTCGTATCCCAGGCGCCGGTCGCAGGCTCTTTTGTGAAGGTGAAGTGGCTGTGATCATCGGCAAACAAGCCAAACACGTTCCTGCAAGTGAGGCCTGGCGCCACGTTGTTGGGCTGACCATTGCCAACGATGTGGGGGCGGAAGATCTGGAAGCACGCACCTCACAGTGGCAGACCGGAAAGCTGCCCGACACCTTCCTGCCTGTCAGCCCAAACCTGGTACCTCTCTCGAACATACCCGATCCCGGCGATCTTGACATCGAGCTTCGTATCAACGGCCAGATGGCGCTGCAAGGTAATAGCGGCGCTATGCTATTCGATATACCCACGCTGATCGCCTATATCTCAGGATTGGCGACCTTGTATCCGGGCGACATGTTGGTCACGGGCAGCCCCAAAGGCATCGGAGACCAACCGGCAGGAAAGGCCTACGTCGTTGCAGGTGACACCGTGTCGATTTCAATCACCGGCCTGGGCACACTTTCAAACTCCGTCGCAATGGAGGTCCCATGATCCGCACCCGCCCCATGGCCATTGTCAGCGAAGCGGGCGTCATCACCTTTCAAGATATGCCCCTGCCCGAGCTTGGCCCAAGCGATGTTCTGATCAAGGTCAAAGTGGTAACGATATGCGGCAGCGATCTGCATATCTTCAAGGGCAAACACCCGGCCGTAGACCTGCCGGCGCCGGTGGGCCACGAGATCGCCGGAGAGATCGTAACAGTGGGGGATAGCGTATCCCGCGTGAGTGTGGGCGATCGGGTGGCCGTCGAACCGGCACTTGTCTGCGATCGCTGCGTCTTCTGCCTGCGTGGCGACTATCATCTTTGCCGCCACATCAGTTTCCAATATCGGCGGGGGCAGGGCGGATTCACACCCTATTTTGTTGCCGATCAGCGCTGGGTTCACCAGCTAGCGGAGAATGCCTCCTATTTGGAAGGAGCCCTGATCGAGCCGATGTCGGTATGTGTGCACGCCGTGCGCCGGGCGAACCCCGGTTTTGGCGATAACGTCGCTATTTTCGGGGATGGCGCCATTGGTTTGTTCACATTGCAAGCAGCACAATTAGCGGGCGCATCTTCCATCTACCTGGCAGGCATTGGCGAGCAGCGCCTGACGAAGGCGCTGGCATTGGGGGCCACAGGTGTGGTGAACAGCTTGCAGGCTGATCCAGTCGCCTACCTTCGGGAGCAAACCGACGGTCTCGGCGTCGATCGCAGTTTCGAAGCGGTGGGCATTCGCCAAACGTTGGTACAGTCGTTGCAATCGTTGAAAAAGGGTGGCACAGCGGTTCTGATCGGCCTCTTCGAACAACCTGATGTCTCACTACCGGCAAACATCTTTGTGCAACAGGAGATCGGATTATTGGGCTCGCAAGGCTACGCCTGGGATTTTCAGCGTACGCTAGATCTCATCGCCAGCGGTCGGGTTCAGTTGGATGCAATCGTCACCCACCACTTCCCTCTCGATCAGGTACAACAAGCCTTCGATCTGCTGATGCAAGCAGATACCCCAGCCATCAAAGTAGCCGTCATCGTTGATGAAGACTGAAAAACTATCGCAAGCATTTAGTGAAGTTTCGCCTCAAACCGCCAAGCCGATGTTTGGTGGCAGGTAGCACGTGGCACGTGGCAGGTTACGACTGGCGCTGAACTTGAGATCGGCTACTTTTTCAGATTTTGCTTTGTTTGTTAAGAATATCGGTACTCAAGGATCTTAGCGAGTCTGTGCATAAGGACGACAAGACATGGTACACGGATGAACACGGAAAATACGGATAGAAGGAATCATACTCGCCAAATCTTTTGCCCTCCAAGCCCTCAACGAAAGGCCGCCTAACACCGCATAGTCGATGTTTGGTGTCTGTAAACATATTTCAGGACTTGACACACAATCCCCACGCAACACGCAGCCTTGTCCTGAGCGAAGCCGAAGGGACGCAACACGCAACTCGCAACTCGCCGCAACCATCCCCCCCCAGGAGATCACCCCAACCATGAGCACCCCCTGGCAGTACTTCAAACAAGCAGCACTGTTGCAAGAACCAGAACAGGTGCCGGTGGCTCTCATCGTCGATAGCCCTTGGCTACCTGGTTATGCCGGCATCGACACGCTCGACTATTATCTTCATCCCGACCTGTGGATGAAGCTCAACCTGGATTTGCTGAAGCGCTTTCCGGATGTGGCTTGGTTGCCAGGTTTCTGGGTTGAGTATGGCATGGTAGTGGAGCCGTCAGCTTTTGGTGTGCGCATGCACTGGCATAAAGATCGGCCCCCCTCCCTGGAACCGGCCGTCACTTCAGCAGAACACTGGGCGGAAGCGCCACTGCCCAATGTCAACGAAGATGGGCTTATGCCCCTGGTCTACCAGCTTATTCGCCACGCCGAGGAGCGCTTGCAAGCTGAGGGATTGGGCATCAAAATGGTCTGCGCCCGGGGCCCGATGGTCACCGCCGGCTGGTTGATGGGCATCACCGAATTGATGATGGGCCTGGTGCACAAACCGGCGCTCATCCACAAGTTTTTGGACAACATCACCACAACGCTCATCCATTTTCTTCACGCACAGTTGGAAACGCTGCGAGACCCGGAATCGATCATGCTGCTCGACGACATCGTGGGCATGGTCTCAATCGCCCATTATGAGGAATTCGTCGAGCCCTATTTGCAGCGGATATTCGGAGAATTCGATGGATTGATCAAGGTCTATCACAATGACACGCCCTGCGCCCATCTTTTCGATGCCTTCACCCGCGCCGGCTTCGATGTCTTCAACTTCACCTATGTGTCCGATCTGCTGGAAACGAAGAAACTGATGGGCCATCGTGTTGCCTTGCTGGGCAATGTCCCACCCCTGGATATCGCCGTTCGCCAACCGCCCGAGGTGGTGTACGAGTGGGCGAAGAACTGTCTGGATCGAGCAGCGCCGGGTGGGGGTCTGATCCTATCGGTGGGGGGTGGTATGTCGCCCGGGATGCCCGCCGAGAGCATCGATGCCATGGTGGCTGCGGCACGTGACTGGACGCCGCCCACAGTCCCACCAGAAGAAATCCCGCCTCTGCAACTGGCAGCAAAGCCTGATAACGCATCTTCTCGCCGCAGTCGTCGCCCCCGCCGCACAGGGGTGGGGCATTGATAGGAAGAAGTGGCGAAAACGATTGACAAACGCTTCTGTAATTGCTAGAATGTGAAGCATAGTTCAAGTTGTGCGCACCCTGGTTCATTCTGGGGCGTAATCGAAGATTCCATCACAGCCAACGCCCTTTCTGCATAATGCTTGGACTTTTGACAATTTGAATCGTATGAGCTGAGCAGAAAGTTGACGAAAAGGGGGAACTGCGTCAGAAGTAGTGCATGAATATCACTCTACACACTACCAATCTGAAACAGTTCCGAACATCATTGTATCAGAACATT
>JAAENG010000383.1 GCA_024224665.1 Chloroflexota bacterium | reverse complement strand
TCTGGGATGAGTTCTTTGGCGGGCTAATGCCGCCGACAATCCTGATTTCTTTTGCTATGAGGTCGATTCTCCTTGGCCTGGCAACACCTGCTGAAGCCGCAGCGATGGGCGCCTTTGGCGCCATCTTGTTATCTGTTGTTTACCGCAAGTTCTCCATGTCCAGTTTCTTTGACAGTCTGGTCAAAGCCCTGGAGATCACGGTTTTGATTATGTTCCTGGTTGCTGCATCGAACTTCTTTGGCGCTGAATTCAGTGCCCTGGGCACGCCAAAGATGATGACCGAGATGCTACTAGGCCTGGATATGTCGCCTTACTTGATATTGTTGGTGATCATGGCATTGATCTTCTTGCTCGGATGGCCACTGGAGTGGGTACCCATCGTTCTGATCGTTGTGCCAATTTTGCTGCCGACGGTTGAGGCGTTGGAGATCCACGGGCTGGTTCGCTACGACCTGATGGTCTGGTTTGGTATTCTGGTCGCGGTGAACCTGCAGACCGCATGGCTATCCCCACCTGTGGCCTTGTCAGCCTACTTCCTGAAGGGGGTCGTGCCGAATTGGGATCTAAAAGACATCTATCTCGGCATGATGCAGTTCATGGTGATTCAACTTGTCGGTCTCATCCTGCTGTTTGTCTTCCCTCAACTGGTGCTTTGGTTACCCAAAGTAATGTCGGGTGGGTAAATCATTGCACATCTCCTACAACTCAAGTGCCTGGCACGCTAATATCTATCCTGGCAAAGGCTGGCGGCTATGAAACGCGAACGTGGTTCCCCGATCGATCGGGTGCTGGATATTCTTGACACCGTCGCCGCATCGACGAAGCCGCTTAGCGCAACCGA
>JAAENG010000382.1 GCA_024224665.1 Chloroflexota bacterium | reverse complement strand
GGTTTGTTGAGCGGCCGCATAGGTCCAGCTGGCACTGAGGGCGCCATCCCTGAGCACACCAATGGGCGCAGATTCTATGCCCTCAAGCACGATCACATCCCCGCGGTCGATGGCTTCCAGATTGAGGGTGAGCAGCACGCCCGAGATCGAGAATAGACCGATGTCGTCAGGGCTCAACGTGATGGTTTGCACGTTATCTGTTTGGGTCAATGCCAGTTCATTGGTAGCGAGCGTTTTGGCAAAGCTCAAGCGAGAGAAGGCCCCGGCCGTGTCTTGCTGTACCGCGTAGTCGTGATAGGTAGCATCACGATCGATCAGTAGATCTCCACTCAGGGGGGGGGTCAGTGTCTGCAATGCAAACCAATCACAGATCTGAGTTTCGTCTAAAATCTCCCAGCTGTGAAAGTTGTTCGCAGCATCCAGGCTGACTCGGGTGTGCACCTCAACGGGGCCATTGCCGTTTAGGTTCATCCAATCGAACAACTGCTCGGTGTGCTGCACCAAATCAGCATGACTGTCATTGGTCGCATACCAGATCTGAGTAGGGATCGATCCAAGGTTCGAGGCGCAATGGTCGCCACCCGAAAGCCAAATTTGTGCGGCATCCAGCTCCAAACTGGCGACGCGCCGATATTCAAACAACATGGCTGTGGGGGCTCCCCCCAACAGAATCTCTATTGCATCCTTTCCAATTTGATTGGAAGCGTTGTAGGTATCCACCAGATCACTGCTTCCCGTATGAAAAACCATCGCTGCGAACATGGGTGAGGCCGGGTCCAAATGCCGGTTTGCATAGCTGGCCACCAAACTTGCCCCTCCAGAAAACCCAACGCCGTACATACGATCCCGATCGATCGAATAATGACGGATAACCCAGGCCAAGGCGGCCCTGGTATTTTCTTGCGCATTGAGAGTGGAGCCCCCGTGCGTGTCATACGGGGTCATGCCACGTGACAGGGGGGCCAGCAAATACCAACCACGCGCCAAGCACTCATCCCAAAAGGTGGTGTGAGCGATGATGTCC
>JAAENG010000381.1 GCA_024224665.1 Chloroflexota bacterium | reverse complement strand
GTAAGCTACGATGTTGGTGTGATGTAAGCTATGATGTTGGTGCGGTGTAAGCTACGATGTTGGTGCGATGTAAGCTACGATGTTGGTGCGATGTAAGCTATGATGTTGGTGCGGTGTAAGCTACGATGTTGGTGTGATGTGAGCTACGATGGTGGGTGATGGAGACACGAGGTTGGATGTAGCGAAGTAGAGAGTAGTTATTGGAGATTAGAGATGTGTGGCAATGTGCCAATCTCCGGTCATCTGATCTCCAATAACAACCGAGAAACGTTTTTGGAAGGTGCCTGCCTGTTAGCGAATCTGCTCGCCAACGAGATCGACCAGCAGATCGATGTTTTCGGCATGGGCAAAGCCGGCGCCGGTATCGATATGCAAGCCGGTGAAAGCGAAGTTGTCGGTCAGGCAGATCTGCAGGATCGGCAGATAGCCCTGGAGCCACTGCTGCTGATCGATAACCAGATCGGTCCAGCCGCCGCGAATGGCCTCGACGGTGGGTGAAGAGAGATCGAACCCAGCCGCAAAAATATCGTCGGGGCCAAGGCCGGCTGTGGTCAGGTAGGTTTCCAGGGTCGCGGTGAGGGCGCCATGGTCAGTGACAACCAGTTTGACATCGGGGTTGGCAGACACGTAGCCGACGAAGGTGGGTGTGCCGGCAGCAGCATCAGCATTGGTGGTATCGTCGATCTCGAGGTAGTCGACGGTCATACCTGCGTCCTCAAGGGCATCTATGACACCCTGGGTGCGCTGGCCACGACCTGCCTGAGCCAAGAGACCCCAGACCATCGCTTTGTCGCCCTCGCCCAGGCCAAAGCGCTGTACGGATTCGGCGCCAAGTGAGTAACCGGCAGAGTAGAGTTCTGCACCGACGTAGCCGAAGCCTGAAGAGCTGTACTTGGACTCGATGGTGGGGAGAGTGGTGTTCTGGCTGGTGACGATAATGCCTTGAGCCCTGGCGTCGTCCACAACCGGTCCGAAGGCGTCGTCGCCGGGATGCCCCATGATGGCGATGCCATCAGGGCCTATGGCTGCTGCTTCGACAAACTGGGTGACCATTTTCTCAGGATTCCAGTCGGACCAGACATATTCCACATCGGCGCCGAGATCGGCAGCGGCTGCAACTGCACCATTATAAACGACCGTGGCAAAGGGTCCGCCGGGTGAACCACCGGGGAAAAATATGATCTTAGTGTCTGAGCACCATCCGCCCTCGGCAGCGGGTGCGGGGCCTTCGGTCTCGGCCGGTGCTTCGGCAACTTCTTCTGCTGGCGCTTCGGCGACAACCTCTTCAGCCGGTGCTTCGGCAGCGGGTGCGGCAGGCTGTGTGGCGCATGCGGCAAGCATGGCCATGGCCAGGACTGCGATCAACATGAACAACATTTTGCTCTTCTTCATGGAAGTCTCTCCTTTGGAAGTGTTGGGTGAATGAGAATGGTTGGGATACATCGATATGCTTGAGCGCAAGATACCGGTTGGATGTCGTGGTTTTGGATAATGAGAATGGGAAGCTTGCGCAAAACGCCTTGTTAATTCGCGTAGGGCGCGACCCTTGCGGTCGCCCGCTGCGGGCAGTCGCAAGGCCGTGCTCCTATCCTATTAGTAAGACAATAACAGATCAAGACCATTTATGAATACGTTTCAATAAATCGATTTCCTCTTGTTCGTTTTCCGTGGCGATCCATAGGAATAAGCCTTCGGGCTCCATAACGGCCATGAAGTCATCGAGATCACGCTTGTCTAAATCCACGATGACAGGTTTTCGTGCCTGGATCTCTTTAATCAGGGGGATCCACTGCATGATGGGAAAGTCGTCGCCGACGCCCTGCACCCATTGTATAACATGCACTTCCGGGACGCTAAGGATAGCATCGAGATGGCGGGCGACGCCTTTACCATCTACGTGGAAGATGTTGTGGGTCATGGTCTTGACTTCACGTTGCAAGAGCGGGAGACCGAACTCGTTAAAGAAATCCTGCGAGATCATAGTGGAGAAATCGCAGCTTGGGATATGCATGCGGCCAAAGGTGGGAATGCCCATCCAGGTGACCGAGAGTTGGCCAGCTTGTTTGAGGATGCGATCAAAATGATCGTAGATCGGTTCAAAATTGCTGATGGCCAGGTCCGCCAGAAGTTTGACCTCCTCCGGGTTATCTATCATGTCGATGCATAATTGCTGAGGGTCTCGCCAGGCGGCCACGCAATCCAATCCAGGATGAATATCGGTATAGCCTACCAGATATCTGCCCGTACAGTTATCCAAGGCATGGGCCGTCAATTCTTCGATTTTCTTGAAGTAGACGTGATTCATGTCGAGCTGGAGCTGCTCAGCTTGATCCCATTGTTCGATCAGCGGTATCGACCAGGATGTGACTTCGCCGAATTCCAGTTCCGCACCAAAGAATCCGGCATAAACATCCGGACCCAGGTTTGGGAAAAAGACAGGGAAAGTCTCGCCGTTGAACTTCTGGCCGGCGATTGACTTCTCGAAGATATTTACCTGGTATTCCACATCAAACCAGCATGCCTGGCGCTCCGCCGCTGTCATATCCGCCATTTCGTCTTGCGCCATCTCCAGAAATGCATTATGTGCCACAAAACGCACAGGCGGCCGGTCTAGGATTTCACCCTCGAACCACGCGTAAATCCGTTTCATCGACATGTCGAATTCCGGCATGCCTTCGATCTCCATGTTCCACCACTCTTGTTTTTGTTTTGACATATGAGGCTTAGTTCGGTGATGAATACGGTGTATGGAGTATCGTGTTGACCATTGCCCAGAAGTTTTCCAACGGTGTATCCAGTTGAACATGGTGGGTGGGAGCCAGGATTAAACCACCCTTTTGTCCCACCGTGCGTAGACGTTCGCGGACTTCCGCCTCGACATCGGCGGCTGAGCCAAAGGGGAGCGTGTGTTGCTCGTCTATCGTACCCCAAAAGCAAAGTTTGTCACCGGCCGATTTTTTAATCTCGACCGGGTCCATGCTCAAGGGTTGGATGGGGTTGAGCACATCCATGCCGATCTCGACCAGTTCGGGGATGATAGGGCGGACATCGCCATCGCTGTGATAGGCGATTTTGACATCGGGATTGATGGCTTTGAGGTCGGACACAAACGTTGCCATGCGCGGCTTGAGGAATTTGCGCCACATGTCCGGCGAGATCAGCATAGCATGTTGCGAACCGACGTCGTCTCCGGTCCAGATCATATCGACACCCATCTCGGCCAGTTTTTTGGCAGCGGTCAGATGGTAATGGAAGGGGATATCCAAAATGGAATTAGCCAGATCGGGGTCCAATGCCATGTCTAGCATCATCTGTTCCAGGCCTCGCAGAGCCCAGGCTGTTTCGAATATCGTCGTGACCGTGACGCCGACGATCCAGTATTCCTCTTGGAACTCCTTGATCATGCGCTCAGAATCGGTGTAGAGTTCAGGGCGGTTGGGGTCAGGAGGCCGGTAGCCGGAAAGGGCATCGTCATCGGCCAGAGGATGACCGGCGATCTCGGTGTAATGGCCGGTGCCAAAGACCGTGTCATAAGGTTGTAGATTCCAGGCAATGCCCCACTCATCGGTATAGGGCTTTGTATCCATGTAGTAGGAATTCGCCCAGCCCACCGAGGTCAGCAGCATATCTTCGCCCAGCGCCCGTTCCAGGGCATAGGTATTGCCGCCTCCGTGCGGGTTATGCACATTTTGCCCCTGAATCGCCATATCGGCGCGCAGCCTGTCTGCAAATTCAGGTGTAAAGCTGATCTGCATAGGGCAGCGGTCAGGCCGTTCATGATTGAGCGCCATTTCGACGCGTTCTCGATGTTTCATCAGGTATATGCTCTAGAAGGCTTGAAGGGCAAAAACTATCACATGTGAGTCAAGTTTTTGGGATGGTCTGTTTGTTTGAGAATTGATGCTGAAGCTGCTCGTTATCGTTATCGTTCACATGTAGTTTAGCGTACGCGTAATGGGGAGTCAAAGTGTATTGATATTCATCTGTAATTCCATTCGATGGTACTTGTGGCATTCAACCGGTTTGAATACCTGCCTTCATCTCCTTTAGCCGCTTCATGACATCATTGGCGCCACGTCCGAAGTAGTCGTGCAGCGTCACATACTCGGCGTAGAGTTTTTCGTAGGTGGCTGCATGCTCAGGGATGGGTACGTAGTGTTCCTCGCGCAAGCGGGCCATGTGTTTGCTGGCCTCGACGATATCACCGTAGCCACCTGCGTCTGTACCGGCTGAAACGGCGCCATGCATAGCCGAGCCTAAAGCAGGAACCTGCGGTGCTTCGGCCACGTAAATGGGCAAGCCACAAACATCTGCGTAGATCTGCATGAGCAATTTGTTGTGGTTTGGCAAACCGCCTGTAGCGATGATCTCATCGACAGCTACGCCGTTGGCCTTGAAGGTTTGTACGATCATCTTGGTGCCGTAGGCGGTGGCCTCGATCAACGCCCGGTAGATATCTTCCGGTTTGGTCGACAGGGTGGCGCCAATCAACAAGCCGGTGAGGTCGACATCGACCAGCACACTACGATTGCCGTTCCACCAATCCAATGCCAGCAGGCCGCTTTCGCCAGGCTGCAATTGCGCCGCCTTTTCTTCCAGCAGTTCGTGGACACTTCGCCCTTCGGCTTCGGCCTGTCGTTCGTAGGCGGCAGGTACGCAGTTGTCGACAAACCAGGCGAAATGATCCCCCACGCAGGATTGGCCAGCCTCGAAACCGGGCATGTTGGGCAAAATACCATCTTCGACGACGCCGCACATGCCGGGCACAATCGCTTCCTGCTCGCCCAGCACCATGTGGCAGTTGGATGTGCCCATGATGATGACCATCTGACCCGGTTTGGACACAGTGGCGGCGGGTACAGCGACGTGCGCATCCACATTGGCTATGGCGACGGCGGTTCCGGGAGCAAGTCCGGTCCATGCAGCCGCTTCAGGGGTGAGACCACCCGCCCTGGCGCCTAATGGTAAGATCTCCCGCGTCATCTTCTCGTCGACGATGTTTTCCAGGCGGGGGTCCAGGGCCTTGAAAAAGGCGTTGGGCGGGAATCCTTCGCTTTTAGACCACATGGCTTTGTAGCCGGCGGTGCAGGAGTTGCGCGTTTCCACGCCGGTCAATTGCCAGACCACCCAGTCCGAAGCTTCGATCAGACGCTCGCTTGCGGCGTAGACATCGGGTGCTTCATCCAGGATCTGCCAGGCCTTGGGGTAGAACCACTCGGAGCTGATCTTGCCCCCGTAGCGATCCATGATGTCGCCAAATCCCTGCTCGTAAGCGATGGCATTGAGCTTGTTGGCTTCAGGTTGGGCGGCATGGTGCTTCCACAGTTTGACCCAAGCATGGGGGTTAGCACGCCATTCGGGTAGAAAGCATAGGGGCGTGCCATCGGCCCGTGTGGGGAGTATGGTGCAGGCAGTGAAATCGATACCGACGCCGATCACATCAGCCGGATCGACACCGCTCTCAGCCAGCGCTGCCGGGATCGCGTGTTTGTAAACCTCGATGTAGTCATTGGGATCTTGTAAGGCCCAATCGGGTTCCAGGCGGATGTCCAAGTCAGGTAGACGCTCGTCTATCACGCCGTTGCTGTAGGGATGGACGGAGGTCGCCAGCATGCGGCCATCGGCCACATCCACAATCGCCGCTCGGCCCGATTCGGTGCCGAAATCAACGCCGATAGCATATTTTTCTGAACTCATTAAGTCCTCCAACTGAAGTGTGATTCACAGTAAGTAGTGATTTGTGACACCTGCGTTCTATCAGGATGTCATTCGATTTCAAGGATGGCGGGGCGTTGGATGGTGTGGCCTTCGATATCGATCGACAGTGTCGGCCACCCCTCGATACTGGTCAAGATCTCATTGCCTGATTGCCCTACCAGAATGGTGTCCTCTGACTTGACCCCTGTGATTGAGGGGTTCCAGGCGTAGGCTTGGCCGGCTGCAATGATCTGAGCGGCGCCGGGTGTGGCCACATAGTCGCGTGGCTCAAAACTGGCGGGCCCGCCCTGGTGGTGTAAGGTCCACTCATCGGCAAAGCCTGTGCTCGTATAAGCTGCCTGCGCACGCTCGAACACGGCGCCCAGAGAGAGTGCGGGACGAGTGTTGGCGATGAATACCGCATCGATTTCGGCCACAGCCTCGGCTTTGCGGCGCAGGTCTGCGGGTAAGGAACCGAAGTACACCAGGCGGGTGATCGAGGCCACCAAACCCTGCCATCGTCCGCAGAGCACAAGCATGGCATATCGTTCCATAACCTTGCCTGTGGGCAGGGGATGCCGGTAGTTGTAGATGTTCTCATCGACGGCTATGAGGTTGACAACGGCCTGCGCCTGGCGACGTTGTGCCTCATACGCGAGCAGGGCCGCGATCTCATACTCCGACATGCCCGGTTTGACGGCGCCAATAGCGGCGTTCATGGCCTGTCCGCAACGTTGTCCCAGCAGGCGGAAACGCTCTTGTTCTTCGGGGGAGAGATGGGTACGGTATTCAGCCAGTGCACTTGAGACATCGACGGCATTGGGGTAGGGAACATCGGCGCCGATCTTCAGCCCGGATGTGGCTTTCGCCAGAGCATCCGTAGCCTCGTACCAGGGATTGACCACGAATTCCCAACCCTGCGCCTTAAGCTCTTCCTCACCATCGAGCCGAGTCGCCTCGATATTATTGGTGAAAAGATATTGGAAATCCTCAGTGATCAATAGCCAGGCTTCACCCGTACTGGTTGCTGTATTTACGTACGAGGCAGCGCCACAAGTTGCCCAGGCAAAGTTAGCGACGCCATTGATCAGCAAAGCCTCGACTTCTTGATGGGCCATAAATCGGCGGATACTCGCTTGTCTTCGTTTGAATTCACTCATACTTCCTCATCCATGATTTGGAAAAGTGGTTCATCACTCATTGATTTACTTGCGTACTGCACATCCCATGTTAGGAACAACGGCATGTGCAGCGTCCAGAATCAACACGCAACACGCAACACGTGCTCTAGAGCGATTGCTTAATCGACGCCACAATATCTTTCAAGCCGGGAACTTCATCCAAGAAGGATAGATCGATCCCGCCCTTCTGATAATCACGAGCATGGTAATATGTTTCCCAGCCCAGGTAGTTTTCGAAGGCCTCGTACAGAGCATCGGCCACTTCGTCAAGATTAATGGCCACATGGTGCTCATATCCATTCGCACAGATGTAGTTCAACAGACCTTGCAGGTTGGGAACCTCGACAACGCCGCGGCCACCAAAGGTATTGAGGGGATCGTCGGTAAGTTCACCCTGACCCACATAGGTCACGATCTTACCCGTGTAATCATCAGTCGAGACACGACAATAGGTGAAGGGTTCAGCTTTGACACGGCCCACAACGGCGCCGTAGGTGTTTTCTTTGCCCACCGAACCGGCGATGATCTCCTGGTAATCCATGATGGGAATATCTTCCGGGACAATAGCTTGTTCCATAAAGACATCCTTGGGCAAGTTGGAGCAATGAAAGATCACAGCTTTGTCGGGATCATCGCCGTAGTTATTGTTCCAGTCGACAATGGCGCTGGGTTTGCCGGTGGCCAGAGCCATGGCATACATGGCAATAGTGCCGACGATGTCCGTCTCGCAGGCTGACGACATCAGTTTGTTGCTCATCATGCTCATCACGGTGCAAGGCACGATGCCGAAATATTCTTCCATGGAAGTCCAGCACTGGATGGCGCTGGCAACCAGGTTGCTATCCTCCATCCACTCCTGCAGGACTACGCCGAGCTTCGCCATCTTCATCAGCGATTTGTGCGGAATATCCTGGGTGCTGATGTAGGCTTTGATGTCTGCCAGCTTGGCTTGCACCTTCTCCTCATCATCGCCCAGGGCCTCGATACGGCCATACGCATCTGATAAATCGAGGGTTTCGACGGAGATGCCGGCGCGTTCCAGCAGCTTTTCGCTGTAGCGCACGGTATTGAACGCCGGTGGACGAGCGCCGAGTTGTCCGAAGCGTACATTCTTCAGCCCACCCACAATGCGACAGACTTGTACGAATACCTGTAGATCTTCGCCGAAACTATCGCTCTCGGGATCGACAGTGTGGAGTGAGGTTAGAGAATACTTGATGCCATACTGTTTCAAGTTATTGCAGGCTGACATCTTACCACAAAAGGAATCTCGGCGATTGGCGATGCCCATTTTAGCTACTTCGTCGGGGAAGGCGTGGATCAGAACGGGGACATCCAGTTCCGCCCAGCGCAGGGCATTGGCAATAGCTCGCTCATCGCCGAAATTGGGGAGCGTCACCAACACACCATCGATCTCGTCCCGATGTTCGCGGAAGAGATCGGCGCATTTGCGGGCATCGCTGATACTCTCGATACTGCCATAGGGGGCGTCGTCTACGCTGAGGGTAATGGCACGAATACCCTGTTCTTCTAATACTTTGAGGATCGTCTCCCGACCGGTTTCGCAAAGATGGCTTGGGAAAAAGCCGCGGTTTCCGACGATCAGGCCCAGTGTAGGTTGTTTTTGTTCTACTGCCATGTTGACCTCCGAGTGATTTTACAAGGACGGGGGGTAAGTAATTGTTGATATTTGGTAAGGATAACTGTGGCTCCAGAATTTGTGCTCGGGTACTTAAATAGAAACTGGATTTGGTGGACTCGAACTCGTGCGCACCATCAGGGTCGGTTCAATCAGGATGCTACCGGATCGATGGATTGCTTCTCCTTTTAGTGCGGCCTCTATCATCCCTACGGCTGTTCGAACGGCGTGACAGCCCAATTCATGATGGTCATGGCTTACAGTTGTGAGAGGAGGCCAGAAATGGAGGGATTCGGGAATACCATCAAAGCCGACAATCGACAGTTCCTGCGGGACCTGTATGCCGTTGCGATGCGCGTATTGCAAGGCGCCCAAGGCCATCTGATCATTGGCTGCGAAGATGGCGGTGAGGTCAGGGCATTGTTCGAACAAGGCCTGCGCCAACCGTTCACCACTGGCAGAAGACCAGGTGCCTTCTACCCAGCACGACAATAACAGGTCATGTCCGGCCGCCTGCATTGTCTGCGACCAGCCTCGCTTCCTCTCACGCGCTTCCCACCAAGACTGCGGCCCTGCGATGTGGCCGACATGAATGTGGCCGAGAGAGAGAAGGTGCTCGGTGGCCATGCAACCGCCCGAGTAATTGTCAATACTGATGCTGGGCCACCCGGTTCGTTCTTCCATTGTCAGGAAAACGATAGGTACTGGAAATGAATCCCACCGTTCTTCGAATCCATCCCTGTTATCTCCTACCTCCTGCACAGCCCAGATAATGCCGTCCACCTGGCGGGCCAAGAGATCGTCAACAATGGTTTCGACATCGAAATGGTCGAAATCAGGTAATTCCTTGAGTAACAAGGTATAGTCCATAGCTTCGGCCTGGGTAGTAATACCGTTCAGGGTTCGAGAGGGGCCAGTGTAGGCGAGGCCCGCCGTCACTACGCCGAGGGTATGGCTGCGCTGGCTGATCAGACTCCGTGCCAGCACATTGGGCCGGTATCCGAGGTCGGCAATGACATCCAACACGCGTTGTCGCGTATCGGGTGCTACATCAGGCCTTTCGTTGATAACACGTGACACGGTTTGGGTGCTGACACCCGCTTCCCTGGCAACCTGCTTGATTGTGACACGCTTCTGACCTGCTGTCGTAGTCATGGGCCTCTTTTTCTGAATCAAGAGATGTTATCGTTCCCGTTATCGTTCACGTGTATGGTAGCATACGGGGGGGTGGGTGACAAGGTGGTACGGTGGCGGGGTGACGCGGTGACAGGGTTGGGTGAGTTTTGATTGTTTGGCTCAACTGGTTTTGAAAAAAAAGAGCAACTTGTATGCAGTAGCCAATGTCCAAGCTAGAACAGGCCCTGAGTTGGCCAGTCGTGTTATAATTAGGACTGCCAGTCCTCAATCCTATCCCGCTGAATTATCTGACCCAAATAGTGTAGTCGAATCAGCCCAAGTCGCGTTTATGAACAACGAAATCGTCTTAAAAAAAACGCCCTTTCTGTTTTTCAAACGTCTGGTCGTCATCGAGTTTGTTTTCGCCCTGTCGCCCATCGTAGCGGTGCTGCTACCAGTTGTGCAAGAGGGCTATGAAGGGACATCTGCAGCAAGCACGGTTTCCTTTGATCTGCTCATCACCCTGATCATCACCATTCTGCAGATCGCCATAATCGTCATTTCCTTTACGACCTGGTATCTCCCGTTTTATCGCCTGACGCGCCAAGAGATCAGCTATAACCGTGGAGGCTTATTTGAGGAACGCCGTCTGATGCACATGGCCTCAGTGGGAGAGATCGAGATAAGGCAGGGCCCCCTCGCTGGTCGATTCAACTATGGTTCTTTGGTAATGCACACTATCGAAGGCAACAAAACAATGGAGATCAAGGATATTGCCAACCCCGGTAACCATGCCGATCAGATCCGGGCGCTGGTGAAGGAGGCGGTACCACGTCAGGCACTGCCCAAACCCAACAACATACAAGGTCTGATTACAGAAGGTGAAAACCAATTCGTCGAGTACAAATCGAGCTTGATGTGGGATTATCGACAGCAAAAAGTGAACAAAAACCTGTACGAACCTGTCATGAAGAATGTGGTCGGATTCATGAATGCGCGTGGAGGTACCATGTTGATCGGGGTCGATGACGAGGGTGGGGTGTTAGGCCTGGAGCCCGATCTCAAGTCGATGAAAAAGGGCGATGCCGATGGTTTCGAAAATGTCTTCAATATGGCCTTCAACAGCATGGTCGGAGTGGAATACCGCCAATTTGTGGATGTCGCTTTTCCGGTGATCGAGGATAAAGCGATCTGCATGATATTCGTGCGCCCTGCAGACCGCCCGGCTTTTCTGGTGCATAAAGGGACCGAAAAGTTTTTTGTACGAGCAGGAAACGCCAGTCAGCCCCTCAGCATTCGTAAGGCAACCGAGTATATTCAATCCCATTTTGCGGAGGGATAGTAAGACGATAAGGACGTAGGACAGAATAATATGCGGATTTGCGTCCAGAATTGACGAGGGAGTTCCGCAGATTATTTAATTCTCGGTCCTAACACTACAACGAGACTTCGACCGCGCAACTGTCATGCTGAGCCCGCCGAAGCATCTCGCGTCACTTGCAAAGACGAGATTCTTCCTCGCTGCACTCGTCAGAATGACAAAGTCTCGTTGTAGTACTAAGGTAAAGGAGCCTGAAATGACACGCACAGTGCACGCCCCACGGGGCACGGAATTGACCTGCAAAAACTGGTTGATCGAAGCGGCCTATCGCATGATCCAACATAATCTCGAAGCAGATGTGGCGGGGGAACCGGACAAGCTTATCGTTTACGGGGGACGGGGAAAGGCTGCCCGGAGCTGGGAAGCATTCGATGCTATCTTGCAGAGCCTCAGAGACTTGGAAGCAGACGAGACGTTGTTGGTGCAGTCCGGCAAAGCGGTGGCCGTGTTCAAGAGCCACGAAGACGCCCCGCGTGTGCTGATCGCCAACTCTAACCTGGTGCCTAAGTGGGCGACCTGGGAGCATTTTGACGAGTTGGACGCCAAAGGACTGATGATGTATGGACAGATGACGGCAGGTTCCTGGATATACATCGGTTCGCAAGGAATACTGCAGGGCACTTACGAGACCCTGGCCTCTCTGGCAACACAGCAGGGATGGCCGTCGCTCAAGGGGAAATTTGTGCTCACGGCAGGGCTAGGCGAAATGGGGGGCGCCCAACCCCTGGCCGTGACCATGAACGAGGGGGTGGCGCTGGTGGTTGAGATCGATCCTCACCGCGCCCAGCGCCGTCTGGAAACCGCCTATATCGACGAAGTGACAGATGATCTGGAAGATGCGATGACGCGGGTCGAAGCTGCCCTGGCTGAGGAGCGTCCCTTATCAGTGGGTTTAATCGGCAACGCCGCCGAGGTACTTCCCGAACTGGCAGTGCGTGGCGTCCGGCCAGATGTGGTCACCGACCAAACCAGTGCACACGACCCGCTGTACTATCTCCCCACCGCTATCTCTTTCGAGGATGCCCTGGCCTTGCGGGAGCAGGATCCGCAGTCGTTCAAGGCTCGGGCCATGGCGGCAATGGCACGACATGTCGAAGCCATGCTCGCATTTCAGAGGCAAGGCGCCATTGTCTTCGATTACGGCAACAACTTGCGCCAGATGGCCTATGATTTCGGCGTCGAACAAGCCTTTGATTATCCCGGTTTCGTGCCTGCCTATATCCGGCCTTTGTTCTGTGAGGGCAAAGGTCCTTTCCGCTGGGTGGCCTTGTCCGGCGATCCCAACGACATTTACCGCACAGATCAGGCGATCCTCGAACTATTCCCTGAAAACGAACATCTGGTGCGCTGGATCAACATGGCTCAGGCGCAGGTCGAATTCCAGGGATTGCCCTCTCGCATCTGTTGGTTGGGATACGGCGAGCGCGCCCGAGCGGGCCTGGCCTTCAACGATCTGGTGGCGCGAGCTGAGGTAAGCGCGCCGATTGTCATCGGTCGGGATCACCTGGATGCTGGGTCGGTTGCCAGCCCCAACCGTGAGACCGAGAACATGCTAGATGGCTCAGATGCCGTCAGTGATTGGCCGATCCTCAATGCCCTGATCAATGCTGTGGGGGGCGCCACCTGGGTCAGTTTCCACCATGGCGGTGGTGTGGGCATGGGCTATAGCCAGCACGCCGGTATGGTCATTGTTGCCGATGGTACTGAGGCCGCAGCACGACGTCTGCAACGCGTACTCACGACTGATCCGGGTATGGGCGTTGTTCGCCATGCCGATGCCGGGTATCCTCGGGCAGTCGAGTTTGCACAGCGGTCCGGCATCAAAATTCCTATGCTTTAAATGGAGTTCAACATATATCAAGACCCTTTAGGGCTGAGGATTCAATATCGAGACGGATCGCACAGGCTTTCTAAATGATCGAATGTGGAGATTGAATTTATCTATAATAGATGCTGAAATGATGAATGTTATATGTATATCTATCATAGATATCTAGGAGATTTATAATGCAGATTTCAGTTGCAGAGGCGCATAGCCAACTCTCCCGTTGGCTCAAACGAGTTCACGAGGATCCTATCACTGTTACCAACCGCGGTAAGCCTGTGGGTGTTATCATTTCGCCCGAGTATTATGAACGTCTGCGACGTGTAGAAGCTTATCTCCAGATGTTGAACTTCTCACGAAGTTCCCAAGAAGAGGCAGGTACGATCGATGCAAGAGAATTGTATGAGCTATCGCGAAAGGAGTTGGAGGATCGAACGTGATTATCGATGCCAATGCCCTGCTGCCCGCGTATTTCCCTGACGAAAACCAAGGTTTATCCCAGGCTCTGTTACGTGATCATGTCACCGGGCGACGCCGGTTGAAAGCACCCGATTTGTTGCAATATGAAGTTGCCAACGCCATCGTGCAAGCCACACGACGCGGGCGTATTTCGGATAGACAAGGCCGACAAGCAATGGAATCGTTTGAAGGTCTCGGCATCGAATTAGCTCCAGTCGACTGGCCACGCATGCTTGATTTTGCCAATCGCTTTGATCGTTCGGCCTACGATGCCGCCTATCTTGCTTTGGCCGACAGCAGGGGTGAGTTCTTTATCACTGGCGATCTACGTATGTGCAATTCAGTTAAAGAACACCTTGACTGGGTTGTTTGGCTTGGCGATTTTGACGATCGCTCATTGGGGCAAGTTGGAACAATCTAGCGCTGCAATACAAGCGGAATAAATACTGGATCAAACCCACCGCCTGGTTTGTCAGCAAACACCCCTTCGGTCTCGACCCATGTGATGAAGTCGGCGCGGGCGCTGCCGCCATTGCCGTCAACAGGGGTGACAAGAACCGTTGTACGATCCCAATCGCCCGGCTCTGCAGCGGCGGGCACAGGCACGCTGATCACTGAGGCGAGTCCAGCGCCAGGAGTCGCCTGCCAGATGGTGGCGCCAAGCTGCGAGGCCCATCGCCCATTGACTTCAACCTTGTAGTGTTGTATGGAATCACCCACATAATTGATCTGCGGAACATAAGTCGCCGTAAACCGCACAGGTGGCATATGTGGTACCGAACTCCAATGGGAAATGGGTTCGATCTCAGGTCGTGGCAACATCGGTTCGCTGGCGATGCCCGTGGTGTGTGCTGTGAAATCGGATATCGCCGGATCAAGGTTGGATTGGGCGCGAATCAGGGCTACGTCCTGATCGGGGGCTACAGCATCCGCAGGGAGGGCTACTCGCACGCCGATAGACTGACTTTCGAAGGGCGCCAGCGACTGCGTGCGTGTCAGTGGTTCACTGAAACTCTCATTCCAGAGCGTCGTCGGCCATTGCGCACCTACTTCTTCCAGGGCGAATCGGTCAGGCCCCGTGCCGAGGTTGCGAACTGTCACATGGTAGGAGATGGTTGCCCCCGGCGTCTCTGCCGCTGTTTTCGCCTTATCGTCCCATTGCACGGCAATTGCTGGCCGCACGGTGCTCGTGATCAGACTGCCGGTGGTGATCAACGGATTTGCCTGAGATCGGGCCCGAATCAAAGCATGGTCCCGACCGAAGTTACGGCCATCGGGCAGTTCCACCTGTACCCCAAATGATTGCGCTGTGCAAGGCGAAAGGGGCCCCAGGTCCGCCAGAGGTTGTGCGTCGCTACTGTCCCAAATGGAGGTTGGCCATTCAGCCTCGGCGATCTCGAGATCGTAGCTATCTGTGATATTGCCGGTGTTGGATAAGGTAAGGGTGTACGAGATTACTTCTGTGGGGCTGCCGCTCCCTTCTGCAAAAGAGGGTATCAGGTGTATGGAGGTGACATCTGGAGGATGACCGACGCCGAAATGAATCGCCAATCTGTCGTGGAGGGTGTTCTGCTCAGGCGCCTGCTCATTGACATAAAGAACACCTTCACTGCCGGTCTGGTTTTCGAGTCCGACCACAGCCTCTTCGCCATAGGTTACGGTTTTGAATTGCAGTGTGATCTCGTTGCTGTTCAGATCAAGGATCGCCTGGAATGTGTCAGGTCCTTTTCCCCAGAAGTTCTCGTAAAGATGATATTCGACGACAAAACGATCTCTCAACCCCTCCCCTTCAGTGTCATGGTAGGTGTAGACACCGGCTTCAGGCGCTTCACGAGAAGGGTGCCAGAACCAGGCGCCCCAGGCCAGATAGATGGCGCCGTTGGGGTCCAGTATGCCGGGGTTGGGGATAGGTGGGTCGTAGCTGGGTGAATCATCGTCGTAGATATTGTCATCGCCAAAGAGAAGGGTGCCGTGATCGTTGATCCAGATGTGATCGTAACTCTGATCGTAAAATGTAAAGGCCGAAGGCAGCGTCACCGAGATGAATCCTGTTTCATCAGCTTCATCTCCCAAAACCCAGCGTTCGCCACCTGTGGCATCCACCCAATCGTATTCGATTCCACTCCCACACTGGTCGGAATCGAGTACATGGTAGGTCATTTTTGCTTGGGCCTGGAGCAATGCCTCATCACTATAAGGTGTCTGCCCCAGACTTGTGGCGACGACAGCTATATCGATACGGCTGCTGGGAATTGCGCCCTCGGGTACATCCACTAGTGCCTTGAAATCCACCGTGGCGCCAGGTGCAACAGGGCCGATTTCACTAATGACAGTGTCTGATAGTGCGTTGGTGAGGATCGCCTGCCAGGGTGAAGCACCCAGCGCCAAACTGTAGCGTTCTGCCGTGTCGCTCAGATTACGCAAGCGTAGATCAAAGATAATGCTCTCGCCTGGTGGCGCCGAACCACGTTGCCGCGAAGGCGCCAGGGAGAGTCCTTCGGCCAACGCAGGAACACCGAACCATTGCATAGCGCTGTGCATGACGTCAGCGGCATCCGTGGCGGACATGCCTTCTAGAGCGGTGGCCATAAACACCGTTTTAAAATCTGCATCTTGATTATGCACGGTATATCCCGTGCGGTTAATCTCACCGGCTGGTTTGTCATCGGTGGCAGTGAAGGCCAGACTAGCCGACAGGGTGCCACTGATGTCATCACTGAAATCAAAGAAAAAGGGAGGATAGTTCATAGCTAGCGGCCCTAGCCCATCGCCGACAGGATTGCCGGCCACGCCGGAATTGACATCCGCCTGCTGGTCTTCCACCCAGTCGGCGACGCCAAGGTAGTCACGAGTGAAAGGGCAGGGTCCGCTACCACCCCATGTGGGAGAGTCACATTGTTTGTCGTCACCAAAGTAAAAGGTATGCGACTGGGCTACGTAAAGCAGGCGGCCCCCTAAATCCAGATAATCCATGAGCGCTTGCGCCTGCCCGAAATCGCTGATATCTTTGATACGCCCGAATTCGCCGCCAAACCACACCACGGCGGGGTATTGGCGAATCGTATCGAAATCGGGTGTCCCTTTTATCTCGATATCCCAGTAGTCGTAGGCGTAACCATTGGCGTCGAGAGCACTCAAGTAATAGGTTTGTACATGCGGCGAAATCGACTTCTGTGTGCCCGAGTCATCGTCCACCAACAGCAGGGGAGGCAAAGCACTCAGAGCGAAATCAAGCGTAGTATGGCCGCTGATAGTTGAGACCTTTAAACCGGTGGCAAAGCCAAAAGCAGCCGCCTCCAATATGAGATCACCGGCGGCAACGTCGAGTGTGTAATGGCCGTCATGATCGGTCGAGATCGGCGGGAGGGGTGTTTCCAGGGCCTTGATCGTGACATTGGCAATGGCGCTGCCGGTCTCGGCGTCGGTCACCCGGCCGCTGACCGTGAAACGTGGTAACGAGATCAACGCCACATCCTGGCGCGTGGTGATATCCTTCTGCACGAGGATACCGAATGCGCTGCCGGGGCTGTAACCATAGATATCAAGCGTTAAGGTATAGCTACCACTAACCATGTGCTCGAACTGATAATTTCCCTCCGAATCGGTGGTGGTATCGAGCGCCAATCCCTCACCCCGAGCATGGACGTTGACCCCAGATAGTGGCGCCAAAGTATCGGCATCACGTACAATGCCTGCCAGTACGCCTGCATCGATCAGGCGCCGTACCGCAGCGAAGGCATCGATGCGGCCGTAACCATAGCTTGAGTCCGGGCCATCAGCACCGAGATCGAGGGCAGAACTACGCATCAGTGCTTCGAGAGTCTCCAGATCGAGCGCAGGTTCCGCACTGAGGAGCAATGCTGCCAGACCGCTGACATGAGGCGCTGCCATGCTGGTACCGCGGAATTCGGCATAGTCGCCGTCGGGGATGCTGGAGCGTACTGCCACGCCTGGAGCACTGACGTCTGGTTTGATCTCGGCGGTTAAGGGTGATGGACCCCGGCTAGAGAAATCAGCAATGAGATCGTCACTATCGGTAGCAGCGACGCTGAAGACCTCGGCAAAGCTGCCGGGTGAGCCCAGGGTGCCACTGCCGGGACCGTTATTGCCGGCGCTAAATACAAGCAGGACACCGGCAGCCCGCAATGCCTGAGCATCAGGTAGATACTCGGTGCGAGCACTGGCCTGACTGCCCCAGGAGTTGTTGATGATGTGGGGCGCCTGGGCCGGATCACAACTGGGATCGCCAGGTTGTACCCCCAGTGGGCATGGGGCTAACATCCACTCGAAGGCCGCATGGATGACATCACTCGTGGCGGTACCGGCGCTGTTGAAAACCTTGGCAGTGATCCAACGGGCGCCCGGAGCAACACCGATATCCTCATCGAAAGATCCTGGCCCATCGCCTCCAAGCATGGTACCCATGGTGTGCGTGCCGTTGCCATTGTCGTCCAGCGGCTCCACAAACCCACTGCCGCTGGCATCATAAAAGTGGAAATCGTGATCGTATTCGCCGTCGCCAAGCCATCCTGCGTACTGCTCCCTTAGCGCCGGATGCCTGAGCTGCACGCCTGAATCGAGGTTGGCAACTACCACGCCCTCGCCTGTTACAGCAAAATCGGACCACACCTGATTGGCGCCGATCTTGGTAATATTCCAGCCGAGCAACTGCTGTGGGGCCAATTGAGCGATTGATAAAGTCTGGGGGTTGGCTGAGTGGCCACGCACCAGACCCGCGGGTGCAGTATCGAGCACGTATATGTGATTGGCCGTGATCGCTTGTACGTCCTCACGTAGGGCAAGCTCCCACAAGGTATCGGCTTGAGCTGTGACGGCGAGACCGTTGAAAATATAGAAAGGACGATAGCTCTCCACCCGACCCGCAGTCTCTGCTCCATCCAGATAGCCCCTGATCCCGATCTGGCTGAGCTCTGCATGTAATTGCAGACCCCGTACAACCATGGCTGAACGCACTGCGCGGCTCTGCACGCTGACTGTTGCCGAAAGATCGGCCTGTGTGCCCATGTGCACGATCGCCGTGAGCATGCCGGCTGACGAGTTGCGCAACTGCGAGAGTAATTCCTCATCCATCTTGCTGGCTGCGCGTTTCAGGTCGGCCTCGTCCAAAGCCGGTGGTCGAGCCTTGGCGATGGGGGTGATTTCCTCGCTGGTTGGAATTGCTCCTGAAGGTTGGGTGATGAACCCCAGCAGGCCGCTTAAAAGAATAAGGGTAAGAAGGGAGATGGTTGTCTTTTTTAGCATGATGATGTGGATCGGGGTATAGTTTGACAATGCGCTGTGTGACGGTTTACAAACTTGATTCTATCATGTTCGGTGGGTAGGATGAAATGTGGGCATGGTTCATTGATGCCGTTTTGCATCTTTGCAAATTCTTGAGAAGTGCTCTTGTGCTGAAGCCAGAAAGT
>JAAENG010000380.1 GCA_024224665.1 Chloroflexota bacterium | reverse complement strand
GTAGCAGGTAGCAGGTAGCAAGTAGCAAGTAGCAGGTAGCAGGTAGCAAGTAGCAGGTACAACTTCGCTTGCAGACAAGATTGAACGTGCCATGTGCCACTTGCCACACACATCGACAAAAAGTTGTCGATCATTTTTCATGAGCGCCTACGGATTCTTCTGCCGACCGTCCTTAGTCTTCAATCTTTGATCTTTAATCCTCAGAACATCAATATCCCTAACGTATGGCTACCGAACGCGATATCAAACGCCGCATTCGCAGCGTTAAGAATATCTCCCAAGTGACACGTGCAATGGAGGCTGTTTCCGCCTCTAAAATGCGCCGTGCTCAAGCGCAAGTACAGGCAACACGCCCCTACGCCGAGAAAGCGCGTGAAGTGCTTTCCTTCCTTTCCCATGTTCGCCGTACGCAGGCTGCGGACCAACCGCTGTTACAGGAGCGCCCGATTGAACGCCTGGGCTTGATACTGATCACAGCCGATCGTGGCCTGGCCGGTGGTCTCAACAGCAATATGATCCGTACAGCAGTGAGAGCGATTCGCCAATGGGAGGAAGAAGGTAAAGAGGTCGAGTTGATCACGATGGGCCGAAAAGGGCGCGATTGGATGCGTCGCTATGGGCCGCCGATACGCGCCGAGTTTGTTGGCATCGGCGACCGGCCCGTGAGCGACCACCTCGGCCAGAACAGTGCCGCAGCCGATTCTAAGTCAGCGGCGATTGGGCCGATAGCCCGTATCTGTATCGAGGATTTTATAACCGAGCGCTATGACGCCGTCTATCTTGGGTTTACCAGGTTTCACAATACTGTCACCCAAGTGCCGGAGATCCGCCAGCTCTTGCCCATTGAACTACCGGAAGAAGATTTTCCTGAGACAATGGCCCCTGACTATATTTTTGAACCCGATCCTGAGACGGTTTTGGATCAGGTTCTTCATAGTTTTACAGAAGTACAGCTGTTACAGGCACTATACGAAGCAATTGCCAGTGAGCATTCGGCTCGTATGGTCGCCATGCGTAATGCCACCGACGCAGCAGAAGAACTCGTCGGTGATCTCACATTGACATACAACAAGGCGCGCCAGACATCCATTACCATGGCTTTGCTGGATATCGTCGGCGCCGCCAACGCAGTCCAAGCTTAATTGATAAACATCTGTTTGTAGTCGCACTTCAGTGCGTCTAATACAAGCACTGAAGCATTCACTACGAACTGTTGGAGGTTCAACTGGATGAGTACAAACGGCAATAACGAACGAGTCACCGGCCGCATTATTCGCGTGGTAGGCCCGGTTGTCGATTGCGAATTCCCCGACGGCCAATTGCCTGATATCTTTGACGCCGTGGAAATCCCTCTTGAAGAGGGGAAGAAACTGGTGTGCGAAGTACAGCAACTCTTGGGTAACGATAAAGTACGCACGGTGGCTATGTCCACCACCGATGGTCTGCGCCGTGGCATGGAAGTAGTCGCCACCGGTGGCCCCATCACCGTGCCGGTCGGTCTTCAGACCCTGGGCAGGATCTTCGATGTCTCCGGCAATCCCATCGATCAGATGGGTGATGTCGAAGCCGAAGCCTATTATCCCATCCATCGCCCTGCCCCCTCTTTCGAGGATCAATCGACCAAAGCTGAGATGTTCGAAACTGGTCTCAAGGTTGTCGATCTGATCGCTCCCTTTACCAAGGGTGGTAAAACGGGCGTCTTTGGTGGCGCCGGCGTGGGCAAAACCGTTATCATCCAGGAACTTATCCGCAACGTGGCAGAAGAGCATAGTGGATTTTCGGTTTTCGCCGGTGTAGGTGAGCGCAGCCGTGAGGGCAATGATCTCTGGCATGAGATGAGGGACTCGGGTGTGTTGCCCCAGACCGTCATGGTGTTCGGCCAGATGAATGAGCCGCCCGGCGCCCGTTTGCGCGTAGGGCTGACCGCCGTGACCATGGCTGAGTACTTCCGTGATGAAGGCCGCGACGTACTGCTTTTCATCGACAACATCTTCCGCTTTGTTCAGGCCGGTTCCGAGGTGTCAGCGTTGCTGGGGCGTCTGCCCAGTGCTGTCGGTTACCAGCCCAACCTCGGTACTGATATGGGTGAGTTGCAAGAACGTATCACCTCCACCAAACGAGGGTCGATCACCTCGATGCAGGCCATTTATGTCCCTGCCGACGACTACACAGATCCTGCCCCGGCTACGACTTTTGCCCATCTCGACGCATCTATCTCGCTCGAACGTGCTTTGGCCGAGCAGGCGCTCTTCCCCGCTATCGATCCCTTGGCCTCCACCAGTCGGATTCTGGATCCGTTGATCATCGGTGATGAACACTACGAAGTAGCTCGCGGTGTGCAGCAAGCGCTGCAGCGTTACAAAGACCTCCAGGACATCATCGCCATTCTTGGTGTCGAGGAATTGAGCGAGGATGACAAGCTCACGGTAGCGCGGGCTCGCAAAATCCAGCGTTTCCTCACACAGCCCTTCCACGTCGCCGAGGTTTTCACCGGCCAGCCTGGCCGCTATGTGAAGATCGAGGATACCGTTCGTGGTTTCAAAGAGATTCTTGACGGCAATCACGACGACCTGCCTGAAGCGGCGTTCTACATGACCGGCGTGATCGAAGAGGCCGTCGAGCGAGCCGCTGAAATGCGAGCCGCTGTATAGAAGTCAAAAAATGAGACTTTGTGAATAGCGCCCCTCATTCACAGTTCACAAATACCCATGTCTACCACTCGATTTGAATTTGTTGCCCAAGACCGCCTGATCTACGAAGGCGATGTCAATATGGTTATCATCCCCGGCGCCGATGGCGTGATCGGCGTACTACCCAAACATGCGCCCCTCATAGCGGTGGTAGCGCCGGGCGAGGTTATGGTTCGGGTCGAAGGTGAAGAAGATACGTATTACGCCATAGGTGGTGGGTTTGTCGAGGTGCGCCCTGATAAAGTCGTTCTGGTCGCGCACTCAGGTGAGCATGTCGAAGAGATCGACGCGCTTCGGGCGGAAGCGGCTCTGCGCAGGGCCGAGGAATATCTTGCCACCCCCGAGCACGAGCGCGATCAGGATACCCACGTCGCCATGGAAGCGGCATTGCGCCGTTCACGTGTACGCCTGACGGTCGCTCGCCGCCGTAGATCCGGCCGGCGCACTGCCAATCGTGGATCAGATTTCGGCTCGCCCGGTGAGGTATAGATAACCAACTCGTAAATTTGCCAGTCTTAATGAAGGGGATGACCGGGCGTTAAATCGACGCCCGGTTTATTGTGTCAGAATTTATCGTAGGTTTTCACAACCCCTGCACTTTGCACTATAATCGTTAACACTACTATTATCAGTATATCCGAATTCCTTGTCAGTTGTTCTTCCATATCGTAAACCGGCAAACCCAAATACTAGAAAACCGGGTAGAATGCGATTCCATGTTCACTTCGCGATTATATCCCGGTCTACTGGTCTACTGGTCTACTGGTCTACTGGTCTACTGGTCTACTGGTCTACCGGTCTACCGGTCTACTGGTCTACCGGTATCTGGTCTACCAGCACACTTACAATTTACATTTGTGATCTACTGACGCTAGATTATTCATCTGTTACCGGGTGCGACCTAACAAACACGTCACGGTGAACAGTTTCATGAGGCAAGTATTAAATGTTTGAAAAGCAAGTAGGCATTGATCTGGGTACTGTGAACGTGCTGGTTTTTGTTCGTGGGCAGGGTGTTGTGTTGCAGGAGCCGAGTGTCGTAGCCATTTCTGTCAGAGATAATAAAATCGTTGCAGTTGGACAGGATGCCGCCGACATGATTGGCCGTGTCTCCGACAGTATCGAAGTCGCTCGACCTGTTCGCGATGGGGTCATCGCCGATTACATGGTAACAGAAGCCATGCTACGGCATTTTATTCGTAAGGTTATTGGCCGTAATCCTTTACTTCGCCCTCAGATCATGATAAGTACGCCCAAAGGTGTGACCAGTGTCGAGCGCAGAGCTGTTTACGATGCTGCCATTCAAGCGGGAGCCAAAGAAGCCTATCTTATTCCTGAACCCCTGGCTGCAGCTTTCGGCGCCGGCCTTCCTGTCAATACACCCACCGGCAACATGGTGGTCGACCTCGGTGGTGGAACCAGCGAGGCTGCGGTGGCTTCTATGAATGACATTGTGGTTTGGAGCAGTGTGCGAGTAGGGGGCAACCGCATTGATCAGTCTATCATTTCCTATGTTCGGAAAAAGTACAGCCTTATTATCGGTGAGCAAACGGCGGAAGAGTTAAAGATACAGATCGGGTCAGCACTGCCGTTAGAGGATGAATTGTCGCTAGACGTTCGCGGCCGCGACCAAGTGACAGGGTTGCCCAGAACCATTTCCGTTACCTCAGTAGAAGTGACACAGGCGATCAGCGATCCTCTTTCTGTTATATTGGGTGCAGTACGCCAAACTTTGGAAAAAACGCCACCGGAATTGGCCTCCGATATTATCGACCGGGGGATGGTGCTGACGGGTGGTGGTGCGGGCCTGCGAAATCTAGATAACTTAATGACGCAGGAAACCGGCGTTCACTGCTTTGCTGCGGATAACCCGATCGCTTGTGTTGCCATGGGAGCAGGCCGTGCGCTTGAAAACCTGGCGGTGATGCGGAGGTTCTTGCCGCAGATTTAGATGAGATCACGTTTGCCAAAGTAGCAGCGAGGCTTTGACTCAAAACAATCATAAGAGGAGCACGGGCTTCGCACGCATATCAAACCTATTGATTTGCGGTTAATTTCGTGGCACTGTAAATTGGACTTTTGACAAAGCTTAACCCAGCTCGACGTGAGTCGAGTTGAAATCGAACCTTTACAATTGGATAATCGAG
>JAAENG010000379.1 GCA_024224665.1 Chloroflexota bacterium | reverse complement strand
TCAATCGGCGGATTGGGCGGATCCACAGAATCCGGTAGAATCAAAGTAACTGTACAGGTTCCACTTAGAATGGCTTGTCAGTCCAAAACTGACCACAGATTACACTGATTTGCACAGATTTTTTGTTTTTAATCTGAGTAATCTGTGGACAAGGCGGGGTGACCTGAATAGTTACGAATCAAAAACGCCAAACGGCAAAAATCGCACACCACCAGAGGATGAAGGCCCGCGGCCATGGCCACAGATGTGTAGCATCAGATTAAAGTAAACGAGGGAAAGAGGAGGCAGTCGGTGTTTGGCTAGAAAAGCAAGAATCTGGCATTCTATCCGGCAATTCTCAAGTCGGAGGACTGCTATGAAGAAAACCGTGTTGATGGAATGTGCATACTTTGTACTGATTTTGCTGACCGGGACTGTGTTGTCGAGCTGGAAAGATCAGGCAGGACAGTGCAATGTGGGACAAGCGTCAATGGCCCCAACGGCCGTGAGAGGGCAAGTGATGGTAATCTGGGCGGAGTGAATTGGTTCAGGGCAGGGTCGGCGACGGCCCTACATCAATCCTCTGCGACGCTATCGTTTGAGCAAGAAGCAGCGAAATTGACCCCACCCAACCGACAACAGCAAACTGATGAGTTGGTGGCTGCCTATGCCGCTCGCTTGCGCCCCGTTCTCTCTCGCAGTGGACGCAAACCATTTCGCTTGGCCGGCTTGCGTCTCTATGCTGACCTGTTGCTACTCCTCAGTTCCCTGGAAATCAGCCTTTCCTTCCTGCCTGATGAACCTCGCTTATTCTGCTTCGTTCAGGCCATTCGTCAGGCTCTGTCAACTTTCGAGACCGAGTACACCACCCTCGCCGAAGCCTTTTCTTGGCTCCTCGACATCAGTGATATCTTGGATGTGCCACCACCAATAGCAGAGGCGCAATTGACCGAATCAACCCTCTCTTCCATTGTGCAGGCACAATTGCACACCTACCTGCTACAATTGCAACGGCGTTCTGACCTTGATTCTACTTTGACCAGCTTTCGCCGGCACCTGCACAACTTGACCAAGCGCTATGCTCCCGGACTCTTCCACTGCTATGACATCCCCGGTTTGCCTCGCACCAACAACGATACCGAATCCCTCTTCGCACGAGTGCGTCGTCAAACACTCCTCACTTCCGGCCCCTACCACGCCAGACAGCGCCTACATGAACAGGGGGCCTGGTTGCTCTTTGATATCGTGCCTAACCTGCAGGAACAAATACAATGCTTCCAACGTATCTCCCTGGCAGAATGGCGGCACGAGCGTCAGCGTATTCGCTCTCATCTGTCCACCTTTTCTGATGGCCGACGCTTTCGTCGTCACCCTCTCAAGTATCTGACTGGCCTGGAAGCACATGCAGAATTTATCGCTCGTCTACTTTAGATATCCCCGCCTGGCCTCGCTGGTGTGCGACTTTTTCTCTTTGGCGAATTAACCGCCGGCTGGTGTGGCTGCCGGCGGTTCTTCTGTGGGCCCGGCGGTTGGTTCTGCTGTTGGTTCTTCGGTCGGCTCAAGGGTAGGCGCTGAGGTCGGAGAAGGCAGTGGTTCTTCTGTTGGCTCCTGTGTCGGTACATCTGTGGGCGTACGGATCGGTCCTCTTGTCGGTTCGGATGTAGGTTCACTGGTCGGTTCCGGTATCGATGTTGGGGTGTCGGTCGGAACAGGCTGTGGTGTATCGGTCGGTTTCGCAGGGCGCAGCCCATCACGTTCTGCGGTTGGAGATGGTGTAGTGGTCGGCGTTTTGGTCGATGCTGTCATCGGATCCAGCACAGCTCGCGTTCCATGGATGAACGTGGCATCGGTTGTGACTTCCGACCCGATTTCTGTGCTTATCTCCGATTGGATGATATGCAAATGCGCTTCGGTCAGGAGCGAATCCTCATAAAGTATGATCACTGTTGAGATGAGATAACCGTTATTGGTTCTGCTGACATCCAGCAAGGCAATGTCCGCATTCAACTCGGTAACCGCAGTCGTGAACATGTCATCGATAAGCAGCAGTTTATCCAAATCATTGATATCACCGCTGTAGCCACTAATCACGGTAGCAGTTAGCTGGACCGGAGCCTCTAACACGCGGATCAATTCACCCTCGATACTTTGCAACTGAGCGGCAGTTACATCTACGTTCTCATAACTAAGAATATCAGCAGTTATTAGATAAGATTCACCCTGGCGGTGAACCGATATCACATCGACTTCCGCAGCATCTTCCAGGCCATCATCAAGCACCTGCTCGACCGTTTGAACCAGCGCTAATTGCCGGGACGTCGAGATAGTCGCAAAAACCAGAATGCCTGCTACGATGGCTAGAAGAATGACGGTGATACGCAATCCTTTGAAGACTTCGTTGCGATTCTCTCTTTCTGGAAAGAAGCCCAGTGCAATGAATGTCAGTGCGGCAGCAAAAACGATAGCAACCAGGTTCGTGATAAATAGAAGCAATGCACCCGTTGCAATCTCGATATCGGCCATACCGAATCCAAGACCTACGACACAAAGGGGTGGGACCAACGCTGCTGCGATTGCGACACCGGGTAAGGCTGCAGCAACCTTTTTTCGGCTCACGGCATAACCGGCTGCCGCACCCGAGGCCAGGGCAACGACCAAATCGAGAACATTGGGTGTGGTTCTCGAAAGGATTTCGGTCGTTACCGTCTGGATGGGCGAGAGCAGAACGGTGACGACACCAACCACGATAGCCAGGGCCGCGCCCTGTACAGTGGCCTCAGCTGCTACTCGCAACTGTTTGAGATCGCTGACAACCATACTCATGCCCATCGATAGGATGGGTGTCATTAAGGGAGCGACAAGCATGGCGCCGATAATGACGGCTGCACTGTTCTGAAGCAAGCCTAGCGTAGCGATCATGGCCGAGAGCAAAATTAATACAAAGAAGTCGACCGTTGGTTGAGCGCCTTCACGCATACCTGCGACCACATCTGCCCGTCGCCGTCGTGTGAGCTTTGGTAGAGGGCCGGAGAGCGCATCCCAGAGCAATGTCAGGGCCGTGTAGCGTGTTCGCCGTCTCGTACTGGCCATGATGGCGGGGATGCTGAGATCTTCCGCAATCCCGACGGCCTGACCACCAAAATATGATCTTTCAAAGACACCCTCTTGGGCTGCTCCGATGACCAGTATGTCAGCCTTTTCGATCTCACTTGCCAAACCTGCACTAACAGTACGCCGATAGACGATGCGAGACTCGACCGATCCGACATCTTGCAATGCCAGAAGGGTAGCGTCAAGGTTCTTCTGCGCGGTTTCTCTAACTTGTTGTGTTTCCGGCTCGGTTACGACATGGACGACAACGATACTGCTTTCTTCAGCCGTACTTAGGTCGGCGCCAATTCTTGCCGCGGTAGGCGCGTTGGGACCTCCTGCTGTTGGCGCAACGATGGCGTGTGCTTGCTCAGGCAAGTCACCTTTGACGATCGCAATATCGCACCTGGCGTGCCTCAAAATGATATCGAATTTGAAATCATATGAAGGCTCCCGAATGTCTTCGCCCTCTTCGTGCCAATCAAGTAGAAGTAGATCAGCCTGTTCATCATTGACCGACGCCACAATGCCGTCGGCCATGCTGGCTGTTAATCGAACAACCGCTTCGATGTGGACGTCAGTGATTGCCAGTGCATCGATCTGTTGTGAAAGTCGCTTCCAGGCTGACTGTGCTCGCTGGCGTTTTATATAGTCAGGCATCTGGTCGGCCAGGACAAGGGTTTGTAGTACGACGAGATCTCCCTGTCTCGCTCTTGCCAATCGTTGTCCGAGGTCGATCAAACGCCGCGCTCTGGCGGGTTCGTTGGCGACAACCAGGACTTTATATCGTATCTTTGCCTGGCCGGTAACATGCTGATCCTCCTTTCCTACAACAAACTCTAACCGGCGTATCTCAGCTGCATGTGTATTGGCATAAAAGACATATACCAGGGCGCCAACCACCGCCCATCCAATGATCAACAACCAAACGTTACCATCAAAGGTTATAGCCGGCAGCAACAGGCCTGTGGCTACTGTCAGGCCGGGAAACAGAGGATGGAAGGGTAGTTTCGGTCGTCGGTTATCAGGTAGATTTGGTTTTCTGCTAAATAGATCGGGGATATGTGCTAACGCAGCTGTCCAAAAGAAGGACAGAGCGACCAATGCCAAGACGAGTAGGGTGTCGACAAAAAAGATCAGCAGCATGGCCGAGACTGCCAAACCAATTAGCAAGAACACGGGTGATCCGTTTTTGTTGACATGGCGGTTGAGCCGATCGGGTAGAAAGCCAGCACGAATCAGTATCCCAGTCGTTTCTACCATATTGACGATTGCTCGATTAAGCGCTGAAAGGATGATGATAAGCCCCGCGATAGCGTAGAGTATCGCCACTAAAAGATCCGGCAATATACCGGAGTCCTCAGTTATCTGCAGCAATGGTGTCAGATAATTTGTGACACTGGATGGATACTGTCTGATCGCCAATCCGGCCACTATACCGAGCCCGGTCATTAATCCTAGCGAGATCAATAGCGCTTTTGGTATGGTTTTCGTGGGGCGAATCACTTCATCCCGGGCATTGATAATAGAATCCCCATAATCCCGCGCCCAGCAACACAGCGGCGTCGAACATGTCATTGGATGAGTAACTAACCCAGTCTTTCAGTGGATTTTCGACGCCCTGCAACAAATTGGCGACAACCATGGCTGTTAGAATCGCAATACTCGCGAAAATCCCGGCAGTACGGGCGCGCCATCTGACGCGTGTGCTCAAGATGTGATTCGCAATGACAAGTCCAATCATTAGGGCGGCAATTTGATTGAGATCGATTTGCCTTTCCAGCAATCTCACCAAAACAACGTCGAGATGGACCGCCAAACCCCAGCCAAGAAGAGCGACGAGGCTGATCTGGCCACCGACTAACAGCCAGCCGGTACTAAACGAAAGCGCAAGATTGCCCCGCGTGCGCACCAAATTGTAAACACCACCCCGACCCGAGATCACACCTGCCCGTTCTGCCAATGTTAAGGCAATCGGCAAGGCCAGAATGAGCAATAGTAAATAGGATCCAACAACGTTTTCCCGGCCTGCAAGAAGCAGCGTAGGACCCAGCAAGGTGTAAATCGCCAATCCAACGGTGACAGAAGATCCCAGTGCAACCGTTCGCCACAAAGTCAATACACGGCTGTAGCGAATAGCACTCTTGGTGGGCGGTTCGTTGAGATTATGCATTCTGTCAGGTGTGTCCGCCGTTCCTCGTACTTATACCCAGTTCGATACTGAGATTCAATACGTTGAATGACGCATATTTACATGGACTAAGTTCAGATTCTGAGGAGGGCTTGGTTTAGACCAATCACTTATTCGTATCGTCGCGCATGCCGAGCAAAGATGAAGACGTTGTTCCCAATGCCTGCCAGCGCGTCGCGGAAAATGCTGACGGATTTGACAACGCCATTGACATTGGCTTTATAGGTATTGGCAAAGTGGGCGATGTACATACGCAGTCCCTTGAGTCTGACTCCTCATATCGGTCTGGGTTCCACTGGTAATTGTATAACTTTCTGAGCCAAGTATAGAGACAATTTCAAACATCAGCAAGGGTAAGGATCGATGCGTTTATAAAGTATCTCATTTGCTCAGATGACGAACAATGGCGAGAACTGCATCCAATGAATGAATTCTTGGGCTGCTACAGATAACGTGCTGAAACACGTTCAATAAGCGGTATTTCAACCAGCTTGAGCTGGTTTTTCTTGGCAACCGCCGATTTCAATCGGCGGATTGGGCGGATCCACAGAATCCGGTAGAATCAGGAAAAATAAAACAGTGTTTGGTAGAGTTAATGGCGTGTCTTTCGATCAAAAAAATGTTAGTGCGCCTCCTAATCCCGGTCATTGTGCTGGTTCGGATGGCCTGGTGGTAAAGAAAGCCGTTGGCAGGCGTAGGTGTTTTTGCTATCATAGCCTCCAGTTGGCATCAAGAGCCTGCTCCCCGCCGATTTTCTTCATCCTACCCTTGGCGCTCTAACAAGTCACTTCAACGGAACGGGCTACGCCCTCGGTGCTAAGCAGGCGAACTCGAAGACTGTGGTTCGCCGCTTTCGGAAGTCGTGACCCGCCCGTCCGCTGAGTTCAGTCGTTTGGCGACTGGAACTTCAGAAGAATTCTCACAAAAAAGTAGGGCTGGTAATTAATCTTCATTAAAGGTAGACTTAAAGCGGAGGTTGTTATGAGTACATTGACGATAAATCTAACCGATGATCGCTTGAGAGCCTTACAAAAGTTATCAAATCGGCTCAAAGTTTCGCCTGAAGAACTTGTTCGCTTGAGTATCGAAGATATGCTTACCCGCCCCGAAGAAACATTTCAGAGCGCCATGGACTATGTGTTAGAAAAAAACAATGAGCTTTATCAACGACTGGCGGTCTAAATGCGCTATTTGACGCTAAATGAAGTTCTGGCGTTGCATCGTCGTCTGATTGAGTTGTCTGGCGGGGCAGATGGTATCCGAGATATTAGTGGGTTAGAATCTGCCATTGCCCAGCCGCGCATGACGTTTGGTGGGGAAGAGTTATACCCAACAGTAGTAGAAAAAGCTGTCGCCCTGGGCTATTCAATCATCAAAAATCATCCGTTTGTGGATGGGAATAAGCGTGCGGGTCAGGCTGCCATGGAAATCTTTATGGTGTTGAACGGCTATGAAATCTCCGTAGCTGTAAACGAACAAGAAAAAGTAATTCTTCAAGTTGCCTCTGGAGAGATTGAGCGCAGAGATTTTGAAGATTGGGTACGTTTGTATATCGCAGAAAGATAACGACAACACTTCAAGATTTATATGAGTTCAAACCAAGGCGCAGCCTAACCCAAGTTGTAGCTGACCGGGGCTATACCCCGCGGGAAAGCGGCGCACTTTCTGACAATTTGGCCTGGAGCAAAGCATCATCAGGGTCAATGCCGTCCTGGCAGCAAACAAACCGTTGCGTATCTGCGAAGGCAGTCTCAGGAGTTTCCCCGAATTATTGAAAAGATACATTTCATCACACTCATTCAAATTAGGCCACAGGGAATGTACATTGGTTTGTAAGGTCTGTAAGATATTCTCTTTGATGTGAGAACTTAAATTGTATATGAAATCGACGACTAAAGAAATCATTCATCAAGGCAATTCAAGAATCTCCGTTGAGAGTCTTCCGGATTACGCCTGGCCGGTGGTGATCAAAATACCTGCCAAACGCCACCCATCTATACGAAGTCTTCGAACTCTGGAAAATGAATACGAGATGACCCGCACCCTCGATGGGGTTGAGGGGGTGCGTAAGGTTTTAGAACATCAGTCAATTGACAGTCAACCCGCTTTGATCCTGGAATACGTTGATGGAGAGACCCTGCGGGATACGATCGCCAGACAAACACTCGATCTGCGATCAAAACTGGAAATTGCCGTCAATCTAACCCGCGTTTTGGGAAACATCCATCAACTGAATGTGATCCATCTGGATTTGAACAGTAAGAATATCCTCATCAGAAAGGATCAGGCGTCTGTTCAAATCATCGATCTCAGTTCTGCCTCCTATATTAACCGCAGTGGTCACCAAAAAGTGCGATCCGATCAACTGTTGGGCACCCTACCCTATATCTCACCGGAACAGACCGGACGCATCAACCGTGTTGTGGATGAACGCTCGGATCTGTATTCTCTGGGGGTGGTTTTGTATGAACTGATGACCCGTCAGTTGCCTTTCGATTTAAGCGATCCGTTACAGCTTGTCCACGACCACATTGCCCGAGTACCGGTTTCACCGACAGAGCTCTCCACAGCAATCCCTGAGATTCTCAGCGCTATTATTCTGAAGTTACTTTCAAAAAATGCCGAAGACCGTTATCAATCCGCGACCGGGGTTCAGGCTGATCTGGACACATGTCTCCAGCGTTTGAGTCCGGCGGATATGATTGAAGATTTCCCTCTGGGAGAGGTCGACGATGCCAGCCGGTTCAAATACCCGCAGACGCTTTATGGACGCCAAGGGGATTTGAAGATATTGGAGGAGGCCTTCGGAAACGCCTGTCGGCGGACTTCATCTATGCTCTTTGTCGGTGGCTACTCTGGCATCGGCAAGACAGTGCTGGTGGAAGAACTCCAGCCAACAGTGTCGCAAAATGGCGGTTACTTTGTCAGGGGCAAATTCGACCAATATCTGAGAACTACGCCTTATGCAGCGATCAGCCAAGCATTTGCTGAATTTGTTTCTCTGATCTTGACTGAGCCGGATACGAACTTTGATTTATGGCAGAGAGAGATCCAAGCGTCAGTCGGCGATCTGGGTCAGGTGTTGATAGATGTGGTTCCGACCCTCGAGGAGCTCATCGGCACACAACCCGATATCCCCCAGTTGGGCGGCCAGGAAGCTGAAAACCGCTTCAATTATGTTTTCACTCATTTTCTTACGACCGTTGCCACGGAGGAGCATCCGCTGGTCTTGTTTATCGATGACCTGCAATGGATCGATGCAGCGTCACTCCGGTTGCTCAAAGTGATCCAGTCTGAAGTTAATCGATCCGGGTTGCTAGTGATGGGCGCCTACCGTGACAACGAAGTCGATACTAGCCATCCGCTGATGGGGCTGCTTGATCACCAGGAAGAGAGCGGCATCCCTATCCAGATTCTGAAGCTAGCTGAATTGGAGCCGCAACACGTAGAGAGACTGTTAGCGGATACGCTGAGAGCCTCAGAGGGTGTCCCCGCGTTGGGCACGACTATCTACGAAAAAACACATGGCAATCCGTTCTTCCTACGCAGGCTGCTGACTTCATTAAACGAAGAAGGCCGTTTCCAATATGATCCTGATACAACCAGCTGGCAATGGGATCTTGAAGATATCAATTCAGAAGCGATCTCAGACAATGTGGCCGATCTCCTGGCAAGAATGATCACGCAATTGTCAGAGAGAACGAATAATACATTGTCACTGGCAGCCTGCATCGGCAACAGTTTTGACCTGCCGACCCTGGTGTTGATCTCCGGCCTTCCAGAAAAAGATGTTATCCATTTGCTGAACGCCTCATTGAGTGGTCAGTATATTCGCCCATCCGGCGATGCATATGTGTTTGTGCATGACCAAGTGCAGCAGGCCGCCTATTGCTTGTTAGATGCCGAGGACAGAAAGGCAAAACACCTGGAAATTGGACGGTTGCTCTTGGCCGACACGGCTGAAACAGAACTGAATGATCGGATTTTCGATATTGTTGCGCACTACAACCTGAGTGCCGATCTATTGACGGATCCGGTAGAAAAAACCCAGCTGACGGAATTGAATTTGATAGCGGGCCGCAAAGCCAAAGTGAACTCCGCGTTCGCCGCCTCGACTGCTTATCTGAGGCAAGGGCTTGCTCTATTGAGCGAGAACTGTTGGCAAGATCACTTCGAGCTGTCTTTGTGTGTTCACAACGAGTTGATAGACGCTTGTTTTCTGAATATTGAATACGAAGAAGTCGACAGGTTGTACGGCACCATCCTGGATCATGCGAAACGAGAGATTGACACGTGCAATGCCTACAAGACGATGATATTGACTATGCTCGCCAGAAACGAATTGGTGGAGTCGATATCGTTGGCCGACAGATATCTCGAAAAACTCCGTATCAGCTTCCTTGATGCACCCGGTTCTTTCCTGTCTGAGGACGAGTTACTCGATCTGCCTCCCATACGAGATAAGGAGAAGGAGGCGGCACTGGAGATAATGATGGCGATCACCACGCCAACATACCTGGCAGCTACTGATCGTCTCCCGTCTTTAGCTTACACCATGGTGAACACCATCAATCAATACGGCCACAACCATGTATCAGGTCCGGCTTATACCTGGTACTCACTAATCCAATGCTTCGATCGGCGGTTCGCGGTTCAAAGAGGCGAACCGCTTCAGCAGACTGGGCATCAATCTGCTCGAACGGTATCCCTACTCCGGGATAGACTCACAGGTCATGGACATACACTATGCATTCATACGCCATTGGGAGAGCCCAGTTCACGACCTGATCGAACCACTCAAAAAGTACTATTACATCGGAATGCAGGAAGGCAATTTCGAGTGGGGCCTCTGGTGCCTTCTGAATCACACACTCCTTATCTGGGGCACAGGGAAGCCCCTGGACTTCTATCTCGCCGAAATCGAGTGGGCAGTAGAGGTCAGTAGAAGCAAAAGGCAGGTGGCCAACCTGCTCATGTTCCTGCTGTTTGCACAATCCGCGCACAACCTAGCAGAACGATCTGGACAGACGACACGATTGGAGGGGAGTTGGTTTTCGAAAGAGACGATGTGGCCGGAGGTGGAGAGTAACACCATGCTTCTGGCTCTCTACGGATTGCAGAAGATGACATTGTGCTATCTGTTCGGCGATCATCAAGAAGCATACCGGTGCATCAACGATGTGCTGAAGTACCGTGGCAGTCTCAATCCTCACTACCTGTATACCAAGATCTCCTTTTATGGCGGATTGGCATGTATTGCCGGCCTGGCAGATGTCAAAAATGATGCTGACCAGCAGGAACGGTTAGAGAGACTGGCAACCTTCGAAAATGAGTTGGAATTATGGGCCGATGTAGCCCCTATGAATTATCAACATCAATACGACCTGGTGATTGCAGAAAAATGCCGAACATCAGACAAGCAGTGGGAAGCTGTCCAACTTTATGAGCAAGCTATCAGGGGAGCACAAGAGAACCAGTTTGTGCACGATCAAGCATTGGCGAACGAATTATTTGCTCAATTCTGGCTGGAACAGGGCAACGATAAGATCGCCGAAATGTATATGCGTAAAGCATGTTCACTTTACCGTCAGTGGGGAGCAGGCGCCAAGGTCGACGACCTTGAAAAGCGCTACCCGCAGTGGTTTACGCCCGATACCACCCTCAGCGGAATACCTGATACCTCGGCCGGCATTGGCAAGGTAAATTCAACCATTACCCAATCCGCGACTCCAATTCAGTTGGATTTTGAAAGTATCACCCGCGCTTCGCAGTTGCTGGCTGCCGAAACCAATCTCGATCAACTTTGTACCCAAATGATGGATTTGGTGATGACCAACTCAGGTGCGGAAAGAGCAGTGTTGCTGCTAAAGCAGGAAGATGAATGGTTCGTTCAGGCCCGAAAAGATTTAACAACCGATGAACATACGGCTCTTTTCCACCAGCCCTTCGATCCGACTGATCGCGAGACCGAACTCATCCCAGAATCGGTCTTCAATTATTGCCAGAGGACGCAAGATGTGCTGGTCTTGGGGGATGCCCAACTGGATCATCGTTTCGCCGAAGATCGACTGATCAAAAACACGACCCAATCGATTGCCTGCCTCCCCGCCTTGGGCCAGGGGAAACTCCGAGCCATGCTGTATCTTGAAAACAACCAAACGGCAGATGTCTTCACCCCGGAAAATGCAGAACTCCTCAAGCACCTGTCATCTCAGTTCGCCATCTCTGTGGAAAATGCCTTGCTCTACGATAGCCTCGAAAAAACGGTCAGGGAACTTCAGGTGAGCCAGGAACGCTACCAATTGGCCGTCGCCGGATCCACAGCCGCGCTCTGGGATTGGGACATTTCCTCTGACACGGTGTATTATTCTGACCGATTTACGGAAGTTCTGGAATACTCGCCAGGGGAATTCTCAGACTCAGCGGATGAGTTTTGGAACCGGCTGCATCCTGATGATTACCATTCTACCCGACAGGCTGTCGACCAACACCTTACAAATCGGGTGCCATTCCAGGTAGATTATCGCCTTCAAACTAAATCTGAAGAATACCGGTGGTTTCATACAAGAGGGAATGCCATCTGGGATGAAACTGGCAAAGCTATCCGTATGTCAGGCTCTATTACCGACATTTCTGAACGCAAGAAGGTAGAAGAGGAGTTGCTGAGGAGCGAAGAGCGATTCCGGAGCCTAATGGAGCGCTCTCCGTTAGACATTGTGATTTTGACGCCTGAAGGGAAAATTAGCCAGGTGAATGCTGCCTGGAAGAAGCATTGGGGGCTTAACGAAGAAGAGACCGCCCAAGTGCTGGCGAACTATAACATGCTTACCGACAAGCAGATTGAGGATCTCGGTCTTGCGCCACTGGTGGAAAGAGCTTTCAAGGGCGAGCCCATAATTTTGCCGCCGATGGACTACGAAGGGAATCGCTCGACAGAGGAAATGGGATTGGAGGATACGGAAGCGCGATTTCGTTGGATTCAAAGTCACCTGTATTCGGTCAAAGATGCCAATGGGGAGATAGAGTACGTAGTCAGCATTAACATGGATCTCACGAAATTCAAACGGGCCGAGCAAGAGGCACAAGAGCAAAGGGAAGCCCTGGCTCGAGTCGACCGCACCACGAGTATGGGGCAGCTAACCGGTTCGATTTCCCACGAATTGAACCAGCCGCTTACCGGCATTCTCTGCAATGCCCAAGCTGCGGAAATGATGATCGAGAGCGGCCAGTGGGAAGAAGAGGAAATGTCAGAGATTCTGGCCGACATCGTAGCCGACGCCAAACGCGCCGGAGATGTCATCCGCAATCTGCGGCAACTCTATCGTGAACAGAGAGTGGAATTCTTGCCGATCGACATCAATGCTATTGTGGAAGAAACAACGAAACTTCTCCATAGCGAGTTTATCATCCAGCGTGTCATGCTGACGACGCAATTTGATTCATCTCTGCCATGGGTGAATGGAAACAGAGTCCAGATCCAGCAAGTTCTGGTCAATCTCATCATGAATGCCAGCCAGGCCATGAATGACAAGACTGGTGAAGATCGGCGAATCCTAATCGCAACGGCGCACGATGCCGATGAGGTCAAGGTTTGCGTAGATGACAATGGCCCGGGAATTGATCCGAATGTGATTGATGGTATCTTCGAGCCCCTGGCAACTTGGAAACCAGGCCACACGGGCACGGGCATGGGCCTGGCAATCAGCAACTCGATCATCAAAGCGCACGGCGGACGAATGTGGGCGGACAACAGGCCCGAGGGAGGCGTTCGCGTGGGCTTTGCACTCCCCGTGACCAATAAGGAAGATGAAACGTGAGCGAACCAACGGTCTTTATCATTGACGATGATCCATCGGCCCGTCGAGGACTTGCTCGTCTTGTCAAGGCGGCCGATATGAAACAGGAGTCGTTTTCATCGGCCCGAGATTTTCTGGAATCAGGAAAATATGACGGTCCAGGTTGCATAGTCCTGGATGTCAGAATGCCTGAAATGACGGGACCGGAGCTGCAGTTGGAAATGGTCAAGGCTGAAGATAGCATGCCGATCATCTTTCTCTCTGCACATGCAGATGTTGAAACAACGGCCGAGGCCATGAAAATGGGAGCGGTCGACTTCTTGACAAAACCCGTCGACCGGGACGACCTGCTGGAAGCCATCCGCATTTCGTTGGCCAAAGACGCCGAGAGCCGCGCTCAAAGGGCCGAGCTTTCTTCCATCAGTGAACGGATCAATTCGTTGACTCCACGTGAGTACGAAATCATGACCTACGTTATTACCGGCATGCTGAACAAACAGATCGCGTCCGAACTGGGAATATCCGAGGAAACAGTCAAGATCCACCGCGGCCGGGTCATGCAGAAAATGGAGATCGTATCGGTTGCTGAGCTCGTTCGCCTGTGCGAAAAAGCTGGTATCAACCCAGCTAAAACACGCCGCCAGTAAACACGCCGGCGAACACCAGCCGAACTCTACTCCTTCCTGTTGTGGTCAATTGAACAGAAGGTTATTCATGGCGGCTTGCGCGAGCCTCGTGGTTTGCCCTAGTACATCAGCTACATTAAAAATTCGGGTTTCTCAGCAGGGAAATGATCCGAAATTTAAGGCTTGACGATGCACTAGTACACTTCGGCGTAAGTGAGTCAACGGTTTCTACTGCGCTAGCCGGGTCCGTGACCAGGCGGGATGCCACTCAAACCCGCCGCATCTCGGATGCGGCTAGCGCTAGAAAAATATCTGGATATTTATGCATCGATGCACTAGTTCTCGGCACCGTCATATTGAAGTGGTTGTCCTCGGCTGTTTAGACATTTTCTGACAACTAATATCAGCTGTTCCAAAGATGAACAGTCTGCAAGACAGAAGTATGGCTCGTTAGCGTCTGTTGACATCGGGAACGGGCTTGGGGAAGACGAATTAGGAAATTGACCTATTGGTCTAGTGGCGAACAAGATTTGCAGGTCCTATAGATTCGTGAGTTAGAAATGGCAGGCGGGGATTTCGGGGCGCGGCGTTAAAGACATCTTCGAAACGAAATGGTTTGAGGCAGGTCATCTTGAATGGTTTCAGCGCTTTCGATCGGTGTTACTTAGCCATTTTCTCCGTCCCTATTTCGCTACTTATGGACTGCTACGCAAGCGAACCTTGTTTTCCCGTGTACCACTAAGATGGTATATCGCCCAGTGTCCCAGCCATATATACTCTTAAGTGGAGTTCGGAAAGGAGAATAGCTAAACAATGGTTCAATTCGCTCCGAGCTCCGTTCTTGGTAAAGGTTGAAGACCTATCGTTTTCGAAAGACATTCCGTACTTTGATTAACATGAACAATGTCAACGTTGTATTTGTGGCAGACAGCGATCAGTCGGCTAGGACAGGGCTTGTGCGTTTGTTACGTGTGGCTGGCTATGATATCCGTGAATTCACTTCCGTAGAAGACCTCCTTGTTGCACTCAGATTTGACATGCCTGGATGTGTGGTGCTGGAGGTTCGAATGCTCAGGCTATCGGATAAGGAGCTGCAAGCGGAACTCTCGGCGTGCAGCGCACATGTGCCCATCATCATTGTTTCGGCTGATGACGATCCGCAGAGTAGGCGCATAGCATTAAAAATGAGTGCAGAAGGGTACTTTCGTAAACCCATTGACGGTACGGCGCTACTCGATGCGATCGAATGGGCGCTGCAATCGAGCGACTCACTTGAATCAAACCAAAATGATGACAACACCATCGTGTCTCAATCATAATCAAGATTTCGCTACCATGACGAACAATCTATCGAGTCGGCAATTGCTCACTGTGTATTAACGGTCACTTGGTCATCATGAAACACGCGCGTGCCCGGATGCTTCTTATACTCACTACTCTGGCCTTCAGTGGGATCATGGTTGCCTGCGCTTCTGAACCGACGACTCCGGCGCCGACTGCGACCGCTACCGTTGCCCTCAGCCCCACCCAGCCACCAAACGTCGCACAGACAACACCTGTCGCAAAGGACAGCATCGCTGAGTCGGCCGATGAAGTGTCCTCGGCAGTTAAAGCCAGTACCCCGGTTCCGACACCGACGCCTGGCATCGTAGCAGGAAAAGTGGATGATATCGCTGATGACTTGGGTCTGAGTGACACGCAATTTATCGGTTTGTCGGTGAGGGATTGGATAGATGTAGTCATATCGATCTTAATCGTTCTGATCGGTTACTTCGTGATCGTCAAGCTGATAGCGCAATTGCTTACATGGTTCTTCAGGCATACAGGTATTCAACTCAGCAAGACACCCATTCAGACCTTAAGCAGGGAACTGCAGTGGCTTGTGCTACTTATCCTAACTCGCTATGCCATCCTACGCCTCAAATTTCTCAGCGATAATGTACGAACCATAGTCGATGATCTTTTCTTTGTTCTGATTACCGTGCTGGCCACAGCGATAGCATTACGATTTATCGACCTCCTTGTTGATAACTACAGTGCCGAGCTCGAGGCTGACGAGTTCACTAGATTAGCTCCAGTTCTGACCATCACTCGCCGTTTTAGCCAGCTCATGGTTTTGATTCTGGCTCTAAGTGTTGGTCTATCTCATTTCGGGATCAGCAATACTGCATTGTCGGTTACCATACTAGTCGTAGGTGTTCTACTTGCTTTCGGGGCCAGAGATGTGGTCGTTGACGTCATGTCTGGGTTCATAATCCTCATGAGCCAGCCGTTCCGGCTGGGCGATGCCATATACATCGAAAGTTTGCGACGTAGAGGGGTGATACTTGAGATCGGTTTGCGAACTACCAAGATACGCACAATGGAAAATCGTGAAGTGATCATACCCAACAGCAAGATCGTAGAAAGCGAGGTGGTGAACTACGCCTATCCTGATCCCACTTTCCGTCTCAGCACTGACCTGCACTTGCCTTACGGTAAAAACATTGACCAAGCAAGACAGGTGTTATCCGATGCAGTAAAGAACGTTGAAGGCGTGCTGCCTGACAGGCCAGTGGAAGTGCTGTTCCTCGGATACGGAAAGTCGGCCAGGTTAATAACTATTCGCTGGTGGATTGCTACCCATGATCAAGAATGGAGCATGCGTGACAAGGTGAATTCATCTATGGAGCTGGCACTTATCCAGAACGGCATCGAAATCCCCTACCCAAAGTACGATCTCTTTGTCCACAATGAAGAAAATGTCGAAAGTATCTAGAGCTAAAGCTGAAAAATCGCTGTCACAGTTAAAATAGCCGATTTAACCCAATTTCAATCATCTTCACATCTAAGGAGAAAGATCATGAGTGACGAAAAAACCAATGAAGGAATCGCAGGTGTTGGCTTGTTTGTAGCCGCGTATGTAGATGAACGTGGTGCAGATAATGCTTTAGATCAGTTGAAGCAAGCCAAAAAGAGCCAGCAGTTCTATTTCGACGATGCCGCGGTCGTACGCAGTAGCGCCGAGGGTAAAGTGCATATAAAAGAAACAGGAGATATGAGCACTGGCAAGGGTGCCACAATTGGCGCCCTCGTGGGTGGAGTCGTCGGTCTTTTGGCTGGGCCGGTAGGCTGGGCTGTTGCCGGCGGGGCTGCCATAGGCGCCATTGCCGCCCATCACGATGCCGGATTCGGCAAAGATTCTCTTAAAGAGATCGGCGCTGCCCTACCTGCAGGAACATCAGCGCTTGTCGTGACCACCAGCAAAGATTTTGTTGAAGCAGTACGCAAACAGGCAGATGAAGGACAGACGTTGTCCCTCGCCAAAGACATTGGTGCGGAAATCAATGAACGATTGTCCGCTCGTCAAGACCTTCTGCTCGCCATGGTGATCACAGAAGAGGGTGTGGCTGCCAGTAAAGTTGTTTCTTCGCCATCAGAAGTGGCTGTATTTGGCATTGCCGTCACAGAAGAGGGTGTCGTCGCCGGTCAAGCAGTTGTTACTGAAGCGGGGGCCGCCTATGAGGTTGTGGCCGCCACTGAGGATGAAGCGGCCTATGAGGCCGGTGTGGTCACCGAAGAAGGCGCGGTCGTCGTTGACGCGTATGCCACAGCTGAGGACGAAGAAGCCGCGCCAGAGGAAGCAGTCGCGGCAGATGAGCCTGCTGAGGAAGAAGAAGCCGCGAGTGAAGAGGATAAAGCTGAATAGACTGCAAAAGGGTTGGGCGGGTCCAATGACCCGTCCTTCCCTTATTCAACCCTAGGAGTCTGTCGGAGAAGTCGCTCTCAAGGCTTTCATGACACGGATCAAGGCGGATTAACACGGATTTTCACCTGGTCTGGTCATAGGTAACAGGATTTGATCACAACAACCGCACCAACCGGAATTGCAAAATACGTTCCCAGCGTGGGCTGGCTGTCCAACTACCAGGCCGGCTGGTTGCGCTTGGAGAATGAAATATGTCCCTTGACAATCCACAAGAATTAAGCCGTGCAGAACGGTACAAGAAAGGAAAAGCGTTGCGCCAAAAAGCACCGCGCAGCAGTCACGGCGACTGGCAGCCGGCAACCGAACGGCCCAATCCCCTGGACTTACTGCAAGCTCAGGATGAGGGACGATTACAACATTTGCTGCCGATAAAATACGGCCGGATGCTGGCCTCACCCTTTGCCTTCCTACGTGGCTCGGCGGTAGTAATGGCCTCCGACCTGGCCCACACACCCACCAGCGGCTTAGAAGTTATCTTGTGCGGCGACGCCCATCTCTCTAACTTTGGTCTTTTTGCTTCGCCGGAAAGGCGTCTGGTTTTTGATCTGAATGATTTCGACGAAGCCTTTCCCGGCCCCTGGGAATGGGATGTAAAACGGCTGGCCGCCAGTGTAGCTGTTGCCGGACGGGATAACGGCTTCAGTGATAAAACCAATCGCAGCCTGGCTCAAGAGGGTGTGCGCGCCTACCGGCGGACAATGATCCGTTTTGCCGAGATGAGCACGCTGGACGTCTGGTATTTCTATGTGGATGCCGATGCCTTGCAGGATGTTTTTGCAGAACGCGCGACCAAAAATAGACGTAAAAAAGCACAGAAGTTTATTGACAAGGCGCGGTCGAAAACCCAGGAGCAAACATTGGCAAAATTGACCTATATCGACAGCAACGGCCGTCGCCGCATCAGACGTGAACCGCCGCTGCTGATTCCTTTACGAGCTGAAAACCTGACTCAACTTGTTGATACAGAAGATTTGGCCGCAATTTCAGAAACGGCCGTTGAAGAATCCTGGCAGCAATACCTGCAAAGCCTGGATGATGAAAAAAAGTTTCTGCTGTCACGTTACAAGATCGTTGATGCCGCCCTGCGCGTAGGCGGGGTTGGCAGCGTTGGTACGCGCTGCATGATCGTTTTGCTGCAAGGCGGCGCCGACGACGATGGCTTGATTCTGCAACTGAAAGAAGCCGGTCCCTCCACCCTGGAAGCCTATTTACCTCCCCGCAAATATGCGCAATATGCGCAACGGATAGTGACTGGCCAACAACTGATGCAAACCACGAATGATATTTTCCTGGGTTGGCACAGTAGTAAATATTCCGGCAGCGATTATTACTGGCGGCAGCTAAAAGATATGAAGGGCTCAGTCAATGTGGCCAAGTTGGACGATGAAGGCCTGAATTCCTACATCGAGTTATGCGCCTTGTGCCTGGCCCGCGCCCATGCCCGCACCGGGGATGCCTCAACGATTGCCGGTTATTTGGGCAGGGGTAAAAGCTTTGATACGGCCGTGGCCGACTTCGCCATGACCTATGCCGACCAAACCGAACGCGATTACCAGCTTCTGGTAGAGGCTGTAGATGCCGGTCGCATCGTTGCCGCAAAAGGAATTTAATAATGACTGAAACAGCGCAAGCAACCCAAACAAAACCACGCGGGATTGCCCGTTACCTGCCCATTGTGCAGTGGGCGCCCAAGTATGATCGAGGATGGCTGCGACCGGATCTGATCGCCGGGCTGACAGTGGCCGCATTGGTCATACCCAAGTCCTTGGGCTATGCCGGGATTGCCAACGTGCCCATCCAGAATGGCCTCTACGCCGCCGCTGCCGGAGCGATCTTATATGCCCTCTTTGGCACTTCGAAGCAGATCGCCACCGGACCGAGTTCGGCCTTAGCGGCTGTTGCCGCCAGCGCGGTCATTGCCGCTGGCGTGGTCGCTGGCAGCGAAGAGTCCGTGGCCCTGGTTGCGGCGATCACCATCGTCACCGGTATACTTTTTCTGCTGCTGGCTTTGTTCCGCATGGGCTGGATCTCCCAGTTCCTCTCTAAAGCGGTGATCACCGGCTTCCTTTTCGGGGCGGCCATCGAGGTTGTGATCGGCGAGCTGCCCAAAATCACAGGCACCTCTATTGAAGGTTCCAACGCCTGGCAGAAACTGTTTAGCTGGCTACAAAGCCTGCCTGAAACCGATCTGGCGACACTGGTATTGGGCGTCATATCCCTGGTCTTGATCCTTGGTCTGCGCTTTGCCGTCCCCAAAGTGCCCGGGGCGCTCGTGCTGGTCATCCTCGGGCTGTTGGCCTCGACCCTATTCAATCTGGGTGAACTGGGCATAGCGCTGGTGGGCGAAGTACCGCGCGGGCTGCCGTCGCTGGCCCTGCCCAGCTTGCAATTCATCATTGACAATTGGACAGTGATCGGCGCGGCCGCCCTGGGTCTGCTGCTGATCGGTTTCTCACAGAGTGCTGGCGACGCGCGTGAGTTTGCGGCGAGGCACAAATATCGCGTCGATATCAACCAGGAGTCGGTGGCCCAGGGCATGGCCAATGTCGGTTCCGGTGTGGTGCAGGGCATTCCTGTTTCCACCAGCCTATCGGCCAGTTCGCTCAATGATTCCTCCGGGGCCAAGACGCCTGTCGCCTCGCTTTCCACCGGCGTAATAATCATCCTTACCCTGCTCCTACTTGCCCCATTGTTCTCATTCCTGCCCAAGGCGGTGCTGGCGGCGATCATCATCGACGCCGTCGTGTTTGGCATGATGAACGTGAAAGAGATGCGCCGTCTGCGCAGCGTGGCGCGAGCGGACTTCTGGATCGCCATTGCCGCCATCCTCGGCGTGTTGGGCGCCGGCGTACTGGCGGGGGTGATGATTGGAATTGTCTTGTCAATCGTCTGGCTGATCTATGTCTCGGCGGCGCCGTACATGCCCGTACTTGGTCGTAAGCCCGGCACGCAGGTGTTTAGAAGCATAGACGAATATCCGGACAGTGAGTCCTATCCCGGCCTGCTGGTGATGGGCTTTGATGCCGGGCTCTTTTTCGCCAGTGCTGATGCGCTTGAAGACCGTATCCGTGAGCTGGCCCTGCAGGCAGATCCACCATTGCATACAGTGGTCATTGACTTTGAGGGTATCAATTTCATCGACTCGCAAGGCTCCAGCAAGATTGCTGAAATCGTCGAGTTGGCGAACAACTATGACATTGATATGCGCCTGACGCGCGTCAAGCCGGAGGTGAAGGCGCTGTTGCGTCGGGATGGTGTCATCGATCGTCTTGGCGAGGACCATATCTACGGCAATGTCTACGAAGCGGCGGCCGACCAGATCCCTGATACGCCTCCCCAATGAGCAACAGTTTAGGAAAATGCAATTCCACACATGTTTGAACTCGGCCAATTACGAAGATAGGAATGAATTGGAGAAAAAACTATGACCTTACCTTATAAGAAAGTCCATGTGATACTTAATCCTGCCGCCGGACAAGATGAACCAATCGTTAATGTGCTTAATCATGTTTTCCATCCGGCAGGGGTGGACTGGGACATCAGCCTGACCCACAAATCTGGCGATGCTACACGCCTGGCCGCCGCCGCGGCGGCCTCCGGCGTCGATCTGGTCGCTGCCTATGGTGGTGATGGCACGCAGATGGAAGTGGCCAACGGTCTGTTGGGCAGCGGTGTGCCACAAGCGATCCTGCCTGGAGGCACAGGCAACGCGATGGCTCATGAACTGGGCGTCTCTCTCGTTCTGCAAGAGGCGGCCGAGTTAATCGTTAACAGTCATAAGCGTCGTGCCGTAGATCTGGCCAAGATGGGCGACCAAGTCTTCATGTTGCGTGCTTATGCCGGTTTGAGCTCTGACGAAGCTGCCAGCAGGGAAGAGAAAGATAAATATGGCCAGCTCGCCTACGTGCACTCCGCCTTGCATTTTCTCAGAAAAATGCCGGTGGCTCAATATAAGGCAACGGTTGACGGAGAGATTATTGAAGGTGAAGCACTGATAGTTTTCATCCTCAATGCCGGTTCGATTGGCGCTGTCATGGGTAAAGAAATTCCGGAAGTTGGCAATGTAGATATCAGTGATGGCTATCTTGATTTGTATGTCGTTACTAAAGAAGTAAAACCCTTACGGGCAATCTCCAAGCATATTTATCGTTACCAAGGCGCGGATGCCGGGGCTGGTGTCTACCATTGGCGCGGCAAAGAAATCAGCCTGGAAGCGGATCCTATCCAGGATGTCTGGATCGACGGTGAAACCGGTGGTCAAACTCCCTTTACCGTCAGCGCCATGCCGCAGGCATTGGAAATTGTGGTCCCAGAATAAAGTAGGATAGCCGAGCAAGAAGGAGGCACTTATTGAACCAATAACGAGAATAAACGTAGCAACCAATCCAGATATGACCAACCAAGAGATCCTATCCATTCTTGACATTCTAGCCAAAAGCAAAGTGCATCTGAATGCCGACAATGCTGGATTCCCCACAAAAAGGAGTAATCACTATGGCTAACAAACCAAATGTCGTCTTCATGCTTGTCGACAACACCGGCTGGGGTGACCTGAGCTGCTATGGCGCCCTCAATCCCACGCCCCGCCTGGACCAGTTGGCGTCGGAAGGGATCCGTTTCACAAACCACAACACCGAAGCACAGTGCACCCCCACCCGCACCGCCGTCATGACCGGACGCATGCCAGTCCGCTGTGGCACATTCCGGGTCCCGCAGCCCGGCGAACCCGGCCACTACGGGCTCTCGCCGTGGGAGTACACGATGGGGAACCTGTTCTCCGACGGCGGCTACGCCACCGCGATGTATGGCAAGTGGCACCTCGGCAACGTCGCCGGTCGGATCCCGACCGACCAGGGCTTCGACGAGTGGTGGGGCATCAGCGAAACCTCCGACGAGGCCGCCTGGTCCTCTCACCCGATGTATCCCCCGAACTGGCCGACTCCGAAGATCAAGGCCGCCGTCAAGGGTCAGCCCTTTGAGGAAGTCGATGAGTTCAACCTGGAGACCCGGCCGTTCATGGATGAGAAGATCACCGAGAAGACGATCGACTTCATCCGCCGCAACCACGCCGAAGACAAACCATTCTACGCCTATGTCGGGTTCACCAACGTGCACCCGCCGTTGGTTGTTCACCCGGACTTCGAGGATGCAACCAATAGCCCCTTCGCGGCACCGAAGAACCTGGCTGAACTCGACTACCGCGCCGGTCAGATCCTGGATGTCCTCGATGAGCTAGACCTCGCCGACGACACCATCGTCATCTGGGCCAGCGATAACGGCACTGGACACCTGACGGGGGAAGGGATCGGATCCGGTGGATACTGGCGTGGCACCTTCGGCGGCGGTTGGGAAGGTTGTTACCGCACACCCGCCATGATCCGCTGGCCGGACAAAATCCCCGCCGGTGTGGTCACCGAAGAGATCGTCGCCGCCCTCGACTGGTATCCAACCCTGGCGAATCTGGCCGGCCTGGGCGACAAAGTACCAACGGACCGTCCGATCGATGGGATGGACATGTCGGCCTTTATGCTGGGCCAGGCCGAAACCTCCGGCCGTGACCATTACCTCTACATCGGGGTCGATGCTGAGCCGATTGCGGCGAAATGGAAGCACTTCAAGGTGCACTACCGCTACACCTTAGAGGAGTCGTGGACCGCGCCATACATCAAGCGTCAGGTCCCGATGGTCATGGACCTGATCAACGACCCCCATGAGTTCATCGACCTGATGGATTCCGAGCTCGTTTATGCCTGGGTGATCGGCGCGGCTTCGGCCCCATTGGTTGCCCTGGCCCAGAGCCAGGCGGAGTACCCGAATATCGCGCCCGGCGCCGATTTCGAAGGCTACAACTGATTGTGCCAGGTTGACGTAGATTTAACACTGACTCCTGGGCTTTCCTGGAACACAAGGAAAGCCCAGGACAAACCCTGATCTTGGAACTGTCCATAGGGGACAATCCAGGTACATGTAGAAAAGGAGAATGAATCATGGAAACTGTCCAAGCCCTGATGGGCGGACTATTCAATGCCTCGCTGGTCATCATGATTATGGCCACGATGTTTGCCGCCGGCCTGGCGACAACAACGAAAGCCCTGGGATCGGTCTTCAAGAACGTCGTGTTGCTCATCCTGGTCTTGATCACCGCCTTTGTCCTGCGGCCCCTGGTGGGCTGGGGGTTGTCGGCTATCTTCAGCCTCTCGGCGGCGTCCTATATCGTGATGCTGCTGCTGGCTGCTGTCCCGGGCGCGCCACTGGGCGTCAAGTTTGCGATGAGCGCCAAAGCCGATCTCACCACCTCCGCTGGGTTGCAGGTGCTGCTGGCGATTATCGGCAGCTTCACGTTCGCGCCCATGGCCAACTTTATGATCGGCGCCGCCGGCCTGGGTGATAATTTCGCGCTGCCGGTTGCGGATTTGATCATAGCAGTGGCCGTCTTGCAGATTGTTCCCTTTGTGGTGGGCATGGCCGTGCGTCACTGGACGCCCAAGAACGCAATGGAATGGAGACCGACGGTCCAGCAAGTTGCCAACATTACGCTGTTGATCGTTATCGTGCTGGCCCTGCTGGGCAGCTTCCGCATCATCCTGGACCTGCTCGGTGATCGTGCGATTCTGGCGCAGGCGCTGTTCGTCATCATCATGATCGCGCTGGGCTACTTTATCTCCAGGGGTGGCAGTCCGGTGCGCAAAGCGACGGCAATGATCGAGCCCGGCAGCAACGCTGGGCCTGTCTTCGCCGCCATCGCCATCGCCTTCGACAATGATCCCGCAATCCTGGGAGTCGCCGTGGCCCTGATCTTCGTACAGATCGTCGTTGGCACGGTTGTAGGCTCCTGGTTCGGTAAAGGAGATGATGAGGGGGAGGAGGGAGCACCGGTTGAGGAGGCCGCGGCCGCAGCGGCCTAGTACACTTCGGCGTAAGTGAGCCAACGGTTTCTACTGCGCTAACCGGGTCTGTGACCCGGCGGGATGCCACTCAAACCCGCCGCATCTCGGATGCGGCTAGCGCTAGAAAAATATCTGGATATTTATGCCTCGCTGTACTAGTCTAAAGCGCAGCGGCCGTGGCTGAGCCGGACTAATCATCGGAGTTACGCAGTTGATACGATTTTATCAAGTTCCGCACTTGTCTTTCTCGTGAAAGCCAGTCATTCGAGATCAGATTCAGCTTAGCTGCGTAACTCCTACTAGTACACGTCGGCGTAAGTGAGTCAACGGTTTCTACTGCGCTAGCCGGGTCCGTGACCCGGCGGGATGCCACTCAAACCCGCCGCATCTCGGATGCGGCTAGCGCTAGAAAAATACCGGATATTTACGCCTCGCTGTACTAGTCTTACTCAAGCGCGAATTCAATTCAATATTTCAAGGAGTAGTTCACATGTCAAGTCACCAACTGGTACTCGCAATGTTTAAGGACGAAGCCGAGGCTGATGTCGCCGCCGAAGCGATCCAACATTGGGCCAAACGCACCGACAGAGCCAAAATTAGTGCAACCGGCGTTATTGTCAAAGACGAGGAAGGAAAGATCAAGACCCACAAGTTGGGCCACAGCCGTGCCGGGGAGGGCGCCGTGATCTTTGGCTTGGGCGCTTTCCTGACAGGTGGTCTAACTATCGGCCTCGGCCTGATTGGTGGCGCACTCGTAGGCGCCGGAATCGGCTCTGTGTTCCACAAAGGGCTGAAGATATCCAAAGAGGATAAGGAACGACTCAATAATGATCTCGACGGCGGCAAAGCAGCTGTGGGCGTTATGGTCAAAGAGGGTGATGCCAGTGAGGTCGCAGTCGAACTGGCCGTATTGGGTGGCCAGACCGAGACATACGAAGTGTCGGATGAGGCGATGGTGGAATTACAGTCCGTCGTCGAAGCCACACCCGATGAATCGGGTGAAGAGCCCACCGAGAATGACTCATGAGAGCCCACTCAGCACGTTGCTGATCAAGGAATGTGTCGGAATGACCTCGGATCAGGATGAATACGTTGGCACTGGAGAGCCCACTAGCACCGAGCCTTATAGCACGCCCTACAATGTATTCATCCTCATAATGACCCTCTATTCTATGACTATCATGGTTGCACTCTTGGCGCCCTGGCTCAGTCAGGCCACGAAATCAACTTTACATTTAATCGATACACTGATGTGTGTCATCTTCCTAGGTGATTTCTTGAGCAGTTTGCATCGTGCCCCAAACAGCCGGGTCTACTTCTTCAGGCAGGGGGGCTGGCTAGATATCTTAGGCAGTATCCCCTCCATTCCTGTTCTACCTTTGACGGCAGTTCTGCGACTGGCCAGATTGGGTCGGCTGGCTCGCATTATACGATCTCTCCGTGGCGAAGATTCGAAACAGCTTTGGGCTGACTTCATTGCAGATCGGGCGCGGAGCGCGTTGCTGGTTACGATTCTCGTCGCCGTTTTTTTCATCACTATCTCCTCTGTGTTTGTACTGCAAGTAGAGTCCCGGTTTGAGGACGCTAACATCGTAACCGGCGTTGATGCTTTCTGGTGGGCTCTTGTGACCGTGACCACGATTGGCTATGGGGACCAGTATCCGGTATCTAATCTTGGCCGGCTACTGGCTGTGCCATTGATGCTCATTGGGGTCGCGATCTATGGCGTTCTAACCAGTTATCTTGCCACTGTTTTTATAGGGCCATCAGATGCAGAGGTAGAAACCGAGATGGAAGCGGCCCACATTGAAGCAGATATCGCTCATCTAAAGGAGGATCTGGCGACGATCAAGGAGATGATTCGTGATCTCAACAGATAACAGGTTCTTATGGATGCCAAAATGGCGCTGAAGCAGTCCTTGCTTGCGACGTCGCAACAGTTGATAATAAACGCTCAGGATTTTTGCTTAAGGATTGATCACCATGTCAAGATTCTTTTTCAATCGTAACACAATCTCAGCCGATGTCTCTGCGGGCATCACATTAGGCATCGAGAGCATCCCTGACGGTATGGCTAATGGTCTGTTGGCCATGGTCAATCCTATCCATGGCGTCTATGCCTACATGGTGGGTGTTTTCACAGGATCCATTTTTACCAGTTCGGTTTACATGTCGGTGCAGGGGACCAGTGCGATGGCGCTTATCATCGCCAGCGTGCCCCAGGTGACATCCGGCGGAGAGAATGCCATTGATTTCCTGTTGGCCCTCTCCATCCTGACTGGCCTTTTTATGATCGTCGCCGGACTACTTAAGTTTGGAAAACTGTTGCGTTTCATCCCTAACTCTGTGATGACCGGCTTCATCAATGCGGTGGCAATCCTGATCATCTTAGGCCAGCTGGGCGATCTGACCGGCTATGATACTTCAGGTGCGAACAAGGTGGCGCAGACCCTTGATTTGATCTTCAATTTTAACCAAATCAACCCCCAAACCCTGGCAATCGGGATACTTTCCATTCTTCTGATCCTTATCTTGGAAAAAACGGCTCTAAAGAGCTTCGGTTTGGTCGTCGCTCTGATCGTCGCTTCCGCCATACCGACGTTGTTGAATTGGGATACAGTGGCCCTGGTCAGAGACATCGCTGATATTCCAAGCCAGTTACCCCGCCCAAGCTTTCCTGGTTTGTTCGCTTTGGCTCCCATGATAATACCCGCCTTTTCCCTGGCCATCGTGGGTCTGGTACAGGGAGCTGGGGTCAGTCAAAACTACGCCAATCCAGATGGTGAATATCCCGATCCCTCCGGCGATTTTGTTGGTCAGGGAGCGGCGAACGTCGCCTGTGGCGTGTTTCAAGGGATGCCTGTGGGGGGGTCGCTGTCCGCCACTTCACTATCCGTTACCAGTGGGGCTAAAACGCGTTTGGCCAATCTCACGGCCGGCGTGACGATGGCGGTGGCTTTGGTGTTATTTGGCGGCGCCATAGGTTTGATGGCGATGCCCGCCCTGGCTGGCCTGCTCATCGTCGTCGGCTTTCGCACGCTCAAACCCGACGATATCCGCATGGTCTGGAACACCGGCTTGATGCAACAGGTCGTAATGATCCTCACCTTTGTCTTAGCGCTGCTTGTCCCCCTTCAGTATGCCGTGCTCTTGGGAGTGGCCCTAGCAGTACTGCTCGTTGTGGTTCAAATGTCAAACACGATTGCCATCAAAGAGTGGATTTACAAGCCAGGTCAACTCCCACTGGAACAAGATCCGCCAGAGGTTCTGCCCTCCTCGAGAATCACGATCTTGATCCCATACGGCAGCCTGTTTTTCGCCTCAGCAACTACCTTCGAAGAAGCACTACCCAATATCGGGGAGGAAACAAGTCATGCACTTGTCGTCTTGCGGCTGCGCGGCCGCATCGACCTGGGCAGCACCGTTATGAATGTACTGGTTCGCTATGCCGAGGATTTACGTGCGGCAAAGTGTCGCCTGATGCTGGCCGGCGTTGGCGAACATAGCCTGGGTGAATTCGAGAAGACGGGCCTGATCAACGAGTTTGGCAGGGACAATGTCTTTAAGGCGACGGATAGAGCGGGTGAATCGACCTTGGCCGCATTGGCTGTTGCAGAGAAGTGGTTGGTGGAGACAGCACCTAGCCAAACTGACGATTTTGTTGATGATGATACCCTGACCGATTCGCCCACAATAGGAGGAGACTAACAACGACAAAACCCAGAAAATCTTGACCCTAAGGACTGAGAATTCAATAACTTGCGGAACTCTACCGTCATATCTGGAAGCAAATCGGCAAGTTAATCTGTCCTAAGTCCTAAGTGGAGTTCGGAAAGAATTTCAACCGAAGTAATCGATCATTTCGCTCCGAACTCCTTATACGAAAGGCAGAAGCGATCTCGTTTTTATATGAGACATGCCGGCCCTTACTTAACACACTACTGCTCAGTCAACTATGATATGATGGATTGTCATTCCGAGTGCAACGAGGAATCTCTGCGCGTGGCTTGAAGATTCCTCACTTCGTTCAGAATGACACTTCCATCATTTTACGCTTGACTGAACACTATCCTTTGTCTAACCCATTCATTTTTACGGAGGTAAACCCTTATGAGTCGACGTCGAGCAAGACGAGAAGAACGGCACGCGGACGCAGGCGACACGAATCGCTACATGATGCGTGAAAAACTCGTGTCGATTGGTGACGATTTTTGGATTGAAAACGCTCAAGGAGACAAGATATACAAGGTAGATGGTAAGGCACTGCGCGTGCGCGACACCTTGAAGTTCAAGGACAGAAGCGGGAATACACTGGTACAAATTCAGGAACGGAAGGTGCGGGTGAAGGATAGCATGGAAGTTGAAGATGCATCCGGCCACCAAGTCGCTATGGTCAAGAAAGCATTGATCTCACCCGTGCGTGACCGCTTCACCGTCAAAATTAAAGAGGGTCCGGATTTGGAAGTCAAAGGCAACATTGTCAACCATGAATACGCGATTGTCGAAGGCCGAGACAAGGTGGCTGAGGTTTCCAAAAAGTGGTTCCGTGTTCGCGACGCCTACGGCGTGGAGATTGAAACAGGCCAGGACGACATCATTATCCTGGCCGTCACGGTCTGTATCGACCAGATGGCGCATGATTGATCAAACAACTTATCACCCATCCCAAAACAGTCAATGACTACCTCCAAGGAGATGAAGAATGACTGACGAAATGAAGAATGAACTGCAAGAAGTCGCCGATCTAGTCGGCATAGAAAGCGATATCGAGGCTGAAGTAGGTATTCTCGACGTAGCCGCCGGTCTTGATGACATTGATGCCGCTGAGGTTGTTGCTGACGCCAGCCGAGAGGTGCTGGCAGCGGGAGTCAGCGATATCACGCGTGGCGTTGACGCCGCTATCGTAGCCGAACGGGCAGCCGTTCTCAGCGAAGTGATCGCCACGGCCGGCGTGGCCGACATGGCCGAAGGCGTGGAATTGCTGGCGACTTCCGAGGATATCGCCGTGCAATCCGCCCTGGTGGGCATGATGGCCTTCGAGGATCTGACCGCGGGCATGGACATCGCCGCCATTGCCGGACAACTGGAAGCTGCCGGGGACGTCGTGGCAATGCTGGACATGCCGATCCTGTCCGCCTTCCTGGAAATCAAGAGCGAAGAGTTGAATGAACTGGCGGTGGATGCGATGCTGCAAGCCGGCGCAACACGAGTACTCTCCTCCGCCATGGCCGCCACCGGCGTCGAAGTCGCCGCCCTGAGCGCAAACGAGATGGAAGAGGGTCTCACCCGTCTGGTTGTGGCCGGCGGCATGGCCGTCCGTAGTGAAGACCTGGCCGAGGCCGGCGCAGAGTTGGCGGCTGAAGGACTGGTGGAAGTAGCCGTGGCCGAGGGCATGCGCGACGCAGCGGGCGAACTGGCCGCGGAAGGCGTGGCCGAGATCGCCGTCGGCGCCGAAGAATTGGGCGAAGCCGCGGTCATGGCCGACGTCGCAGATGCGCTTGAACAGGCCGCTGAAGATGAATAGTCTCCAACCTGTGCTCTGAGTGCCCTTTCGCAGAGAAACGCTTAATCTACGTCTCGTTAGCTCATTGGGAGTTGCACAGTTGCTATCAAACTAGTATTCAGTCAAGCGTAAAATGACGGGATTGTCATTCTGAACGCAGTGAAGAATCTCCAAGCCACGCGCAGAGATTCCTCGGCTCTGCCTCGGAATGACAATCCGTCAAATCATAGTTGACTGAGCACTTGGGTTAGGCTCAATTGTGTAACTCCTGATATCGCACGGAGGAACGATCATGACTGAGAAAAAACGAATCCATATTGTCATCAATCCCGCAGCGGGAAAAGACGAACCCATTCTCAACACCATCAACGACGTGTTCCATCAGCATGATATTGATTGGGGCGTATCGGTCACCCGCAAATTTGGTGATGCGACGGCATTTGGCCGACAGGCGGCAGAAGAAGGCTTCGACATTGTCGCCGGCTATGGCGGTGACGGCACGCAACATGAAATTGCCAATGGCCTGATCGGTACTGATGCGCTCATGGGCATTTTGCCCGGCGGCACCGGCAATGGATTTGCCAACGAGATGGGAACCCCCATCAAACTGCGTCCGGCGTTGGAACTACTCTGCGCTGATCATAAGGTACGGCATGTGGACGTAGTGCAATTAGATGAAGGCTACTTCATTCAACGGCTCTACGTAGGCATAGAACCGGAACAGCAAACCAGCCGGGAGTCCAAAGACAAGTATGGTACCTTTGCCTATGCCATCGATTCCTTCCACCGTGCGAAGGAGGTGAAAGAAGTAGACTATCAAGTCACCATTGATGGTGAAAGCTTTGAGTTTGCTGCCGTGAAGATCTACGTGGTCAATGCGGCCAGAGCGGGTACTGGCATTTCTATAACGGGAAATATTTCCAAAGTAGATGATGGGCTGGTGGATGTTTTTCTCTTAAGTGCACAAGACTTGAGAACACTATCAGGTGCAATTGACCGGGTGTTGCACCTCGATACGAAGAATGCCAGAGAATCCATGCGGCAGGGTAAAGAGATCTCCATTGATACGGATCCAGATCAACCCGTGTGGACCGATGGTGAGTATACAGGGCGTACACCCATCTCTATGAAAGTCATCCCCGGCGCCCTGCCGGTCATCGTGCCCAAATAGAACTGATGACCATGCCTTTTGAACGAGTGACGATGTAAAGAGGATCTGATGACCACAACAACAGCAACCGACGCAGCTGAATCTGACGCGTCAATCACCAACGTAAAAGTGACCGGCGTCCGTACTAGAGATGAATTTGCCCCCATAACTCTGGCCTTGACGGGTGCAGTTACGAAATGAAGGGGAATCGCATGGCCAAGTGGATTCTGGTTGTTGTCATCTTTCTTCTGGCCGGTGTGGCTGTAATCTATGTTTGGTGGGAATACAGCCCCAGCCGCAATGTCTACGAGGTAGATGCGTCGATTAGCGGTGATCCTTCCGACTGTACTGATGAACTGCGTCTGGCAGTCATTGGAGATTTTGGCAATGCCTCTCAACGAGAAAAAGATGTGGCTGATATGGTGAAACGCTGGAGTGTGGATTCTGTGGTGACTGTCGGCGACAATAACTATCCAAATGGCAAAGCCAGCACGATCGATAAGAATATCGGCCAGTATTATCACGACTACATTTACCCATATCAAGGTAGTTACGGAGAAGGGGCATCAGAAAACCGCTTTTATCCGGCGCTGGGCAACCATGATTGGAATACTGGCAATATCGACGCCCATCTCGACTATTTCACGCTGCCCGGCAATGAGCGGTACTACGATGTTCATTTGGGACCTGTGCATCTATTCGTGATTGACAGTAATGAAGAAGAACCCGATGGCCGTAGCTCCGACTCCACGCAGGCGGAATGGCTCAAAACAGAGATGACAGCCTCAACTGCCCCATGGAAATTGGTCAGCCTGCACCACCCCCCTTATAGCTCAGGCGGCAAGCATGGAGATGATCAAGAGATACAATGGCCCTTTGCAGAGTGGGGGGCAACATCCGTTTTGGCCGGCCACCAGCACAGTTACGAACGCATCAGTCGCGACAACATCCCCTACTTCATTAATGGCCTGGGTGGTCGCTGGCGTATTCATACCTTTGCAGAATCCGTGCCGGGCAGCGCAGTACGTTACAACCAGGATTTTGGGGCCTTGCTAGTGACCGCAGATGCTGGTTGTATCAATTTCTCATTCTATAACCGCTCTGACGAGTTGATCGATAGTGTAACGATCAGGCGACCCTGACATAGGTGACAAAATGGCATCTATCGTTCGCAAATTACGCAATCGCAGACAGGGTATCACCGAGGAGACAGATATTCTGGACATCTCCAAGATAACCGATGGCCTGTTTGTCTCCAACTGGCCCATCGCCAAACATGAGCCAGAAATCGTGGGTTACGGCATCGAACTCATCATTTGCACGATCTGGGAAAGCCAAGACAAAGAATTGAATCAGCCACCCCTGAAAATGATTCACATTCGCATGACAGATGCTCCTTTTATGCCCTTGCCCATGTCTCAATTACGCAGAGGTGTGGAAGCGGCGCTGCCAGTGTTGGAAGCTGACGGCAGAGTGCTCGTCTTCTGTAAGTCGGGGATCCACCGTAGTGTGGCCATGGCTTCCTGTATTCTTATTGGTCAGGGCTATTCGGCAGAAGAGGCAATGCGAATGGTGGCGGACGCACGTGAGATCGCGGATCCCTACAAGCCGCACATCAGAAAACGTATCGAGAAATTTGAGCCCTACTGGAACGAACAGCAGGGTCACTCAAATTAGCAACATCCCTCATATCACATAAGGAGACGATCATGGACCTCCCAGTACATGCAACCGTATCTTGTTATGATGGTCCCGTAGGCAAATCATCATACATCATTGTCGATCTCGTGAACGGAGAAGTAACCCATTTTGTTGTAAAAACGAAGGATCATGGGCGCGAATTCCTGGTCCCCTTAGACTTGGTGAAGGATTCAGATCGAACAGTCATCCTGCTCGATTGCCATAAGGATGACATCTATCAACTACGTCCTTTCAAGGAGGAGTACTTTTATGGTTATGATGCATACGAAGGTTCTCCTCCAGTGCCTTCGCCTGGAATGACAGCCAGTTACGCCATGTATCATCCTTATCGGACGGCAAAAGCAGGAAGTCAAGGTACTCGATCTCATCCTTCCCTTACCCCACTGGCAGTGAATAAAGGCGCTGGTGTGTTTGCTACAGATGGTCCGGTGGGCAAGATTGATGAAGTCGTCATCGATCCAGAGACTCATCATGTAAGCCACTTGGTCTTGCGTCAGCACAATCTGTTAGACAAATGGATTGTTACTATTCCGGTCGCTGAGATCGAACGGGCAGAAATGGATGCCATTTACTTGAAAATAGATAAGGCTGCTGTAAAGGCGTTACCAACCATCGCGCTCAATAAGTATCCTTGGGAAGGATAATGAAATGGAGAACTAGATGCCCTCATTCAGCGGATTTAGATGACGCGCTGCGGAAGCGCATTGAGACCTTTGAGCAGGCAAGGCACGAACGAAACAATCTCAATAATCAAAGTGATAAATCAAATGGCAGAGATAAGGAATAGTAGTTTGAATCATCCCGATTTGTCCCAGATAACAGACTATCTCTATCTATCTTCTTTGCCGAAAGATGAGCATGCGGGACATATCTATTCTCTAGGTATTCGTCTCGTTATTTCCATGCCTCTTTGCCGGCCGCCTAGCATATATCGTCAGGAACCCTTTCAATTCATTCACTGCCCTGCATTCGATTCCCCCATCACACCCATTCCCCAATTTATCTTACGCCGAGGCGTGCACAGAGCATTGCCGGTCATCGACGAGCAAGAGCATGCTGTGCTTGTGCATTGCAGGGCAGGGGTGCATCGTAGTGTGGCTATGGCTTGTTGCATCCTCATCACCAAAGGATGTACATCAGAAAATGCCATGAAGCTTGTCAAAGAAAAACGAGACAAAGCAGATCCTTATGCAGGTTACATCCGCAAACGAATTGAGATATTCGAATCTAATTGGAATAAGTAACATGGCCGAAGATGATGTAGGTGTTATGCAAACATGTTATCGGGGGTATACATGACGATCCAGGCGCAAGCGGAATCGACGGGTCTCCGGCGCTACATCCCCATCTTGGCATGGCTACCTCAGTACCAAAGTAAGTGGCTGTGGGTTGATATCATTGCAGGTTTGACCATCATGGCTCTGTTGGTGCCGGAAGGGATGGCTTATGCTGAACTGGCAGGCATGCCACCGCAGACAGCTTTTTATGCTGCCCCAGCCGGATTGATCCTGTATGCCATCTTCGGTTCATCACGTCAACTTGTCGTGGCCGTTTCTGCAATTGTCGCCGTTATGTCGGCCTCCATCGTGGGCGCGTTGGCGCCGGCCCACTCGCCGGAATTCATCGCTCTGACGGCTGTACTGGCAATTATGGCGGGTCTCGTGGCTCTGCTGGCGGGATTGCTCCGATTGGGACGTATTGCTCAGTTTTTCTCCGAATCGGTCCTGGTTGGTTTTATATCCGGCCTGGCCTTGGTGATCATGATCAAACAGATCCCCAAGTTGTTTGGTCTTGAACCGGTCAGTGGCAATTTCTGGGAACGCGTCATCGAACTTGTTCACGAACTGCCAGAGACGCATATGCAGATACTGGCAGTCGGCCTCTCCACACTCATTCTGATGATCTTTTTGGAGCGCCGTTTCAAACGAATCCCGGCCGCCCTCATTGTCATGATCTACGGTATCGCCGTCGTTTCTGTCTTCGATCTGGCGGGCCAGGGCGTCCATATCATAGGTGAAATCCATTCGGGTGTCGCTCCGCCAAAACTCCCTGACATCAGCTTGCAGGCATGGTTGACGCTTATACCGGGGGCCATTGCAATTACGCTGGTGATCTTTGCGGAAGCAATCCAGCCTGCGCGTAGCTTCGCCGGCAAACACCATTACGAAATCGATGAAAACCAGGAATTGATCGGCCTTGGCATGGCCAATATGGGAGCTGGATTCTTCCAGGGTTTCCCTATTGGAGCCAGCCTCTCAAAGTCGGCGGACAATGATGCCGCCGGGGGCGCAACCCAAATGGCCGGAATCATTGCTGCGCTTAGCACGATTCTGGTCGCCCTGTTCTTCACGCCATTGTTTTTCAACCTTCCGGAAGCGGCGTTGGCCGCCATCGTCATTGTGGCGGTATCGGGGATGGTAAAAGTCAACGACTTTCAGCGCCTTTATCGACTGCATAGGCCAGAATTCTGGCTGGCAGTGATCACCTTCCTCGGTGTTCTTACCTTTAAAGAGGTCTTGGCTGGTCTACTGCTCGGAGTCGTACTCTCATTGTTGACTCTGATATGGCGCACAAGTACCCCAAAACTGAGCGTTTTGGGCCGTATCCCAGGTACAGTCTTGTACAAAAGCACCAAACATCATCCAGATACCGTCACGGATCCAAGCCTGCTCATACTCCGTCCTGATGAAGGTATTTTCTTTGCTAATGCGGCCGGATTGCGGAATGCTATACGTAGACAGATTGGCGCTGCAAGAATGTCGATAAAAGTTACGATTATCGATGTCGAGATGTCGAATGACCTAGATGTATCCAGTGTGGAGATGCTAGAGAAGCTGTACGAGGAGCATGAATCACTGGGGATCCAGTTTAAGTTGGCTGGGATACATCAACCGGTTAGGGAAATGCTCGATATCAGTGGCTTGACAGAGAAGATTAGCGAGGAAAACCTTCACCATACGGTGTTGGAAGCTGTACTGGCTTATGCGTTAAAGCATTTAGAAGAATTAACTATTGATGATCCGGAAACGGTCATTAACAGAATCGATGCTTTAACAGCGATATTCGATAACGCTTCTGAGCATGTGAGTGAGGAGCATCGAGCAAGATTGAGCACAGCGATCGACCGGCTGGAGGGCGTACGCAGCCAGCTGGAAGAGCAGCAGGAGCAAAGTTAGATGGCGACGCACAAACCAGAAAAACGACTCCCTCGGGAGTCGCACCGAACATGCACAAACAAGGAGCGCTTCAGAACATGAATAAAACGAATACCGCACCCTCTTTCGCCGTTTTGCTTGTCAGTTTAGCGGCCCTCTTTATCATCATTTTGGGGATCCAGACAACGGCCACCATTCTCAATCCCATCCTTTTGGCTACCATTATCACGATTGTAGTCATGCCTGTGCCGCAAAAATTGGCAAAACGAGGCCTACCTGACTGGTTGTCCTTTGTGCTGACCTTACTGCTCGTGGTCGCCCTGATAGTGTTCGTCCTCATCCTTGTATTTGGTGCGTTCGTGCAGATCTCGGAGGATGTTTCTGGGCAACTGGCATCGCCCGGTCAAAGTACAATCACGGCAGAACAAATGAACCAGTTCTTTGGCGCCATCGTCCGTTGGGCCGGCGGGGCAGTTGCGCTGGGCGTTACCGTCTTGATCATCTTCATTTTCATGTTGAGCGCCGCCATCACCATGCCTGCTGCCAACCGACTGGGACTAAGTGTCAGTAATGAGGTGCTCAACCAGATAGCCCAATTAACGGAAGACGTCCGTAGTTACATGTCCATTATGACAGGCGTCAATTTTCTGGTTGGTTTAGGGGATGCACTTCTACTATGGCTCCTTGGCGTGCCGTACCCACTGGTGTGGGGGCTACTCGCCTGGTTTATGGGCTACATCCCCACCATCGGCTTCTGGATTGCAATGATCCCGCCCGTTATTCTTGCCTGGACGACGCATGGGCTGCAAACTGCCGCGATCGTCTTCCTCGGGTTTGTATTGATCAACGGTTCTGTACAGAATTTCATCCAGCCGCGCATGATGGGACAGTGATTGGGCATTTCCCCCGTGGTGGTATTCATCTCCCTGTTTTTCTGGGGCTTTTTGCTTGGTGGTGTCGGCGCTATCCTGGCAGTGCCCCTCACCATGATCGTATTGGCCGTTCTCAATAACTTCCCCGACACGCGCTGGATTGCTGTCCTGATGACCGTTCCAAAGAAAGAACAAGATGCTGGAGAGCGTAAGCAGGCACATGCAAACCTGGATCGCACTTGGGGTCGCTTGAAACATAGTTTTTTCACGAAGGGTGATGCTGATGACGCTGATGACGCCGGTGCAGCAAATGAATTAGATGACAGGGGTAATGATGATGCCTTATAAACCGATAAAACTGGCATGGGCTCAACACATCTTTTTGGACAAGGAGCTTGATAGATGGCCGCTGCTATTTTAGGTGCATTCAGTCTGCTTGTGGTTTTTTTTCGAGGTCTGAAGGATTTGTTTTCGGATCGCGTCGGTCGGGCGATTTTTCTCATGGTGGTTCTATTAATTCTGATCGGAACCATTTTCTTTAGCATAGTCGAAGGATGGAGCCTGGTCGATTCGTTCTATTTCTCTGTCGTTACGCTGACAACAGTTGGCTACGGTGACTTCCATCCAGAGACGACCCTGGGCAAACTGGTCACAACCGTTTACATCTTTCTGGGGCTTAGTATAATTGCCACTTTTGCCAGCTCTCTTGCGAAAACGCACGCGGAGCGAATTGCCGCCAAACATGGAAGCCGGAACGCTAATGATCAGGTTAGCGACGTTAAGTAAGGCAAGATATGAAACTGAGTTTACGAAATTGGGAACGAGGCCATTTGAGGCCGGCATAGCTGGCGACTTTGGCTTCGTTGTAGTCGAAGCGCGCGAGGTCGCCCACTTCGGCGATGACACCGGCTGTAATACCAGACCGATGCCAGGAATGGTTTCAAAGGTGTATGGGGCCTCCTCCATCTGGGCGGAGATGGAGGCATCGATGCGCCGAAGGAGGTTTTCCAAGAAGGCGATGTGTCGGAGGTTGAGGGAGGTGATGTCATTGATGACCGTCGCCCATTCTTCCGGCAGGCGATAGGCATGTTCGGCTACTTACTGCAGTATGCGAGCATTCTCCTCGGGATTAGGAAACCGACGTTTGCCCCTGGCATCCAGCCATCCCTCTGACACCAATTCCGCGAAACCCGAAGGACGCTAAACGGTCTTGGAATACAGCCTCAGGCGGTCTCAAGGCGAGGTCCATTGGATTGGACAAGGTTTTTATACGTTACAGGGCGTTCGTTGCACGGTTGTTACCCGCAGGCCAAAAGAAAAACGTCCTGGGCGGTTAAAATCAACCGCCCAGGACTGGGTTAGTTCATTCAGCAGTAGCGTCCTCTGGGATAGTGCTAGGTGTGGCTCACTGGTCGCTAGGGGGTGGTAAATACAAGCCGGCCTTCAACCTGCGGTGAGATGGTGCCCGTGGCCGTGATGTAGTCGATGACTGCATCGCGCACATAGAATTGCGTATCGGCCACGATCTGGTCCAGCGGCCATAAGGTCTCACCATCGTTATTAAAGTTGCAGGACCCCGCCGCCAGGTAGTTGACGCTGGAGACATTGTAGTAGGTGTCGGAATCTTCGAAGTCGACAGACTGGCCGTCAGAGACCAACGACACCGCATTGTTGCCACTCGGCTCTTCAGGATAGGCGTCGTTGTAGGTAATCACGCCGCCGGCACTGATGTCGAGCATGCAGGTCGTGTAATGCGAATAACCACCGTAGTCTTCTACGTACTTGTAGTACCAGTAGTTGCGATACCCTCGCTCTAATACCTCTTTGATCTGGGGCCCGTTCATCTCCATGACCACCAGCGAGTTCTCGTAGGGCATGAGCGTGTACATATCGTCTACTGTCAGCGTCACAGGATTCTCTGCCGTTGCGTCATCCGCCGCCTTTTTGTTGCTCATGGCGCCGGAGAGGTGGAAGTCTACTTCGATGCCATTCGTTTCAAGCTCAAAGACCGCCGAATCCGCCTGCAGGTTGGCGCCGCTGGTCTCTTCCGTATAGGCCTCCAGCGCATCGATGGGTTCCGTGGTCTGTCCGATTTCCGTGCCGGTATAGGTAGCTAACTCGGCACTGAAGGGTGCCAGGTACTCCGCCATGGTGGCATCTTCCTCCACAGAAGCGGCGTCGAGCAGGTATCCTTCTCGGAATACGACATCATAGCCGCCGGTCTCATCGGCGACCAGGCCGACGTTGACCTTCCCCAGGTACAGAGCGTATTTATAGGCATGGGCGACCAATGTCCCGTTGGGGTTGAGGTCGGAGCTGATTAAGACAGCCGGGTCGAGCTTGGTATGGCTGTGTCCGCCAATGATCACATCTATGCCTGGAACCTGCTCGGCCATGAACTTATCCTTGTCGGTGCCGCCTTTGTAGACATCGTAGCCGATGTGGTTGAGCGCGATCAATACATCGGGATCCTCAGAGGCCTGAACCTGCGGTACCAGGGCAGCGGCCGTATCGACGGCCGAATAGAAGGTCAGACCCTGAATGTTGCTTGGCAGTTCGTATTGCGGCACCTCCGGATTGGTCAGGCCGAAGATAGTGACATCCACATCACCGACGTTCAACGTGATGTAATCCTGCACATTTTCGTTGATAAAGCCATAGCTGCCATCGTCATCCATGTTGGCGCCTCCCAGAATCGGGAAGTCAACCTGGCCCAACATGGTGGCGAAGGTCTCTGCCCCGAAGTTGAACTCATGGTTGCCGAGCGTCATGGCGTCGTACCCCAGCGAATTCATGCCGCCGGCGATGGGATTAGGGGTTGCATTTCTGAAGTACTGGGCGAAGGCGTTCCCCTGGAAGGTATCGCCAGCATCTAACAAAATGGTGTTCGGGTTCTTGGCCCTCTCCTCCGCAATGTGCGATGCCAGGTAGATCAGGCCTTGGGGATCCCCGTAATAAGAACTGGCAGGCCAGCGACCATGGGTGTCGTTGGTGTGCAGGATGGTGATCACTTTATCGACCTTGGTGATGCGCCCTTCGACCGCATAATCGATCGGTCCAACGGTATCGTTGTACATCTCGATGTATTCGTTGGCGCCCACCTGCATATCGTAGTAGGTATCCCAACGGTTGGTGCCATCGGCAAAGGTTACCCATCCATCCTGTCCACCAGCCAGGAAGTTATTGGTTACGACCCGGTAGGTCATCTCAGGATCGAGCGCCTCCCCATCAACCATGACATCGTAGGCTCCCCAACTCGTGGGAGCATCACAGTCGCAGTCGTTGTACCAGTACCAACTGGCGCCGGAGGTCTGCAAGATGCCTTTGTAGAGGCTGGCTGCCTGGTCCAGTAAGTCCTGGATCTGGGCGCCCGTCAGGTCCATCAGGAAGAGCGTGTTGGCAAAGGGCAATACGTTGAAGGTATCTCCCCAGGTCATGGTGTAAGGTAGGTCTGAGCCTTCGGGGATTTCTATGTTGGCGCGCAGGCCGCCAGGGTTGGTGAAGGCGATATCCACCGATCCGTTGACCTCTTCGTCGTCGTACTGGTCCGCCTTCCACAACATACTGTCGGTTACCAGGTTGCCCATGTTAGATTCACGGACGTAGTCACGAATGAGATCGACATTGGTAACGCCAACCGGTTGCTCGACGATGGGAGCGATAGCTTCGGCCCAGGTTTCGATAACCGCCGCCACATCCGGGTCCTCTGGAAGTTCGTTATTGATGGTTATCAACTCATAGTTGTTGAGGGTCAGGGACTTGGTAGCCACGTCGACCGTGATGTCGGCCCGGCCCAGCCAGCGGCCATAGTAGCCTGCCTGGATGATAGCCGTGTCCCCGACCATGACGGGTTCAGAGAGAGCTTGGTGCTGATGCCCTCCGATCATCAAGTCCACCGGCTTGCCGGCATCGATCAGTGCCTGGGCAATGGTCTGCATACCCTTGTAGGGTCCGCTGTCATCTGTGCCCATATGCACCAGAATGATCATGGCGTCGGACTGAGCCTTGACCTCGTCGTAGTAGTGCAAGATCGTCTCGGTGAGGTCTTTGAAGACCAGGCCATCGGTCGTGCCTTTCAGTGTAACTTCCGGGGTTTCGTCGGTGTCCAGACCGATGACGCCTACCTTCACGCCACCCTTCTCCAAGATGACATAAGGCTTGGCCCAGGCGGGGAGATCCCATTCACTGTCCTCGAGCACGATATTGGCGCCCAGCCAGGGGAAATCGGACTGCTCTACGCGAGCCTGGATCACTTCCTGTCCCTTATCAAATGAGTGGTTGCCGAAGCTGGCAACATCGTAGCCCAGCATGTTGTAGATGGCGATAGTGCTTTCGCCATCGACAAGCTGGGATATGGGTGGAGCACCCAGGTATACGTCCCCCGCGTCCGCCAGGATCACATTGTTGGCGCCAACTTCATCCCGGACTTCGCTGATCACAGTGGCCATGAAGGCTGAGCCGCCGCGGCCCTTGTAGTCAGTCTCGAGATTGCCGTGGAAGTC
>JAAENG010000378.1 GCA_024224665.1 Chloroflexota bacterium | reverse complement strand
GCCCCGCTAAATGTTCGCATATTAATTCTCTCTTTGGCTGACGATTGTCGAGCTATTTGGGGTTAGATGGATCTTGAATGGCGCGTGATTCGTGTTGCGTGATTCGTGTTGCGTGATTCGTGTTGCGTGTTCGAGCTGTTTATGTCCTACTTGCGATCTGAATGTATTAATTTTATGATGGCTTCATCTGAGAAACCACCTTTTGCTTGCCAGGCGGCGATATCGAGTTGGTGGAGTTGAACCACAGGTTCCCTGGCGATGGCTGCCCGCACTTCATCGAAGAGGTCGTTCATCTGTGCCTTTTCGGTCTGATTCATGATCTGGCTGGGGAAGCGGGGAAAGGCTTCGTTTCGTTGGGGATGGGGTTCGTAGGGCGGACCGGCCAAGAGTTCTCCTTTATCACTCACATATCCTGCCAGTCCCCACTTTGTTTCATACTCGGCCAGCTTTGCTCTTAACTCCGTTCTGATAGACTCCAACTCAGAAGGTACATCGCCCCATAGCAGATTCTTGGTTTCGTATGGATCTGCAATCAAATCAAAGAGTTCCTCAATGCCGCCTCCATAATAATAGTTATACTTGAAACGGCGATTGCGAATAGAGATCCAGCGCCGGTTGTCAAAGGAATATTCCATGTATTGCCAGCCACGCTCCTTTACGCCCGATTCAGCCAACAACGACTCGCCCGCAAGCGTCTCGTTACCGGGATAGTCGATACCGGCTACGTCTAAAACAGTTGGCAGAACATCATTTAGATCGACGAAGTCGTCACACCGGCTGCCGGGCTCGATATGATCAGGATAACGTAGGATCATGGGAATACGGGAACAGCTATCATAGGGCAGCCACTTCTGGTAGAGATCATAATCGCCGAGCAACTCCCCATGGTCGCTGAGGAAGATGACAAGTGTGTTTCCGGCCAATCCCAGTTCGTCCAGCGTATCCAGCACCCGGCCTACTTGCTCATCTACATGGCTGACAGCTCCGTAATAGACTTCGCGCATGCGCTGCACATACTGTTCATTGGGCAGATCTCCCAGCAGCTCGCTCTCTACAGCTAACAGTGATGTCGGGGTTTCGCTACGATGAGGCTGGGGGAGATCGGCCCCTTGATAGAGTTCGGCAAAGCGGTCGGGTACATCGAAGGGAGGGTGGGGTGCTATCCAGCTCAACCAGAGGAAGAATGGTTTACGGCCCTGATTCGCGCTCAGGTATTCGATGCCCCTGTCAGCGACCCATTTGCTGCCGTGATGATCCTCCGGGATCAGCGAACGCTGTGGCAGCATGTATAGCAAGTGGCGCACACCATGGATATGCTGGATGTGCCCAAGGCCCACCGACTTCAGATAGAGCGCGTAGTCGTCATCTTCCCGATACCAGGGTAATTCCTCCATCAACTGCAGCCGCTCCAGACCATTGTGGCGGCGTGGTGGTACGAAATGCATTTTGCCGATGGCGTGCGTTTCATAGCCATTATCCGATAAGATGCGCGGTAGCATCGGTAAGTCGGCGCGTGTGTTCACACCCTGCATATTGTCGGGAAAGCCATGAAAACGGGCGGGCAGTCCTGTCAACATGTTGTGGCGGGCGGCCAGACAGATTGGATTCGGCGAGTAGGCGTTGCGGTACAGACGGCCATCGTGCACCAACCGGTCCAGATTCGGCGTGCGCATGAACTTGTATCCGCCAGCGTTTAGGGTATCGAACCGCTGCTGGTCGGTCATCAGCAACAAAATATTGGGTCTGCCATCCCCCTGCGGTTTTGGCAGACTGTGAACCCTAAAAGTGCTCGAGCGAATTTGAGGGGGGATGGGCGACTCACTCATGTGCCGGCACCAATCTATTCCTCACGAGTGCCGGTGCGGGCAACACGAGCGGCCAATGCTTGGCGCGCTTCTGTAGAGGCACGCATCGCTTCCCGCAATTGTGCCAGGCTAGCATCACCAGTTTGAACGAGATCGATAATGATCGCTTCTGTTGCTACAAATTCATGGCCGATATCGGCAACCTCTGCGGCTATGTCATGGGGGATGGTTGTCACACCATTGATATCTGCGTGGAGCAGGTCGTTGGGGTAGATCATGATGCCGCCCACATGCACGGGCACATGAATGTCGGGTATCTGATGAAAGCCGTGTGAACAGATAGTGCCATTTGTGAAGATGGGGAATGCGATGGCTCGAACCTGGTCGATGTCCCTCCCGGCGCCATTGGTGATCAAGCCCAGCGCCCCAAATGCCTGGTAGGTGCTGCACATCACCTCGCCGAAGACGGCGGCCGCAGAGGGTTGATCCAGGTCCTGAAAAACGACGACGGGTGGCCCCTGCAATTCGGCAAAACGTTCGATCTGCATGGCGATATCGCCATACCCTTGTTTTCCGGGAGCCGGCGCGTCTGACCGAAAGGTGGCCGTAGCAGCATAGCCAACGATGGCTGGCATCTCCGGGTAATTGGCCTTGATGCGGTCGTCCATGTAGCCGGCATTGCGCGGGCGCACATCGAACAGTTCGATGATATTGCAGATGGTTGGGGTGTCGAAACTGGCGAGTTTTTTGAGTATTGTAGGTGAAAGCATGATGGTCGAGTTATGAGGTCGGGGGTTTTGGATCAGTGCTTTGTAAATCAGAAGGCAAAGTGCAAAAGGCAAAAGGTAAAAGTGTACTCTATACCGTAGAGATTGGCTGGGGTTCTGGGAGGAATTGATCGGCGTAGTGGCAGGCCGCCATGTGCCTCTGTTCCTCTGTGCCCAGGTTGCGGAATTGGGGATCTTCCTGGCTACAGAGGTCGGTGGCATAGGCACAGCGGGTGTGAAAACGGCAGCCCGAAGGGGGGTTGGAGGGATTGGGCACATCCCCTTGTAGCACGATGCGTGTGCGCCCCTCCTCAGAATCAGGGTCGGGAACGGGGATAGCAGAGAGCAGGGCCTGGGTGTAAGGATGGAGGGGTATTTCAAAGACATCATCGCATTCACCCAGTTCGACGATCTTGCCCAGATACATAACCGCCACCCGATCACTGATATAACGAACCATCGAGAGATCGTGGGCGATAAAAAGATAGGTCAGCCCCAGTTCCCGCTTGAGATCATCCAATAGATTGACAACCTGAGCCTGAATTGAGACATCGAGTGCGGAGATCGGTTCATCGGCGACAATGAAGCTGGGCTCGGTGGCAAGTGCTCGGGCAATGCCAATACGCTGACGCTGGCCACCCGAAAACTCGTGGGGGAAGCGATTGACAAAGTTCGGATTCAAACCGACCAAGGCCATAAGGCCCTCCACGCGTTGCTGCTGTTCCGTCTTACTGCCGATGTTATGGATGCGCAGCCCTTCTGCAACGATACTCCCCACGGTTTTGCGTGGATTGAGGGAGGCGTATGGGTCTTGGAAGATCATCTGCATGTGGCGGCGCTTTTCCCGCAATTCGTTGCCATCCATCTCGGTCAGATCCTCACCATCCAAATAGACCTTGCCCGCAGTCGGTTCGATCAGTTGTAAAACTGTCAATCCCGTCGTAGATTTACCGCAGCCACTTTCCCCAACCATGCCCAATGTTTCACCCCGATAGATCTCAAAACTGACATCATCGACGGCCTTGACATGGCCCACGGTGCGGCGCATGATCCCCCGGCGAATTGGAAAGTATTGTTTTAACCCATCGACTTGGACGATGATATCACGCTGCTGCCCTGTGGCTTCCTGGCCGGAGGCGCTGGCGGCCAATTCCTCGGCCTTTCCCACCGTCTGCAATGCAGCCAGTTTCGTCTCATCCCCTTTGGCGGCGCGTATCTCCTGCCAGCGGAAACAGGCGGATGTGTGTTCAGGTCCCACCTCTACCAATTGCGGGATTTCGTGAAAACATTTGTCCACGGCAAAGCGGCAGCGCGGGGCGAAGGGGCAAAACATCGGCTCCTTGTGCAAATCAGGCGGTTGGCCCTTGATAGGGATCAGCCGCTCCTCTTTACCCTCGATGGTAGGGACCGATTCCAGGAGGCCGAGGGTGTAAGGATGGCTTGTTTTTTTATACAGTTCGCTGACATTGGCCATCTCGACGATAAAGCCTGAGTACATCACGGCCACTTTTTCGACCAGCCCGGCCACCACTCCCAAGTCATGGGTGATCCAGATGATCGCCATGCCCAGTTCTTGTTGCAATCTGACCACCAGTTCGGTGATCTGCGCTTGAATGGTCACATCGAGGGCGGTGGTCGGTTCGTCGGCGATGAGTAAGGCGGGGTTACAGGCCAGGGCCATGGCGATGCCAATGCGTTGGCGTTGGCCGCCAGAGAACTGATGTGGATAATCCTTCAAACGATCGGCCGCGTTGGGAATCCCCACCAGTTTCATCATCTCCACCGCCTTCTCGCGCGCCTGCGCCCGACTCATCCCCTGATGTTCTTCCAGCGCCTCCGTGATCTGGATATCGATATTAAGCACCGGATTGAGCGAGGTCATGGGGTCTTGGAAGATCAAAGCGATGTCATTGCCCCGGATTTTGCGCACTTCTTCTGCTGATAGTTTGAGCATATCCCGATCTTGGAACCAAACCTCACCCCCCTCGATTCGCCCCGGCGGCATGGGGATCAGCCCCATAATCGAGAGCACGCCCACCGACTTACCTGAACCGCTCTCCCCCACAATAGCCATCGACTGACTGGCATCCAGCGTATATGAAATGCCATTCACAGCATGAACTACTCCGACTTCGGTATCAAATCTGGTTACGAGGTTTCTGACATCTAGTAAATGGCTCATATCAGACAATATGCTTGGGGTCGAGAGCGTCGCGCAGGCCATCGCCAATGAAGTTGATACTGAGGATGGTGAGGAGGATGAATACCGCCGGAAAAACCCACATCCAGGGTCCATCTTGCAGGATGTCCAGGCTGCGGGCCGTTTCCAGCATGTTACCCCAACTAGAGGTGGGCGGAGGGATGCCTACGCCAAGGAAACTGAGACCGGCTTCAAGCAAAATCGCTCCATTGATAGCAAAGGTGAGTGTTGCCAACAGGGGGGCGATCACCATCGGCAAGACATGTGAAGAAATGAGGGTTCGGTCCTTAGCTCCCAACGAGCGCGCGGCTGTGACAAATTGCTCCTCGCGCAGCGATAGAACCTGCCCGCGCACGATGCGCGCCGTACCCATCCAACTAAACAGGCCGATGAGGAGGATCACATTGACCATATTTTGGCCGAGGAATGTTGCAACAACCAGCATGATCACCACGCGTGGAAAGGTCATGATCACATCGGTGAAGCGCATGATGGCGTTGTCTACCACACCACCATAGTAGCCGGCCAAGGCGCCCAGAAAAACGCCGATGGTCATCGACACAAGCGCAGCGCTAAACCCGACCGCCAGCGACACCCGACCGCCATGCAAGGTTCGACTCCAGATATCACGGCCCACGCGGTCGGTGCCAAACCAGTGTTCGGAGCTAGGAGGCTGGAATTTATCTGGGAGATTGAGTTCGTTGGGGGGGTAACGATCGAGAACGGGTGCAAAAACAGCCAATAGCAATATGATCGTAAACAGAATCAAGCCGCCCACGGCCAAAGGGTGACGTCTGAAACGCCGCCACGCCTTTTGCGAAGGCGAGACCGGCTTGGTGCTCTCCTCGTCGCTGTAACTGCCAGGATCAATTGTCAGGGTGGTCGCGCTATCAGATGTCATCGAGATTCTCTGTCCTAGATCCAATATGTGGCAGTTCGTGATGCCTGGTCTACCGGTTTACAGGTTTCCCGGTCTACCGGTTTACAGGTTTCCCGGTCTACCGCTCTAAGGATTCCTCCACCACAAGAGGGTCGGGTTCTATTCATAACGAATCCGCGGATCGACAACGCCGTAAGTCAGATCGGTAAGCAGATTGGCTAGAAGTACGACAATGGCAGAGACGAGCATGATGCCCATGACCATAGGATAGTCTCGGGCAGAGACCGCATCGACAAACAGTGAGCCCATGCCGGGCCAGCTGTAAATGGTCTCGATGAACAAGGCACCGGCTACAAGGGTGGGGACGCTGAGACCAATGACCGTAACCAGGGGCAAAATGGCATTTCGCAATGTGTGGCGCCAGGTGATGACGCGAGTTTTGAGACCTTTGGCTTGGGCGGTTCGGATGTAATCCGCGCGCTTGACCTCCAGAATCGAGAAACGCTGATAGCGCATAAATGTGGCAGCATAGAAAATGGAGAGGGTTCCTGCCGGCAAAACCAAATGTTTCAGGAGGTCGCCGAAGCTCTGCGGTTGGCCAATAGTGCGCATACCGCCCGAGGGAAACCAACCCAGTTTCACAGAAAAAACATAAAGACCGAATATCCCCGCAATAAATGCGGGCATGGATATCCCAATAAAAGAACACGTAGTAAAAGAAAAGTCCCACACCGAATATTGTTTCAATCCTGTCAGCACCCCCAGGGAGATACCGACGACAACCCCGATTAGCAGAGCTGTCCCCATCAGAAGGAGGGTGCGCTGCAAACGCTCTATCAGCACTTCAGCAACATCATCACCGTTCTTAAAACGGAAACCTAAATCGCCTTGAAGGGTAGCTCCTAACCATTTCACATAGCGCACAGCCATGGGATCGTTTAGCCCAAACCGCTCTTCAAGGTGTGCCAAATCGTCACGTGTGACACCCATCTCATCATTGACGTAGAAGTCAAGGGGATCCCCGGGCGCCAGATTGACCAGGATAAAGATAACTATAGTCGCGGCCAGTAGCACCGGAATATTGATGAGGGTACGGCGGATGGCATATTGCATGACGCAGTCACACGTTGAGAAACATGCAGGGGCGGAATCATCCGCCCCTGCATGAAAATCAGATGACGATTATTGGCCGACACTCCAGAGATGGGAGTTGTCGACGTAGGGTCCGCCACCAGGAGCGGGGAAGAAGTAGAAATCTTCCAACTCGGAACTGGCTACACCGTAGCGGGTTGAAACCCACCAGTAGCCATAGGAGGCTTCCTCGTTCTGATAGGAGCACAGGGCCGTTCGGGCCGCCTTGTAGTCTTCAAAGCTTGTGGCCGCATTCATGTCGCCCAGCAGCCGATCATACTCAGGATCGTTCAGGCCGAAGAAGCTGTTCTCTGTCTGGTACCAAATATCCATCTGGTATGCCAGAGGGGCAGAACCATTGCCGCGATAGGCGATGTCAAAGTCCTTGTCCGTGTTCACCACCTGGCGCCAGGTAACCACGTCCAGGAAGGTGGGGATAACGGTCATACCGACATCGGCGAGATTGGCCTGCTGCACCGTGAGGATGTCTTTGGCCAACTGAGAGGTATAGTAAGTAGGGATTTCGAACTCGAGGCCCGAGATATCGACACCATCCGCCGCGGCTTCGGCCAGCAATGCTTGGGCTTTGGCCGGATCATATTCATAGTAGTTGGCATCATCAGGCCAGTAAGCCGGATAGGGATCGTGGCAAGGAGCAGCAATGGCTGTTCCGCCAAAGACATCACTGATGATTGAAGCGCGATCGACTCCGTACATCACGGCCTGACGCACACGTTTGTCATTCCAGACATCTGGGTTACTGCTATAACCATAGTTGTAGACATTTGTGACGAAGCTGGGACCAGAGAATACGTCGTAGCGTACATCATCCTCAAAGCGGATAGCCACGTCAGCACTAATATAGGTGAAGTCGATATCACCACTGGATAGAGCCAGAACAGCTGCGGTTTCGTCCACAAAGTAGCGATTGATCAGTTTATCCAGCTTGGGCGCGCCATCCCAATAAAACTCGTTGGGCACCAACTCCATGAACTGATCTCGCTCGTAGGCGTTGTACTTGAAGGGTCCAGAGCCAACGGGTCGGGACGACCACCAATCTGTTGTATCAAGCTCAGCAGGCGAGAAATCAACAGCATGCTCTGGAAGGGCGTAGAACCAGTCCAGATGATCAGCGAAGAATCGTGGATTAGGTTGTGTTAGCTGGAACTTCAAGGTCGTGTCATCCTCTGCGATAACGCCGACGATTTCGTCAGCTTCACCAGCCTTGTACTCATCCAGACCGGCGATGTTAAAGGCGAATCGGGAGACCGGGAATGTCGCAGCCGATTCAGGATGTTCGACGAATTCAACGGTGAATTTGAGATCTTGGGCAGTGAGAGGTTCGCCATCATGCCATTTCACGCCCTCCCGTAGCTTGAAGGTCCATTCTGTGAAGTCCTCATTCGGTTCCCAACTCATTGCCAGACCGGCGCCGGGTACAAACTCGGAGTAGTCGGAATTCATCATCATCAGGGGCGTGAACATCTTGGAGTACCAGATGTGGCCGGCGCCGCTCATGAAAGGAACTGTCTCGGGCGCGCCACCAGGGCCGACGTCAAAGCCGCCGATAATGACTTGCTCGACAGCCTCTGGCGTTGCGGTGACTACCACCTCAACTTCCTTTTCAACTTCCGTGACCGACTCGACAACGACCGTAACTTCCTTCTCGACTGCGACCTCTTTCTCGATGACTTGCGGTGCTCCGCAAGCTGCGACGGCAACAGCGAGTAACAGCAATACAACTAGAGGTAAAATCTTCTTCAGCATCATGCTCTCCTTGAATGACGTGAACTGAAAGGGTAGTGAAACAATAGAATCGGTAAACGAACGATCTGCACTAGTTTGAATGCCCTGAATTCACCTCCTGGTCTGAATTGTGTATGCGGCGTTAGCGTCTCATGGTTCCTACGATGACTCAAAGCAGTTGTAACGCCTGGTGTTGGTGGCAAAAAATAAATGTGCCTACAAGTGAAGCACATTCAGGTGATGTCGATTGTCGAGGCAATCAGATCCGAAAGTATGATGTAGAACCTACTTTCCAAATTGCAGCCGCACTCTCCCCAATGATGATCCTCGCTGTTCTGGTGGCGGTGTGCGTTGGTAGATCTACGGTTCATCAACGACTCCTGTAAAAGCTGTCAATAGTGTCCCCGAACACTTCATGACAGCGGTGACATAAAAAAGTGATTGACAGTTACAAAGTTTCTGATACAATGGAGCTAAACATCTGCCGTCAGATGTCTGACGTCTGATACTGATCGCCAGTATAGGCGATCACAGTGTGCCTGTCAAGACCCAAATTCGTGATGCGTGATTCGTGTTGCGTGTTGCGTGTTGCGTGTTGCGTGTTGCGTGTTGCGTGTTGCGTGTTGCGTGTTGCGTGTTGCGTGTTGCGTGTTGCGTGTTGCGTGTTGCGTGTTGCG
>JAAENG010000377.1 GCA_024224665.1 Chloroflexota bacterium | reverse complement strand
TCCCACTGGGGACTGACCCGGTTGGCTCCGGTGCAGCCCAACGTGCCTTTCGATTTTTCATCCAAGTACGGAACGATCGTCTACGCGATCCCGGTGGGTGCCGAGATCCCACAATCCAAAGAATACGGCACCGATGCGCCGGCAGGATTTGAGGCCTTCCCGGCCAGCGTCCCTCCGGTAACCGAGTCATCGGTCGTTTCCGACGCCTCCCCGATCGCCAAGTCGCTCACCACCTTCCGCATTCTCAGTATCACGGACATGGGTATCATGCTTGAATTGGTGAGTGACGAGGTCTTCGATTCGGAGGGTAAACCCATCGGCTGGGTTCGGCTCTGGGCTCTCGAGTTGGGCGTTGCCTCCGCCGGCTTTGCTGGCCTAGTCTTGCTCTATCGCAGACGTCTCAAACGGGCTGCCGGTTGATCGCAATTTGCCCAGTACATTTTGGCGAACCCAGGGGAGCTTCAGGGAATCTACAATCGATGGCGTGCCACATGGAATATCGATGCAGTCGGACGCCGTTTCGCCGACAGCGCTGCTCATCCCAGCCATTATCCAGCTAGAATGTGTCCATGAATGATTCTGAGATTCAGGCATGGATTGGGGGCTACCTTGCCGTCGTAAATGGAGAATCTGCATCCATTACGGATCCAGAAGCCGCGCTGATTCCATGCCTGGATCGTCTGGCAATCGCAGCGAACAGGCCCATACCAGATGATTGTGGATCCACGGTCGATGCCCCGGAACTCGACTACCAATCGCTCTATGCGGAGGTTGGGTCGAGGTTCAAAAAGTGTGGACTCTATCAGGCGGGGAGTCTGGTGCTTGGAGACGATCTTGTGGGAGATGCGATCGATGACATCTGTGATATTGCAATAGATCTATCTGGCGTGAAGTGGTTGTTTGAGAACATCGGCGATACAGAGGCGCTCTGGATGTTTCACTGGGGATGGCATTTTCACTGGGGAGCTCATCTGCGCAGCCTGCAATGGTATCTTCTTGAATCTGAGCGAACAGGACAACAAGCCGATGCAGACCGACGGCAGCTTGGCCG
>JAAENG010000376.1 GCA_024224665.1 Chloroflexota bacterium | reverse complement strand
CAGCAATTCCCGGTGTGACGTTTTCACAGAGTACTTTCCCTGAAATCGAGCAAATAGCTTCAAGAAGTGGGGGTAATCATCTGATTTTGGGACTGAAATCGAGATGCTTTCCCTTGAAAATTCCCAAACCGGGAATTGCTGTGATACTGGGGAAGTTCGTTCCTCTGTCGAAGTGCAACATGTGCTTGCCTAATACATATTTTCTTAACTTTCATAAGCGCTTACTACGAACTGTCACCCCAGTTTCAGTCTATGAACCGGGCGCTAATGTTCGGGGCCTTGCTTCTCCATGTTCGTGGGTTTAGCCCATCTCGATTTGATCGCGGAACCAGGTGATGGTGCGCGCCAATCCCTCTTTTAGCTCAATCGTCGGTTCCCAGTCCAAACTTTGCCGCGCTTTGCTGATATCGGGCTGACGTACTTTAGGATCATCTATTGGCAGCGGTTTGAAGAGGATACCGGCTCGATTTCCGGTCAGGCGGTTGACGAGCTCTGCCAGTTCCAGCATGGTTGTTTCGGTGGTGTTACCAATATTGATAGGACCTGGTTCATCCGACATAAGCAAACGCTGGAAGCCCTCTATTTCGTCATCGACATAACAAAATGATCGTGTCTGCGATCCATCGCCATAAACCGTGAGGGGTTCAGCCCGTAACGCCTGGCCAACAAAGTTTGGGATCACGCGCCCGTCATCCAGGCGCATACGGGGGCCATACGTGTTGAAAATGCGGACGATGCGTGTATCCAGTTGATGCGCTCGGCGGTATGCCATGGTGATCGCTTCGGCAAAACGTTTCGATTCATCGTAGACGCCGCGAATGCCAATGGGGTTGACATTGCCCCAGTAGCTCTCAGGCTGTGGGTGAACCAGGGGATCGCCATAAACCTCGGAGGTCGAAGCCAATAGGAAACGCGCCTGCTTGGTCAGCGCCAAACCCAAGGCATTGTGTGTGCCCAATGAATTAACCTTTAGGATAGGAATGGGGATAGCGGGAAAGTCTTTGGGACTGGCGGGGGAGGCGAAGTGCAAGACGGCATCGATGGCGTATGGGATATGGATGTGGGTCGTCACATCATGTTTGATGAACTGAAATCGGGGGTTGCCATAATGCTGGCTGATATTTTCGAGACGTCCTGTGATCAGGTTATCCAATACCGTCACTTCATGTCCTTCAGACAGGAAACGATCAGTGAGATGAGATCCGAGAAAGCCGGCGCCGCCGGTGATGAGTATGCGCATGGTATCCGATAGGTGAGTGTTCTAGTGAGTTGCGTGTTGCGTGTTGCGTGTTGCGTGTTGCGTGTTGCGTGTTGCGTGTTGGTTTGGCCTCTTCGATATGCTTGAGGTCTTGGCAGCAAGTTTTGATCCTGCAAAAAGATTCTAGTCTTCGCTCGACGGCTGATTTGTCCACAACCGTTGTGTGATGGCGACGACCAGATAGGTGAGAATGGCCAGATCGACCAGGAAAAGGGAGTTATCGATCAGGCCGTGTAGCAATCCCGCGGCCATGCCCACCCATAAGCCCAGGTAGTAACGATGGTGCTGTGGCGAGAGCGAGCGAGCGGACGCAGTGGTAGGGGAGCGAAAAGGAGATGGAAAAACGACTCGCCGCTGTGTAGGGAGGAGAAGGCGAAGTCCCCGGTAGAGTGTGCCCACCAAGAGCCAGAGCCCGGCAAAAAACCCCACGATGCCGGCGCGCGTGAGCAGGTCGAGAAAGACATTGTGCGGGTGGCTCAACTGCAATTCCTCCCAGGCAACGGGAAGTGCATAGGTGCTGCGGTAGGCGTAGAGGAAATTGTCTGGACCTACGCCCAGCCAGGGATGATCCACAAACATATGCCAGGCGCTCTGCCATAGTTGTAGGCGCAGAAATGTCGTGCCCGTACTGGTATTGAGCAGATCAGTGAATCGGGTCGCGCCCAGGAAGGGTATCAGAGCGATAGCGCCCAAGATGAAGAGGATAAGGGCCAGTCGTCGTAATCTCGCTTCGAGCAGGGCCAGCAGTAACAGGGCGGCGGGGATGCTGATCAACAACAGGCCCTTGGAGAAGGTGAGAAAGGCTGCGGCTGCAATGGGGATGAGCGCCGCCAAATAAAGCCAACGCCTGGGGCTGCGCCCCAATGCCGTGACGGCGATGAGAACCGGTAGTACACGGCCCAGATAGAGCGCCAGATTGTTGGCCGAGCCGAACAGCGCATACACGCGGGGCACACCCTCCACTAAATAGGCTCCGCCGCCGAAGAATTGGCCCAGGCCGATCAGACTGATCATGAGTGCGCCAAAGACAAAGGCATCGCTTAGCGTTTCCAGATCAAGGGATTGCCTCAGTGACCCGCGGGTGAGTAGCCAGTAAAACAGGAAAGGCGTCAAGAATACCGTTCGGAAATCATACAGGGCAAAGCCGAAGCGTTCAGCGCCAGCTGTGGCAATCAGGCCTGTCAGTAACAAGAGCAATGCAGGGTAATCGAGGTTGTTTAGTGAAAACGTCGAGCCTGCATGGCGGCCGGGCGTCTGAGCATCGCTACTTGTGTATTCGGTTCCAAAACGTTTCGCCAGCCCGGACAGCGCCTCTCGCACCAGCCACAAGCCAAATCCCAACCAGATCATCAACTCATGCGTCGATATGCCGATAGGACCCAGGGTTTTTGGGCGCAGATAAAAGGGTAGGAGCAGCAGAACCAGGGCCGGGACAAGGTCCAGACGTAGGGCCAGAATCAAGCTCAGGGCTCCGAGGAGGATCAAACTCATCCAAATCGAGGGCATGAAATAGAAGGCCAGTGTTAGTGCTAGCAATAGTCCCAAAGTCCAATTGCCCAATTGTGTTTGCAACAGATCGGTGCCAGAGGTCCAGGCTGCATCCAATCCACGCACGAGATCGCTTCCTGCCGGTGTGCGCAAAGCCCTGATCCACAGGTATGCAACCACGAGTATCGCCAATAACAGCAGGGCAGTGATCGGAGCGGTAGGCCAAGCGTTGGGCCAGGATCGGTGGTCTATCACGATTCGGCGCAACGGCCACTGCCCCCATCCGCCCGAACTTACAAGGCGCAAAACATGTTTGCCCGCCGATAGATTTGTTGCCAGGCTCATTGTCTCTATACCGTTGTCTGGATCGTGCAAAATGATGTAACTATTGCCATCCCCATCCTTCGGTAACAAGGAGGCGGGCTCACCATCGATCCAGGCGTAAAGAGTGGCCCAGTAGCTCCCTCGCTGGATCTCTAGAGCAATGCTGCTTCCAACAAAAGGAATAATTAACTCGGCCCCGGTCTGGTTGGGATCGGCAGCAGCGGGACTGGCACGCCATCCCTCGGCAGGAATCGCTGTGTCCTGTAAAGAATGGCTGCCGGTGCTCAGCGCCGGGGTTGGCTCCACCAGATCCGCCAATGTCTCTCCGGTCAGGGTGTGATCACCAGCAGGCACTCTTTGTACAAAACCCAGGCGGAGTGGGTCTTCACCTGGGTTGAGGCTGTATGTCACCCAGGCCATCGGCCCAGCCCACGGCCACCGTTCGAATGCGAGGCGATAACCAGTTTGTAGATAGTGACTGAGCTGCGAGGCATCGATACCACGCCAGGGTGATTGCTCGATGGTCTGAGTTGGCAGGGGTGTCCACCAGCCCCAGGCCGTGATCCACACAGGAGTCTGTCCGTCGCCATGGCCCTGCATGATCTCATAGATCAGCTCCGGGCGGCGGAAATTGAGTTGGTCGGCGGTAGGATCAGCCGAGGGAGCTTGATCGAAGCCATAGGCCTGTGCGGCAACGATATCAAAGAACTCGGCCGCACCCAGGCTATAGAGTTGGTGCAAATAGGTGAGATCTGAAAGATTGGCGCCGTCACTTGCGGTGGTGGGCGCCAGAGCAGCCAACATGATAGGAACATCAGGATCAGCCGAGTGCACGCTGTTTGCAGCTTCGCGCAGGAGGTGGAAATAGCCACGTGGGTCGGCCCAGCGAGCACCCCAATGGGGGGCGATGTTCGGTTCATCCCAGATCTGGTAGGCGGCGATATCTCCCCGGTAGCGTTGGGCGGCGGCGGCGGCAAATTGACCGAAATCACGCACATCGTGAGGGGGCGCCAGGGGATTGGCTGTATCTTCGGCCACTGCCCAAGCCGGGGCGCCGTCGAGCACTAGCACGACCTCGAGGTTTTGATCCCGAGCTGTGGCGATGGCCCGATCTACCTTGCCCCAGCGCCAGAGGTGCGGCTCGGGCTGGATCTCGTCCCAGGGCAGCCGCAAGCGCACGACCTGCATGCCGTCTTGCGCCATCTGTTGCAGCCGCAGCACCAGGGTGGGTGCTGCCAGGCCGGCCAGGTTGAGATTGGCCATGCGTTGGCCATGCCCTACGGCCGGGGCAACCGGTAGTGGCGGCGGCGTTTGGCGCCTGCCCACAAACCAGTTGAACGGCAAGGCCAGCACCAGCACCAGCAGCAGAACGCTAAAGAGTACGAGACGACGCATGAAGGTTGAGGTCTTGATTATCCGAGAGAGGTACAGCCTTGCAGTTGCCAGTTCGGAGCGGTATCAGCAAGGCGGCAGTTTGTAGTAAGTGCTTTAGCGTACTGGTCACAGCGATGAATCGCCTACTGCAAACCGGGCAGTTGCTTTCGCCGCGATAAACTTCTTTGAATCAGCAATCGAATCGTAGCACAGGGCGGCCATCTCAACCAAGGTCGATGCGTGGGGTGTGCGTCAAGTTTTTAGATGCAATCCAATGAAGCGCATTTTTGGGCAAAACAGAAGCAGTTTGCAGTTTATAGAAGAACTGAAAAATAACTAATAATGAATTGTGAATAACTAATTGTGAATAACTAATTGTGAATAACTAATTGTTAATGATAGTTGAATGAATCTCGTGTCTGGCTCAAGATAATCGTCCGTAGTGGCCTGCTACCAGCGGATAGCCTGTCTCACCTGCAGGGTGAATGCAAGCAGCTCTGTCGATTCATTGGCTCTAGTATCCAAACCGCGTAGAGGGTAAACCAGACCACCGGAAAACCAGGCCGGCTCCGGCAGGCGACGTTTGTCCCGGTCTACCGGCCTACCGGCCTACCGGTCTACCGGCCTATTGGTCTACCGGTCTACCGGCCTACCGGCCTACCGGCCTACCGGCCTACCGGTCTACCGGCCTACCGGCCTACCGGTCTACCGGCCTACCGGCCTACCGGCCTACTGGTTCCCCAGTCTACCGGTTCCCCAGGTAACAAAAAGAAAGACAGCTATTCACAACCTAGGTCAAGATCTTGCGAAAGAGAGGCAGCGCATATAGAATTAAGGGCTGTTGTCCGAAAACCCCTTTTTTCAGGTAGGTAACATCTATGACGACCAATGGTCAACCCACAAATGGATCAGATGCTCTAGATGGTCTCGGCGGTCAAGTATCGCTGTATGATCATGTAGAAGCCAAATCAGTAACGATTGAGCAAGGCGGAGCCCAGTCGGTTGAGGCCGAGAATGTCTCCGTGTCTCAAGGCGGCATTCAAACCCTTACAGCCAAACATGTAGAGATCCACCAGGGCGGCGCTGGTCAGGTGACTGCCGAGGTTTTTGAACTTCAGGGAGGCGGTGTCGGTATGGTCAATGCCGAAAACGCTGTTCTGACTCAGGCACAGGTCGGTGTCGTTGTTGCTCAGCAGGTTCAGAGCGAGCAAACCCGCACCGTCTTTCTGATTGCCAATCAAGTCCATGGCCAAGTTCAAACTCTTGTGGATACACGGGCTGCGGCCGTATTGGGTGCAGCATTTGGTGTAGCCGTGGGCCTTGTTATCGTATTTTTCTCTCGTGGCGGCGACGCTGAGAGCGAGGACTGAGGATTCAACAATTAACGGAACTCTACTGTCATTTGAGGAAGCAGTTCCAGATGTTCCTCAGTCCAAAGTTAACACTAATCAATTCGTACTAACGTTTCAAATCAGTTTAGGGAGTTTTTTTCAATGGATCTTATTTTGAATGTTGAGTCCAGGTCGATGACCGGCAGTCGAGTTCGCCAGGTGCGGGAATCCGGCTACGTGCCTGGTATTGTCTATAGTCAGGGAGAGGATGCACAACCCCTGAAGTTTAAGGAGTTCGAGTTCATCAAGATAATGCGAGCTGGCGCTGGCAGCCAGCTTATCGAGCTTCAAGGTTTGGATGAAGGGTCGGTGTTTGCGCTCATGCGTGAACTACAACGCCATCCCGTCCGCCGCTCTGTCGTACATGTAGATTTCTACCGCGTGCAGATGGACCAGGTTGTCCGCACCGAGGTGCCCTTGTTGCTTGAAGGTGAATCTGAAGCAATGCGAGGTGGCGCTATCCTCATCCACCCTGTGGACCGTATCGAGGTCGAGTGTCTGCCCCGTGCCATTCCCGATCATTTTGTTGTCGATCTTAGCCTGTTGGTGGGCATCGATGATTCGATCAAGGTCTCGGACCTGGCTGAGGTCGAAGATGTTATGATCGTGAATAGTCCAGATGACGTCGTCGCCTCTCTCACGCTACCTCGCATCCTTATCGAGGAAGAGGAAGAGGAAGAGGTTGAAGAACTTGAGGAAGGTATCGAGCCCGAGGTCATCTCAAAAGGCCGAGAAGAAGAGGAAGAAGAGTAGTTTTTCCTGCAACTTACGAAGACAAAAGGACCGAGTCATCCGACTCGGTCCTTTTTGGGTGGTACTTGTTCAGCGACATCAGTGTCGTTCCGCGATTATGGGCTATAAAGCGGCAGGTTAGGAAAGTAGGCTTCTGCCCATTGCGTGGGATCGACGGCAACGCCGTTGACACGGATTTCCCAGTGCAAGTGAGCGCCGGTCGAGAGACCGGTGCTGCCCACCAGACCGACAATATCGCCCTGCTCTACATGCTGGCCTGGTTCCGCCAGGATTTCGGAAAGATGCCAGAAGTTGGAGAAAACGCCTCGTCCATGATCGATGATGACGGCGCCACCACGCACTTCCAGTGGTTCGGCCAGGGCGATGACCCCTGGCGCCGGCGCCTTGATGGGGGCGCCTTCGGGTGCGCTCCAATCAGTACCGGCATGGTAGGACGTTACCGGACCATCATTGTAACTGCGCCGTGTGCCAAATGGGGATGTGCGCCTGTGTTCTTCGTCGGTGGGGAACTGGAATGAGCCTCGCCAAAGCTTGACGGGGTCGAACTCTTGCCAGGTCTCGGTAAGACGTTCTAATTCTGCGCGAGTTTTTTGGGGTTCGAGCAACTCACCCTTGCTCGGAGGGAGCACTATGTGCTGGGTTTCGTAATTCCCTCTTGTGATATCGAACGTGCGTGAGATCTGTTCCTCAGCAGCCGTGATTATCAATTTACGCGAAGCAACCTTCGCCAATGCCCAGGTCGGGATAAGTGCTTCGTATCGATAACCCTCGCGCGTTTTGTCCCGATAGAGGACGCTCAAATCGAAGTTGCCATAGCGAGCGGTTGGCGTAATCGCTTCGGTTAGCGTGACGCGCACCACACCTGTTTGTCCCTGGATGATCTCGGGTGTGTAAGCGATCTCAAAGAAGGGTTCGGGCAGGTTTGGGGGTGGCGGTTCTAACGGTGAGTATTCCGACTCCATAAGCTGGAGTTTCCGCATGGTAAAGCCATGGCGCCGCAGTAAAATTTCAAGCGGAGTATTGAGGCGGGCGCCGGTAATTGCCACCGGGTCTTCCGAGATATTGGTGCTAGGTGTGTTTGTTTGGGTTTGATCTTGCTGGCCGCTGCCAGGGATAACGAGGCGTTGCCCTTCAGATAAAAAGTTGGCATCTTGTAGTTGATTGGCGGCTATCAGGGCTTCGACGGAAATACCTAATTGTTGGCTGATGTCCCACAATGTGTCACCGCTTTGCACGACATAGCTGTTGGGCGGATCGTCGGCATGGGCGGCGATCGCGCCCAACGATGCCCAGAGGCCGAGCATTACCAGCATGCACAGCAGGGCGAGGCGTAATCGTTGTCTTTGTAAATGGTGTGCAGGGTAGAGGTTCATAATGAGTCTGTGTCAACTGTATGGTTTGGCAAACTTTACTGTGTCAACAGGATGTCGTGCGGTCCTAGAAAAACGTGTTGCGTGTTGTTTGTGCTGACGAACCGCGCCTTTCTAGTAGGAGCCACGCAAATTCTGGAAGAGCCACTTTGCTTTGTGATCTTAGCAGACATTGCGGCGTAGGAAAAGACGCGCAAGTGCTCTTATCCACTGCCCAACAACGTAACACAAGCGACAGTCAAATCGTACTCGAGGCTGTAGGGTCATTGAAGATGTAGAACTCAGCAACGACTCAGATACAAGGTACCCATGCAGAAATACTTGCTTCCTGAAGAAACCCACATTGGCGCAGTTCATATAACCATCTCCGATCTGGATCGGAGTTTGGCTTTTTATGAGGAATTGCTTGGTTTTCAGGCACATGCAAGTGATAGTGGATCGCTTGTCCTATCAGCGCAGGAGGGTCGAACCCTGCTGGCGCTTCAAGAATCGCAACACGCTCTCGTGAAACCTCCCCGTAGCACAGGCCTCTATCACTCCGCCATCCTCCTGCCCACGCGCTCCGATTTGGCCCGGGCTTTGGAGCGCCTCCTGGCGTTCAATTACCCGTTGCAGGGGGCTTCAGATCATGGGGTGAGTGAAGCGGTCTATTTGGCGGATCCTGATGGCAATGGCATCGAGATCTATGCCGACCGACCGCGTGCCAACTGGCGCGCGGCGGATGGGCGTTTACAAATGGGCACAGACCCCCTGGATTTCGACGATTTGATGGCCGAGTCAGAAAAGGTGGGCGGGAACTGGCATGGCTTGCCCGCGGGAACGACGGTGGGACACATCCATCTGCATGTCAACGACTTGGATCAGGCTCAGCGTTTCTATTGCGATACCCTTGGATTTGATCTCGTATTGCGTTATGGCCCCAGCGCTCTTTTTGTTTCGGCGGGCGGTTATCATCATCATATCGATCTCAATACCTGGGCTGGCGTGGGCGCGCCTCCTCCGCCAGCCAACTCTGTGGGCCTGCGCTATTTTACGGTCGAGATCCCGGGTACGGGCCGGGCGCAGCGAACTGGTTGGGCGACTACAACGGGCCGGTCTGACCTATCGAGAGACAGAGAACGACCTGTCCGTTAGCGACCCGGCCGGGAACGCGATTTTGCTGTCGTTTGCAAGCAGTACCGCATAATCTACAGGTCGGTGCAATGCCCTACGCATTGAGTGAAGGCCTGCGGTGTGGTTTGAAACCGCTACGTTCCCGACGTCAGCGCGAAATCGAATTCGCCCACACGGTTGGAGATCGCGGAACTGCCATCGCAAGGATTCACGGTTGTGATCACGTAGAAATGGTTGGAGGTGGCATTGCCCGTGCTGTTGGCGTGCGTATAGGAGGTCGAGCCTGAGGCGCCCAGTGGCGTGTCGGTAGCAGGGTTGGGATTGAAATGAGGGTTGGCGCTCTCCCAAACGCTCGTGCTGGCCCCGTCCGCATCATTGTCCCAACTCAGATCGACGCCGTTGGCGACGTCATTTATCGAGACTTTGAGGCTGGATGGGGCTGAGAGGGCGCGACAGCGGCTGAAACGGGTGCGCACCGGATCGTGGTCAGAGGCTCGCTCATCGCTAGGGAAGTCGGCATGCACGTGCACGGCGCTGAACGACTGCGACCAACCAGGCGTGCTGGGACGCAGATTGGCAGTGACGTACATGTGATCCAGTACTTCGCTTTCACCGCTGAAGACGTAACTCCAGCGCTTTTTTTCAGGCAGATCGTAGAACAAGTTGTAGAGGTCTTTTGAATCGTCGAGGATATTGATGGGGGTAGAGCCGATCACGTCATTGAAATCGCCGCCGCCAATAGCATACTCACCCTCACCCTCACCCTCACCCTCCGCCTGATGATGTTTCAAGATATCGCGCATATCTGCAGCCTCTTTCTCGCGAATATCGGTACAATCCACCGTGTCGCACAAACGACTGCTACGCTTTGATTTGAAATGGGCCACGTAGAAATGGATATCGATCTCATCGTCCGTGTCAGCAAATAGGCGGAACTGCCCATGCGGCATCACTCGCCGGAAATCCAGTTTGCCGTCGTCCACCCAATCGCTATACGGCTGACCAGTTACTTCATTTACCGCAACCAAGGCCACATCATCACGGTATAAAAAGCCCTGACTGATATCACGCCCGTCACCTGACTCGACGTATACGCCCATCCACGTATGTCCCGCATCGAGGTCGCTGACTGCCGTAGCCAGATCGTTATACACTTTCTGCTTGCCCTCCACCTCTTCTACACCCACGATCATGCAGCTTTTTAGGTCGGTCACAAACACCGGGGCCAACTCGGCGATCTTAGCCAGATACTGGACTTGACCAGCGGTTGATTCTGGATTGGGGTAACCCGGGGCCCAGTCGCCCCAGTCACCGCCACCATCGTCGATGTGATCGAATAGATTCTCGACATTGAAGTTGCACAGGTCGAACTCGGTTTT
>JAAENG010000375.1 GCA_024224665.1 Chloroflexota bacterium | reverse complement strand
CAGAGTTCTCAGTGTTCTGATGATTGATGATTACGGACGATCGGCAGAAGAATCCCTGATCTTTAGTCATTGATCTTTGGTTCTGTTCGCAATCGCAAACTTGGATCTGTGAAGATGCAAACTCGGCAGAACGAGTCTTCCAGACACCTGACAACCACGCAACACGCAACACGCAACACGTGCGCTTCTCAATCAAATCAATTCACTCATAGAGACAAATCGCCTTTCGATAATGCTTGTTATCACGGCTTCGGTAAAGGCCATATATTTCACGCCATCGTCAAATGTGGTATGCGTAATCGGTTCGAACCCGCGAATTGCGTTGACAAACTCCTCCTCGACCCGCCAGTCGTTTTGTTCCTCGGGCGGAATCTGGATCTCGGACATCTCGGTGTCGCCACGCCGGCCGCCGAACAGCTTGCCATCACTGAAACGCAGGCTGCCCTCACTGCCAAATATCATTGCACTATCCTCTTGAGCCAATCCGGCCACAGCAGAAAAGAAAAAACTGGCATGAGCGCCACAGGCCATGTCGGCGATGACATTGAGATGCTCCGGAATGCGAACGGCTCTTTTCTCGCCGGTTTCCGGATGCAAGCGCATTTTCACATAGGTCTTGCCCATGGCCGTGACACGCAATGCTTCACCAACCCAACGCATGAGCGCCTCGTACCAAATCCCCAGATTCATGACATTATAGCCGCTGAACAGATCATTCTGCCGCCAATGCAGGCTCCCCTCTTTATCAAGGAATGTGCCCTGAGTGGTCGAGCGAACATCCAATGCCAGCACATCGCCGAGATAATCTCCGGCGATCAGACGCTTAACCGTGGCATCGACGCCCAGTGTGAAGGGTGAGGGCACGATCTGCGTCACTAAATGGGGATGCGATTTTGATGCCTGCAACATTTCCTTGGCTTCGTTGGTATTCATGGCCATGCGTGCCTCACACATGACATGCTTCTGGGCCTTGATGGCTGCCAGGGTGACGGGATGATGCATGTAAGGCCAGGCGCCGATGACGATGGCATCAGTATCTGGGGATTCGAGCAGATCCCACCAGTGGGTATGCACCCGGGGGATATTGAATTGCTCAGCCACCCGCTCGGAAGATGCTCGGGTACGATTGCATACGCCGGCCACCTCGACCCCCTCGATGGCCTGCAAACCTGGAATATGTTTGGTAATGGTATTCATGCCGGCGCCTACAATGCCGACGCGGATCGTTCTTTCAGTCATGAGTCAGTTCTCCTAATTTGAGTTACTGGAGCTGGCAGTCCTGCTTTGGTGTGTTGATAATACCGCCATTCCAGTAAGGACTGCCAGTCCGCAAACTTGCAATTTCTATCATAATCGTTGCCCACACTCAACGTGATGATCCTGACATCAACGCATTGTACAGCTCTTTGCTGCCAGGTTGAGGCGCCAATCCCAACTCCTCGTCCAAACAAACAGTCAGCGATTGGTACTGGCGGGAAATGCCGGTGCGATCACCTAGTGCCGCATAGGAGCGCATGATCTCGCAGTAAATCTGTTCTTGCAAGTTATCAATTCTCAGAGATCGCTGGAAGGCGGCAAGTGCCTGATCGTGATTTCCGCCGGCGGCCCTGAGATCTCCGAGTCGATTGAGTGCAGTCAATAGGGTCTGTTGCAAGTGTCTACGTTCGGGGAACACCCAGTCGTAGTAGTAGTTCGCAAGAAAGTCACCCTCATACAATGTGATCGCCCGCTCGTACCAGGCTGCCGCCTCCATGGGAGAGAGATTTTCAGCAGCACGTGCTTGAGCAAGCGTTGTATCGAACTCATCGATATCAAGTTGGAACCTCGCCGTATCCAGCCAATATTCACCGGCCTCGACGACAACATACTTGGTCGATTGCCCTTCGGCGCGCAGCGCCTGGCGTAGTCGATAGAGCGCTGTCGGCAACGCCCGCTTCGTCTGATATCCTTTCTGGGGCCAGAGCGCCTCGTTCAAGCGATCGGCGGGCAGGCGCTCTTGGCGAAAAGTGATGAAATACGCCAGCAGATCACGCGCTTTCGCTGACACCCATCGCTCCTGTCGCACTTCCTCACCATTTACGAAAACCCGAAAATCACCCAGACACTTGATCGTCACAGCAGAGTGGCGGTGTATGACATGTACACTACCGCCAGCTTTGCCGGGAAGATCGGCCAGTGCCCGACTCAAAAAAAGACTTCGCACGCCAACGGCTGCCAGCGCTTGGCAAACTACCTGTGCCCGCTCTCCCTGATCAAGATAAAGTTGGAGTGCGTTCGTAGATTCTAATAAATTCAAAGATCGGGTTGCGTGTTCTACACCTTGTTCGACTCGTTGTGTGGTCAGATAGATGTACGCCAGACCAAAATAGACCATGGCCAGAGGAATGCGAAACTGGCGTCGTTCGCCGACCTCGACCAGATCGAGGAACAAACGCTCGGCAACATCGAATTGATCTCGCTCCAGGGCGATATCGGCAAGAACGCTGCGACAGACATAAACCTCGTAGGTATCTGGATTGCCACTGTAGGACCAGAGAGCGCCTTCCGCTAGCTGCCAGGCCTCATCTATCCGCCCTTGGCCGTACAGATTATATGCCAGAAAACCGGTCGCCATTACACGTTCGTAAGCCGCTAGATTTTGTCTATGCGCCAGATCGAGTGCCTGCCGTAAGGCACTCTCAGCTCGGGCGACCTCACCACGTCGGGTGAGCACGTTGCCGAGGGCGGTATAGGCGCTGGGCAAGAGTTCATTGAATTGCAGTTGTTGAGCGATCTCCAGCCCCCGTTCGGCGTAATCCAATGCAGTATCTAAGTGTCGCCAGTACAGATGAGGTGTGGCAATCGAAATACATGCCCTGGCAGCCGTCGGAGAGAGGGCGTCAGGTACGATCTGCAATGCTTCCTGGCAATATCTCACCGTAGACTGAGGATCACCATGCCACCAACATATCTGGCCTAATGAGCGTAACAGATTCGCGCGTGCGAGAGGCGAGACCTCATCTCCGGCAAGACGCGCTTCCTGTAACGCCCTCTCCGCAAGAATATGCCCTTCATCCATGCCTTTCAGGAATCCGGTACTCTTCGCCAGAGCGATAAGTGCATTGGCACGTACAACATGTGCTTCAAGTGGTGCGTGTTCGAGAGCCTGTGTAACGTATTTCCTGGCCCGGGGATAATCACCTTGTACTCGTGCCAGTTCGCCAAGACGCACCAATGTGTGCGCTTTGAAGACCAGATCGGTGCTCTTTTCGAATGCTCGCAGTGCCTGCTCATAGCGTACAACTGCGGCGGTGGGTTGGCCCAGT
>JAAENG010000374.1 GCA_024224665.1 Chloroflexota bacterium | reverse complement strand
TTCGATTTATCCTGCCTCCGGCGAGGCCTTCCCTCCCTTGCGTTCTGTGGCTGAAAGTGAAGCCTGGTTGGGTAACGATGTACTGCCCGAGGGTCGCCAGGCGTGGCTGGTACAGGCCGAAGGCGCCACAGCTCAAACCAATGGTTTCTTTGATGAGTGGAACGACATCAACGGCACCATCATCGGCCCTGCCCTGACTGCGATCTGGGCTGGCGAAGCCGCCCCCGCCGATGTCCTTCCCGGCGTCTGTGAGGATATCGACGCCGCACTGGCGCAATAACCGCTCTCTACTGAGATTCTAGTTCAGGAATGGCAGTTCTTGCGGCTGCCAGGTGGCGCCGTCGGACTGCCATTCCTGAATGATGAAAATGATGAGCGAGCCAACAACAACGCCTTCACAGGTAACTGGAACCTCTGAACCGAGATCATGGCTGAGTAAACTTGGCATTGGCACTTGGCGCCCTGACCAACAATCGGAAGGCTATCTCTTTTTATTGCCGAGCTTGATCGGATTTGTGCTGTTTGTCATTTTCCCCATCATCGCCTCTCTGGTGCTCAGCTTCTACAAATGGGACTTGCTGACACCGGCGAAATTTATAGGCCTGGAAAACTATGTGGGGCTGGCCTCCAACGACCCCCTAATGGGGCAAGTTCTGTTCAATACGTTCTTCTATATGTTGACCGTTGCGCCCATCCAATTGGTGATTGGATTTGTATTGGCGCTGGCGCTTAACAGCGGATTACGCGGCATGGGTTATTATCGGATGATCTATTTCATGCCGGTAGTAACCAGTATTGTCGCGGCTGCGATGGTATTTCAGTTTTTGCTCAACCGTGATAGCGGCATCCTCTCGGCCTACATCTGGTGGGGCGTCGAAAAACTGTTCGAGTACGACTTTGTAACCTCGAATGAGGCAGTAGCGGAGTTTATCCGCACCTATCTCACACCACCCGACTGGTTAAATGACCCCAAATGGGCTAAGCCCGGCGTGATTCTGCTAACCCTCTGGAAAAACGTTGGTTTCACAATGGTGATCTACTTAGCGTCCCTGCAGGGCGTGCCCCAGACGCTTTACGATGCGGCCAAGGTGGATGGCGCCGGTATTTGGCAACGTGTGCGACACATCACTATTCCCCTGGTGAGTCCAACGACCTTCTTCTTACTGGTCATCCAAATGATTGGAGCCTTTCAGATTTTTGAAGAGCCGTTCGTGATGACAGCGAATACACAAGGTCAGGCGCCCCCAGCTTCGATGTCTATTGTGATCTATGTCTTTCTGAACGCATTCAGATTTCAGCGGATGGGCAAGGCAGCAGCCATCGCCTGGGTGCTATTTGCCATTGTGTTTGTACTGACCATCATTCAGATGAGATTGCAAGACCGGTGGGTTCATTACGAGACAGAATAGTGACAGTCAACTTTATGCAGTGGAATCAATTATGACTGAAACATCACAGTTTGATCCAGAACCCAGTCGCCGCTTTCGATGGCAGCACATCTTGCTGCACATCGCTTTGCTGGCCGGATGTATCATTATGCTTCTGCCATTCTTCTGGATGCTGAGCACATCCCTGAAAGAGCGTAGCGCCGTTTTTCAAGAGTTTCCTCCTCGGTGGATACCGACAGAATTCGTCTGGTCCAACTATATCGATGCTTGGACATCCGTACCATTTGGGCGATTCTACTTCAATAGCGTCACCGTAGCTGTAAGTGTTACAGCTTTGCAGATTTTGACATCCTCGATGGCGGCATTCGCCTTTGCCCGCCTTAAATTTCGAGGGCGGGATACCCTGTTTCTTATTTATCTCACTGCCTTGATGATTCCCTTCGCCATTTTGCTACTCCCAAACTTTTTGATTATCACTAAGTTAGGTTGGTTCGATAGCTATGCTGCGCTGATCATCCCCCCTTCCTTTTCGGCATTCAGCACTTTTTTAATGCGACAATATTTCCGCGGTATTCCCATAGACCTGGATGAAGCTGCCCGTATGGATGGAGCGACATCGCTGCGCATCTGGTGGCAAGTGATCATGCCCAACAGCTTGCCCGTGATTGGAGCGCTGTCGGTATTTGTCTTTTTGGGTATATGGAATAGCTTGTTGTGGCCGTTGGTGGTTACCAATTCGCAAGAAATGCTCACGGTGCCAGTCGGATTGACCTATTTCCAGGGCCAATTCTACGTACGTTGGGAACTGCTGATGGCTGCTGCGGTGATCGCGATGCTGCCGGTGCTGGTTCTTTACTTCCTCGCTCAGAATTGGTTCATCAAGGGCATGTCGGTGAGTAGCGGTCTCAAAGGATGATGGTTCACAGAGAGGAGCAATGGTTAGGCTAACTCAGTTGAAGCATTCTCTCATTTATCTGCTTCTCTTGTTCCTGATCGCTGGCTGCACCATCACAGAAACAGGCAGCCCTTCAGTTAGCGGATCGGCGACACGATCCATTTCTGTCACGCCGGTCGCAGCTCCCCAAGTGCAATTACCAGCAAATACAGCACCCGTGACGATAGAATCCATCCCTCTGAACGAAACCAACAGTAAATGTCCCGGCCGGTTTGTCCTCCACCAGCTCGATCACACCACCGCTGTTCCTGGCGGTGATCGAGTCCGCATGTTCGAGGCCAATGGCGGCGGTGTGGCCATCAACGACCTGGATAACGACGGTGATCTGGATATTGTTTTAGCCAATCACGCCGATCCCAACACCATCCTCTGGAATGAAGGTGGGTTAGACTTTCGCAGTGAGCGCATCGCAGAAGGGGACTCGCGAGCGGCAAATATCGTGGATGTGGATGGTGATGGCTGGCTGGACATTGTTTTTACTCGTCGAGTTTCGGCCCCCAACTACTGGCACAACGAGGATGGGCAGCATTTTACACGTACCCTGTTGCCCGGTGTAGACAAACCTCTCTACGCTATCAACTGGGCCGATTTGGATAGTGATGGTGATCTTGATTTTGTGGGAGGTACCTATGATGCGAGCCTACTCACCGATTTCGGAGCCGAATTTCTAGCGAGTGGCAAGGCTGGCGTCTATCTCTACGAAAACCAAGGTGGCCGCTATGACGTGACACGTCTGGCCGACCGTGCACAGGCAATGGCCCTGGTTTTGCCTGACCTCAATGGTGATGCTCGTGCGGATATTATCGTCGGCAATGATTTTGCTCTGCCTGATTACGTCTGGCTGCAAAGCGATGAAGGTTGGCTGAAATCGCCCTTTGACAGCACCAGCCACAGCACCATGAGCCTGGATGTAGGAGACATTGACAACAACGGTTCCTACGAGATATTCTCAACCGACATGATGCCCTATGACGACGGTCCATCCACCGAAGCTGCCTGGGCGCCTATCATGGACGACATGATGGATGACCCCCATCCCCAGGACGACCCGCAGATGATGGCCAACATGCTGCAAATGCATACCAACGTTGCCGGTTATCAAAACACTTCTGGGCCGCGTGGCCTTGACGCCACCGGTTGGAGTTGGTCGTCCAAGTTCGGAGATTTGGATCAAGATGGCTGGTTGGATTTATACATCGCCAATGGCTTTATCGAATACTCTACTTTCGGCCATCTACCCCACCACGAATTGGTCGAGGAAAATCAGGCGATGCGCAATATCGGCGACGGCTACTTCAGGCCGGCGCCAGAATGGGGCCTGGGCTCCACACAAAGTGGTCGGGGGATGAGCATGGGCGATTTGGACGGTGACGGCGACCTGGATATCGTAGTCAACAATCTGCGCGGGCCGGCCCAGCTCTTCGAAAACCAGTTGTGCAGTGGAAACAGCCTGCAAGTTGATCTGTTTTGGCCCAACGTAGAGAACGGCAGAGCGATCGGTAGCACGCTTGCCCTGCGTACGAGTCAGGGCTTCTACTATCGATCGGTCAAGGCTGCCAGCGGCTATCTGTCTGGAGATCCGGCCCGAATCCACTTTGGCCTTCCCCACGACGCGGATATGCGTTGGCTGGAAATCACCTGGCCGGATGGAGAAACAACGGTCGTGGATGATCTGCAGGCCGGAACGATAATTTCCGTGAGCCGGGAGTGAGACAGATGTCATTATTCAGAAAACTCGTCATCCTTGGTCTGATTTTAAGTGCCCTATCACTGGCTGCGTGCAGTGTGGAGACCGGCGATCCGGCAAATTTGGATGTTCAGTTGCAAACGATCATCGATCAAAACAATCTGACCGGCGATCCCAGCGCCGGTCGTGACCTTCCCCAGATAACAGACCCCGTGGCCCAATTGGGATTAAAGCTTTTCTTCAGCAAGGCGCTGAGCGGCAACGATGATACAGCTTGCGCCAGTTGCCATCATCCCCTGTTGGGTGGCGGTGATGCGCTATCTCTTTCGATTGGAGTGGACGCAGATGACCCCGACCTTCTGGGGCCGGGCCGCACCCATCCCGATGGCCCCACCATCCCTCGCAATACACCGACCACATTCAATGCGGCGCTGTGGGACCAGGTCATGTTCCATGATGGTCGGATCGAGAGTTTGGATAAGACGCCCGCACAGAATGGCGCGGGAGTTCAGGGGATCAGGACGCCTGACACAAGCTTTGGCGAAGCCGATCCTGATGCGGGGCCAAACCTGACCGTCGCTCAGAGTCGTTTCCCGGTCACCTCGGCGGAGGAAATGAAAGGGGAGAAATATGAAGTTGTCGGGCACTTCAATCGAACTATCAGAACCTATCTAGGCGATAAAATCGGCGGTTTTGGCGCTGATCTACCTGATAATGAATGGCTGTCAGAATTTCAACGAGCATTCAACAGTTCAGCCGGAGCGGAGACACTCATCACAGAAGCCAACATCTTCAACGCTATTGGCGAATACGAGCGCTCTCAGGTCTTTGTTGATACAGCCTGGAAAGCTTACGTAGAAGGAAACCGTGACGCTATCAGCACATCAGCCAAGCAAGGTGCATTGCTATTTTTCAGATCAGTGAATGAGGGCGGAGCAGCTTGCGCCAAGTGCCACAGCGGTGATTTTTTTACCGACGAGAAATTCCACGTCCTTGCCATTCCCCAAATCGGGCCAGGAAAAAGGGATGGCCCCGAGGGAGACGATGATTTCGGTCGTTTCCGGGCATCTGGAAAACCCGCCGACCTGTATGCCTTCAGAACGCCCACACTGCTAAATGTAGAAGTCACCGGCCCATATGGCCACGATGGTGCATACACCATGCTCGAAGGCATCGTGCGCCAAAATCTCGACCCTGAAAGAGCCTTGGATATTTTCGACTACACCCAATTAGATCCGGCCATTCAAGTCAGAAACACAATGGCCAATACTTCCAAGGCATTGGCCCAGCTTGAGGAAAACAGAGCCAGGGGCCAGGATGTTATCGAAACCATTACCTTAAGCGATGAACAGGTTGGTCACATCACTGACTTTCTGTTGACGCTCACCGACCTTTGCGTAAAAGATCGAGCATGTTTAACGCCCTGGCTACCATCTGACACGGATCCTCCTGGCCTGCAACTCATAGTCACAGGGCAGGAGGACCTGTAGTGATTGCATAAACCAATCTGGGCTCATGCGGACCCAGCACCTCTTCATCCAACGAGAGCCAGGAGATGGGTCGCTCGACCTGTTTTGCCCAGGCGCTCACCAAAGTTGTTTTCCCAAATCCGGCTGGTTCAGGGATGAGTGTTAACCTGCCGCTCGCTCCAGCATTCAATTGTTCGATCAGGCGCGAGCGGGGGACAAGCTCTGGACGATATTGCGGGAGATAAAGTTTGCTGGCGATGAGAGGGGTAGCCATTTCATCTTACCCGTGCCATTGACGAGCAACTTATATCTTCATGGCGCTCTATCCGAACTCGAATTGTCGATAGCTTCCCAAGAGCGGTGAAAGCACTGGCGAATAAAAGACATGCGACGTACGACATGTCGGAGCGAGAGAGAAACAGCTATCCAGGCCATTTTGAGCCAGGCGGATCGCTTATGCCGTTCGCTATATTCTGCGCGCAGGATGTATTCGTCGCCTTCTATGCTATCTAGGATAATTTCAAAACGAGCGCAATACCAATAACCGGCGACTTTGCACCGCAGGACATCCACTTCGTCTAAATAACGCTTACCCTCGCGAAAGTATTCCCGCGCCTGTTCCACTTGAGCCCGCACCCAGGCTCGAAATGGGGGACTGTCTATGTCTTCTGGGACGATATCGTGCGCCTCCAGGTACTCATAGGGGATGTTGATATATCCATCGGCCGTATCCTCGACCATATCTCGCAGCATATGAGTTATATGTGCGGCGGTGGCTGCCAGATAACGATTTTCTGTGGTGGCATAGGGATGACCATGGCCAATAAAGTACTGGATGCAGTCAGTGACAGCCTTGCCCAGGCAACTCGAATACCACGTCAACTCATCCTCGTTGATAGGTCGCCCTTTGCGGTGTGCGTCGAACTCGACGACCGCCAGGAAATTGTAGATAAAAGACCGAAGACCGCTGTTCTTCCCCTTATCGTGACTGATGAGATCGGTGACCATTTCCTCTTCCGGTGACAGGTCGTGGGGACGTTTGTTACGGTACATCCGGTCGATTAACACTCTTTGTCGACTGATGAAGGCGATACGATCCTCCTTCGACTGAGATGAAACATCGACGACGTCGTCGGCCCAGCGGAAATAGGCATAGGCGCGGAAACAGTCATCAGCCATATCCTTGTCCACCATCAGACGAGCTGTGAGGTAGGTTTGCTTGCTGCTGGACCTGGTGATGGACCGGGCCAAGGCTGCGGTGGCGTCAATCACGGGTAAACTCTCCTCGCTTGTTGTCACATCTGTAGCGGAGTCGAAAATCGTAACATCATGGTTTAAGCTTACAATGGTTGTGGTTCTATGTGGCGGTTACGGGCGTCGTGAGCGGCATTGGCTGGGGGATCCCGGCGTCTTGCAAGATGCGTTCAGTGGTGAGACGAGCGGAAATGAGTACGGTGGCAACGCCGTTGCCGGGATGGGTGCTGGCGCCTACGAAGTACAGATTGCGGTAGCGGGCATGCCGGTTATGGGGTCGCAGGTAGCCCATCTGCGTCAGATTATGGGCAAGGCCAAGGGCGGATCCTTTGCTTAAGTTATACCGGCTTTGCCAATCGAGTGGCGTATAGCTCACCTCGAACTTGATGTGTTCTTCCAGATCGGAAGCACCGAGCATTGCCAGGCGTTGCAGCACAAACTGTCTGGCTCGCGTCTGGATGGCGCTCCAGTCTTGGGGGGTTGCGTCGTCAATGTGGCCGACTGGCACGACCACCATCAATGTGTCCTGTCCATAGGGAGCCAGTGAAGGATCTACTCGTACGGGTGCGTGCACATAAAAACTCGGTTCGTCGGGTAATGTGAGATCCTTGAGGACACTGTCGAAACCCTGGCGGTACCGATCTGCCAGGAAAATATTGTGCGGGCCCAGTTGCGGGTAAAGCTTATCAACGGCCCAATAGAATGTTACTGTCGAACAGGTGTATTTCTTATGAGCGAGCCGGCCGGCCGTACCATCGTCGGGCAACAGGTGGCGATAAACATAGGGCAGATCGGCGTTAGCAACCACAATGTCAGACCGCATCTGCCGGCCATCGGCAAGGGTGACACCAGTGACCTGTCTGCCATCGACATCGGTCCGTTCCACAGGAATGTTATATACAAAGCGCGCTCCCCACTTCCCGGCTATATCCGTCAGCGCCTGAACGAGACGGGCCATGCCACCCATGGGAAACCATACGCCTCTCGCCAACTCGGCATAGGGAAGCAATGAATACGTAGCTGGTGCCTCGTAGGGGCTAAGACTCAGATACATGTCCTGGAAGGTAAACGCCGCTTTCAGCCGCTGATGGCTAAAATAGTTGCCGACATTATCGTAGTGCCTGCTCAGTAGCTTGAGCCTGAAAAGCAGCAACAGATTCTTGAGGTTACAGAACTCGAACCAATTGCAGAAGTTTCGTCCCACCAGATGGGGAAAGGCGAGTTCGTAATGAACATGTCCCTCATGCAGGTAACGCAAAAAACCTGCAAAGCTACCGGGCTCGATAGCCTCCAACTGCATCTTCATTACATTGAGATCAGAAGTCAGATCCAGACTGGAGCCATCGTCAAAATGAACGCGGTAGGTTGGGTCTACTCGACGCAGGTCCAGGAGATCATCCATGCGCTCACCCAGGTCGCTGAAGGTCTGGGCATAGATTTCGGGCATCAAAAACAGGGTCGGGCCGGTATCAAAGCTATGCCCATCTCTGACCAGGCGGTTGCAGCGCCCACCTGCGCGCTTGCCCTTTTCTACTACGGTGACCTGGTAGCCGTGCCGCGCTAGCCGGGCAGCACTGGCGATACCACCTATACCGGCGCCGATCACCACGGCTGATTTGTTTTTCATTTAGCTTTGGGCTCCTGGTTTTGTTATCTTGAAGTGTGTTGGCGTACTAGAGGTCGAGTGGCGTCCTGAGGCCGGCTGAGGTGCGCCAGTGTCTTGGAGGATACGTTCTGT
>JAAENG010000373.1 GCA_024224665.1 Chloroflexota bacterium | reverse complement strand
GTTCTCGAGATCGAGTGACGTCGCGTTCTGATAGGTATTAGGCAGCAAAGCATGTACAATCGACTCATCCTGAGCCTTCACTTTACTGTACAGCACGGCGATGTCGCCGGCCGTCAGCGCCTCGGTCTAGATGCCCACTTCGTCGATCGTGCCTTTGAAGGGCCATTCGCCGTCAAAGACCTGGCCGATATACGTGGCGCCAAGCCCGGTGTAATTGCCGGATGCACTGTCCTGTGCAATCTGGACGCCATCACGATAGATGGCACGGGTATTCGAGCCTGCATCGTAGGTGCAGGCCCAAAGATGCCAGTCCGAATCGTCATTCGCAATTTGAACATTCAGGTCGTCATTCCAAAATGCACAGGTGAATCTATCATCCCTGAACCCGAACACCAGGCCCTGATTGGTCGCTACTTCCCCTTGCGAAAGGATAGCGCCAGGTTGGCCAGGATTGTCATGCTTCGCCCAGGCGGAGAGCGTAAAGGAGCGGTCGGCCAGGGGGATGGTGGTGTTTTCCCGTTTGATCGTGACGACGACATTATCCAGAGCGAATTGTTCCTCAAAGCCGGGTTGATACCCCTTGCTATCGAGCTGGAAGTACAGCTCTATTGAATCCTTGATATGATCGCCGGTGCCGTCAAGGGCATAGGATTGGCCATTTAGACCTTGACCAAAAAGTTGGAACAAGTTCGTCATATGTGAAAACGGTGGATTCGCTACCTCGCCGCTGAATTTGTTTGCTGAGTCCGGATAGGCCTGATAATAGCCTGTATAGTCCTGTACTTCTTGCCCTAGCCAGACAAAGCTGGTCAAGAATGCCTCCAGACCATCATATCCCCAATGCCAGTTGTCAGGACCATTGGCGGTGTCCGTTCCATCCCAGCGACCGATCGTCTTAATGTCGAATTTGACGTCGATGGTGTCGTGGATGGGCAAACCGTCCAGGGTCAAAACCGGCTCACTGCCTTGCTCATTGTCAAAGAAACCGAGAGCGGTGTTTGCATATGGAACAAAAGTGCCCAAAGACCTGTCGCTACTTGTATGAACCTGTTCGATGCGCTTTTGGCTCCAACCGTCAAAGGCATTTGTATAGAGGTCGAGGCCATCCTTGTACAGCTTGCCTACCTCCTCGGTGGTGAGGAATCTTCTCCAAATGCCCACATCATCAATGGTGCCGGAGAATAGCCAGGTGGTAGCAGCGTTCATGCCGATAAAAATGTCCCATCCGGACACCTCCAGCCCATTTTTTGAGGGCTGATCCGTGGCTATAAGCTGCCCATCACGGTATAAATTGCGAACGTTATTGAGCGAATCGTAGCTGCAGACCCAATGATGCCAATCAGTATCGGTATACGCAGCAGTAGAATCCAGATCATCGGCATAGAAGGCGCAGGTAAATTTATCGTTGTCGCGAAAGCCAAAACTAAGCCATTGATTTGTGCTCGCTACACCACCTTGGGAGAGGATGGCCATAGCCTTACCGGTCGAATCGCGCTTGGCCCACGCCGCTATCGTGAAAGCTGTATGATCGAGCGAGAGGCTATCACGAAGGTTCAGATTCTGTTTGCTGGCGCCATCGAAGTGAACGCCTTTGCCTTCGTGCCCGACCGCGCTGGCTGTAGGGCATGAAAATTCAAAACACTGCGCGTAATTATCCAGGCCCGTGGCGTCGTCGAAATTGATTATATCCAAGTCGGAATCCTCAGTAGATTTCTCAAAGTGCAGTGCCGAGTCGGCCGTATCAAATGTATAGCCGTGGACAGCAACCGTCTGCGAGATGGGCTCAATCACGAGGAAATCATTCACCCCGTCAAATTGGGCGGCCGTGTCCGCCTTGCCTGCCACGCCCATGGTGGGGCAAGTGCCATTCGCCTCGGAGCAGGAAGCGTTGAAACCATTGTTGCTGGAGTCGATCATGGCCACTGATCCGGCCACTTCATCCAGATCGTAGATGGTCGTGGCCGCGTTGAAGGCGTCGCCGATTTCGTTGCTCGAGAGCGCCCTCGGCCAGACAACAACTTCATCGATAATACCGGTGAAGAATTCGCCGTTCCCCGTAGAAGAACCGATGTGGAACGGCAGATTGGTTGTCGACCCCAGAGACACGGTCTTGGTCCCCACAGCCTCACCATCAATATAGGCAGTCCAGGAATCGTTTTCCATGACCACAGCCACATGCACCATGACTTCGGGCGTGAAGTTGTAGGACATGCTGCTTACTGCCGAGCCATTGAAAAGATCCAGGGCGCTGTAGTCATCCCGAATATGCAGGCTGTATGCAGTATTTGAACTATCACGCAAGGCAAGGATTGCCGGATTATAGCCCATACTGTTGGCCGTCCAGCCAGGTTTGACCCAAGCGGAGAATGAAACGGACTGATGAATATGGTCAATACTGCCACTGGGAACCGTCAAGAACTCCTTGTTGGTAGCCTGAAAGAAAAGCCCATTGCCAAAACGCCCCTGCTGACCCGCATCGGGGCACGAAATACATGTGGCCGTATTACCCAGACCGGACGTATCCGCGAAGAGGTGAGCGCCCTGTTTCTCTTCGAAGTGCAGCTCCAGAATGGGACGCGGGTACTCACAGGCAAGCGCCAGGAAGGGTTCGTCGCTGGTCGTGGCGATGGTATGCACTGCCCCGCGTACACTGCCCGACGGCCCGATGGCCTGGTAGTTGATTACTTTGGAGTTCTCTTTGGGCCAGGCTGCCAACCAGCCGCCGTTCTTGGGATCGGCGCATAGTGGAGCGACATTGGGGATCTGCTGGGCCAGCGTCGTCGTAGCGCCCGGACTTAGATCAGGCGGGAGAATTGTGGCAAACAGCCCTTGTTTGTTGCCTTGTTGCTGGTGCAGGAGCAACGTTTGTTTGCTGACCTGGTCGTATATCGCATTAGCATACCCATAACCGCTCAGAACCTTACCACCGGGCGTGGGTTTGCCGCTCAGCGGATCGAGCAAGGCGATATTCAGTCCGTTTGTACCGGGCGAGAAAGCCTGGTAATGGGCGCCACCCCAGGTTATACCCGCGATGTTGGTTGGGGTACTTGTATCAAAGATCTGCGCGGGATTGGAAACTAACACAATGTTTCCGCCCGCATCTATGTGATTGCTGTTAGCGGGCGCAACACCATTATCGAGTATCGGCAAGGCCAGACCCTGCCACTTGTTGTCAGCATTGGTGTTCCATGAGACCATAAAGCCTTCATTGGCGCCACTCGGGTTGCTGCCCACCACGGGCCAACTGGGTTGAATACTGTCTGTCCAGAGGGTTTGCGCCCCGGTAGAGGCGAGCTGCTGGCGCAGCAATATCGACTTAATGGGATATGTTGCCCCCAACCACGTGGAAAAAACGATGAGGCAATCGCCGTCGTCCGTGCAGGCTACGTCCGGCATTCCGTTCGGAGATTCACCTTTTCCCGAGCGATGGAGAACGCGAGAGTCGACGATCCGCCCGGCGGCGCTGGCCAGGTAACCAACGATAACAAAGGAGGGATCGGTCGGTGACGGCATTTCCTGCGTAACAAGGAGGTAGGGCGCGGCCCAGCCCTGCACACTGGCTGCCTTTAGACTTAGAATCGAGCCCGCCAGCGAATCGTCCATTTCTGATGAAACTGCGTCCCAGCTCCAGACGACGGAACCGAGATCGGTGAGCTGCATATGGCCGGTCAATGTCCCGCTGATGGGTTGGGTCGCGTCAGCAGCGGTCAGTTCACTGACTAACGATTGCTGACCGCCGCTGGGAATGTCCACCCCGGCTGCAAGTGGTCCGCCAGAGAAAGTTGGCGGCAGGTCGAGGCTGAGATCCCCCACCAGGCTTTGGCCGCTGCTCAGGTTATTGGCCGTGGTGGTCGTATAGACAAGGCTGGCGCCTGGAACAACGTAGCCGCGCGCCGTGTCATCCGTGAAATAGAGGGGGACGGGACTCTCATTCCATACTTTGGGATTGTAGACCAGCGGATTCTTTGGATCTTGCCAGGGCAAGCAGGTGGGGCAGGTATCCTGGGTGCGCTCGAAGAGGTCAGAAAGGCCGTCGCCATCGGCGTCGGCATGTAAAGGATCGCTCCAGACTCGGGTGGTTTTATTCGGCGCGTAGGGCAGATCCCAGCCACCGAAGATGGGGTCGCCGTGGATATCGACCACATAGGCGACTTCCTCAATGTCCGGGATGCCATCATCGTCACTGTCGGCATTACCGGGATTGGTGCCCAGGCGTATTTCATCGCCGTCGCCAATCAGATCGCCGTCGCTGTCAGGTGAGAGCAGGTTCAGGTTCACACCTCCTTGATCGGCCGTCTTGGCGCGTATGGCCGCTTCGTAGCCGTCGGCGAGGCCGTCGTTGTCACTGTCCCAATCCGTGGGATTGGGGTCCACGCCCCCCGCCTCGAAGGATAGTAGGCCGTCGCCATCAACGTCGGGGAACCGTATTTGGCCTGATGTCCAGGTGTCCACGTCAACAAAATCCTTGAGCGTGGCTGGGAAGACGTCAAATGCGAGCCCATTGCCGATCGGGGCGGAGTTACTGCCGCTCTGCCAATGGTCGCCACATCCTATGCCAAAAACCCAGCAGTTGTCTCCCAACAGATCATAGCCTGTATTAAGCATTAAATTGCCCGGCAAGTTGATGGTGGCTGTTGGCATCGTTGAGAAAGTGAGTGTTTCACTTTTGCTCACATAATCGACACCAAGTATATCGACAGTGTTGGTGACGCCGTGCGTCCAGTCTGCAGAGATCTGCCCCTTGGACGCGGACAGGTCCTTACTCTTTGCATCCAATTCGTATATCAAGGTGTTGTCTCGCTGCTTGTCAGGGTCTGGCACCCCATTCACATCGGTAAAAACCAGCGTTGACGTGATCGGCAGTTTGTATGTGATCTGGTTGGTGTTCACAAAACCGGCGTTGGGATCTTTCAGGCTGATGGCGAGATCGGTGGACACATCGACACCCGCGGCAGGATCATACCTGTAGAGCCAACCGGTAATAGCCTTCGTTAACCAGCCGGTGATAGACCACTTAACACCGATCGCGGCAAGTATGCTGTCGATTACGAGAATGAGACCCACGAGGATGGTGCCCACGACCGACACCGACAAAATGAACAGAATCAGGGCCACAATGATGGCGGCTATGGTAGCGGCGAGCAGTTCGTTAAATTCGATGGAGCCGGCTTTCACGTGACCGTTGGAGACGGCGTAGATGAAAATGCCGATGGACACACCGATAGAGATGACTAGTCCGACATAACCGGCCGCGCGCGAAGCGCCAAGCAAGGAAGAGTCGGCGGTCAAGATCTTGAGAACGGCTTCGCCAACGCTAACGTCCGCCGATACCGCAAACAGAACCAACTTGACCACTTCCATGATAGGTTTGATGATGACGATGGCTGTTATGAGGACGCCAACAGACACGCCGGCCGCGATTTTCCAACCGACGTCGGTATTGTGCGCGACATGTTGCTCGATCTCGGCAATTCCGGCCGTGACAACCAGCAACAGGACGGTCACCGCTATGGCAACGCCGGCGGCTCCTTCCTGGCCGGCGCTAAGCTTCTGCCACAGAAATTGGGGGATTGCCTTGGCATAGCCAGTCGTCTCCCCGGTCGCCGGATTGACCAGATCAGCGGCCTCCTTCAGCGTAGATGAATATTTGAAATAGTTTGATGCGGTTTGCTTGATGAATTTTCCGGCGTCCGCGGTGAGTTTCGCGCCCAACGTACTAATTGATTGCTGGTAAACCTGGAAATTAATCTTGTTGTCCTGTACGACAACATTCTGTTCCGCATTGAACGCACTCAAATAGATGAGTTGGGACATTGTTTGGTAGGTACGGGCCTCATCCTGATCCGTGTAATCAGTGAAGCTGGAACCGAGATGCTCGTTCATCGCATCCCAATAAGCCTCCATGTCGGCCGTTGTCCAGCCGGAGGCAGGATCGTAAGCATAGGGGGTCCACTTCACCGTGGCTACTGTCTGGCTGACAACTTTATTATCACCGCTGGTAGGCAAGGATGCCGTCAAAGTACTTCCGCTCAAGCTCATATTGGGATTACCGCCCAGCATTTCATCCAGGTTCAGGGCGCGGAAGGTCTGATCGTAAGCGAGCATGATCGTCGGCGTAATCGGTTCGGCTGCCGACCAGTGGCTGCTAAAGTTTGTGTTCAGCACGCTTAGCGTATTCGTGATCGTGGTTTGCTGGATGCCCAGATCCAGGGCGTCATATTGGTTGCGTTCGACGGTTAAGACATTGGGCAGTTTGAAATTCTCTTCTCCGCCGGTGATGGGCAAACCGTTACTGCTGTGATTGAAGTCCGTGGCGATGGAGGCCACGGTGACATCCCGCTGGCCGTTGCCGCTGCAGGTACCGTCGGGTTTGGTGGTGTCACAGTCGCTGCCGGCCAGGTAGCTGTTATCCAGGCCATAGAGCAGGCCGAAGAGCGTGTCCATATAGAACGGCTTATCGTAGGCCGATCCGGCGGAAGTTTTGTCGGTGACGGCCGGATCTTCATAGATGATGGCCATGTCCGCGCCGTGCTCTTCAGTAACGTGCAGACCGGTCAGGAACCACTCGTCATCGTATGTCTGAACGACCTGCAGATCGTTCATCGTTTTATACTCTGAACAGATGCCGTTCTTAAAGGTCTTACATTGATCGACCAGAGCCTGCACGATCCAGACCAGGCGTACCTGGTGGGCATTGCCCCAGGAGCTGGCTGTCCGGTAAAACATACGGCCATAAAAGGCCACGTTCTTATCCCCATGTTGGTCTGACACCAGTTGCAGGGGCACGTAGGCCACCTTGGTGCTGGCGGTTGTCTGCTGCACGGAGATGCCGAATTGCTTTAATATTTCGTCGGAAGGCAGATTGTCCGGCGGGCCGCTGATCTCTATCTCCAACATGGGCACCAGGCGCATGTCACCCCAGTCATTGGGCGTGGGATCGAGCGTGGGGTCGACGTCGAAAAAGCTTTTGCCGTCCGCATCTTGAATCTGGCCTTGCCGGTCATTGTCGGGCCAGTCCAGCACATTATGCGAATACCAGAGATGTTCGGCATCGGTAGGGCTCAATTGGAACTCGACCTTCACCAGGGCCTGGTCAGAAGCTTGGGCCTGGCTGTTATAGATCAAGTCATCGACCAAAAGCTGCATGGGCTTGTCCCCATCGAAGCTGGTCGTGCCCTTGGTGGTCGCATAGTCTGAGAGATCCTCGACATCAGGCACCCCATCCCCATCATTGTCCTGGTCCCACATATCGGGCACGCCGTCGCCGTCGGTATCATCGGGCTTGCCGTCGTTGTTGGCGTCCAGGTTCCACTCTTTGCCATCGGCGATACTGTCATTGTTGCTGTCCATGCTGAGGGGATCGGTGTACCAGGTCGTGGTTGTGCCATTGTAGGTGAGGGCAATGCCGGCCACCTCCACGTTATCGTCCACCAGGTCGCCGTCGGAGTCTTTCGTGCCCGGCAGCGTGCCCAGCAGGCATTCCTGCAGGTTGGTGAGCGTATCACCGTCCTCATCCCCGCTGGGATCACTCTCACAGAGGGGGTCGGCGTATTTGCTGCTGTTGTTGGTGGCGCTTGCGGTAGCAGCGACACCTTCTTCCTGTTTAGACTGACGCGCTTGTTGAAGTGGATCGGTATTGGGATCGAATGATGAACTGAGTAGCAGCGCCTGTTGCTCTTCACGGGACTCCTGTTCCGCGCGCTGCGCCTCTTGCTCGGCCTGCCTGGCAGATTGCTCGCCTTGATAGGCGTAGACACGCATGCTGGTCAACAGGGGTGATAGGAGCATGGAAGCGATGACGATTATGGCGACATAGGCGTAGACTTGCTTTGAATTGCGGTACCTGACGAACAAGGCCATGGAGAGCAGCACAATCAAGGTGATCACAACCGGCGTCATGCCCTGCGCCGCTTCGCCAACGCTCTTGCCTACTGCTGTGGCCGTTGATAGGACTGGCACTGCCCGGAAATCGGAGAAGTCGGTGGTCACGATCGCCGACGTGTGATAGCCGTCAGTTTCCGGGAATTGAAGATCGAACTGCTGGCGTAAGGGCATCCCGCCAGCGCCCACCAACAGTTCGCCCTGCCCGTTCATGTTCAGGTAGGCTTGCGGTAGCTGCACTTCTATGCCAGGGGGCAGCCCTTCCTGCTGTTGCATCTGCTCGCGCACATATTCGGCGAATTTGCGGCCGTTGATGTCGAAGGTGTAACGGGTGACGAGGTAATCTTCACCAATGGTGGCTCGCCACTCCGGTTCGTGGCGCACGACGTTTTCCGCCGCCTGCACATAACCCATAAAATCGCCGCCTGGCGCGACCATGGTGGTGAAGTCCTCGGTTTCCTCCCAATGTCCGCCTCCCTGGCGCGTGTATGATCGGCCATCTTCCACTTTGAACTGCACGCCTGTCTCCGGCGCCAGCACACTGCCGCTGCCCGACCAGAGAGTCATGTGCATCGTCTCTGCGGCCATGTCGGCCTGACCCTCCATAAGGAGCCTGGTCTCTTTGACTTCGCGACCGGCGTTAACAGCCGTGGACTCCGGCGTGAGTGTCTGCTCTAGCTCGGTGCTGAAGTTGTAGGCGCCGGCCTGGCGAACGCGCTCCCATATCGCTTGCAGTTCATCCTGCTCTGGGCTATCGGCGCGCAGCAGTTGCGGCGTCAATGCCAGCAGAAGAAGTATTGTAAGAGGAATAAAGATCCAATAGCGTCTTTTGATTGCTAACATGGTGTTCTCCAATATATCTGTACAGAGATGAACTCAAGATCTGGATGCCTTCGCTCGCATCACAAAGGCAAAAATGGGCGTGGTTCATTACGCTAGAAATCGATCTTTACAATTTTGGCGTTATATACCAACGGGATGGAATCCCTGGCTGAAAGTACAAAGCGCCCTCAGGCGCTCGCGTGCTGGCAAACCAGGCCCTGAGGGGCCTTCGTAGTTTCAGCGACGAATTCCATTCGGTTCGTGGAAACGCCAAAATTGTAAAAGAGACAGGGTGCAATTGCAAAATATGACATTCGCTGAGCGTCCTATCGAGAAACCGATTTTGCTGTGAAAATCGGCACCATTTTG
>JAAENG010000372.1 GCA_024224665.1 Chloroflexota bacterium | reverse complement strand
TTTTCGCCCACGAGATTGGCTGTGGTGGTGAGCACCCCGCGCTCATCCACCAGGTCATTGCCGTCGATATCGCCGCTGAGTATGGTGGCATAGGCCTGCCAATCACGTAGAGAGAGATCCCCTTCCTGACCAGGTGTGCCGGCGAAACCGCCGTATAGAGCGACACCGTCGACTAGTTTGAATGTGGCGCTGCGTGGGTCCTCCTCCGATGAGCGTTGGCTGGGTGTGTACACACCCTGCGCTACCCAGATCTGGTCGCCGGCCTGGGCTATGTCCAGCGCCGATTGCAGGCTGGTGAATGCGTCGGTCCAGGAGGAGCCATCCTTAGCTCCATCCGTTTTGCCGGCGTCCACATAGTGGATCGTGCTCGAGCTTTGTGCAGAACTCGACCATGCGCCCGAGCCGAGCAGTAGGATGACAGACAACAGGGAAAAAATGCAGATGGTAATGCACAGTCGTACATAGCGCCGCAAATTCAGGGCAGTGTTTGGAGAATCCATAGTCAATATCCTCTTGTTGGGCAAATTGTTGGCAAAGGAGGTAGGTGAACAAAGGTATGTCTGATATCCAGTTGGGTCTCTGAGGCGAACGCCAACTCTAATCAGGTTAGCAGGTCAGTGTTAAAATCATATGAATACCAAGCTTAAAAAACCTGACAGACTGTTAATGATACTCTAAATCGCGCCCACCCAAGCGACTATCCGTTACCATAGTACTACAACGAGACTTTGTCATTCTGACGAGTGCAGCGAGGAAGAATCTCG
>JAAENG010000371.1 GCA_024224665.1 Chloroflexota bacterium | reverse complement strand
CCCTGGTCTACAGGTTTACAGGTCTACAGGTCTACAGGTTTACAGGTCTACAGGTTTACAGGTCTACAGGTCTACAGGTCTACAGGTCTACAGGTCTACATTGGTATCGGCGATCCCTTCCCGATCTACTGTTCTACCGGCATCTGGTCTACACTACGTTCATTCCATTACAAACTACATCTGCTTACATGGATTAAGGAGCCACTATTTTGCAAAGTACAGCAGCCTCACCCCGCCGTTTCGGTCGCAGACGTAGTCGTGACCGCAGCAGTCCGGGGTTAAAACCATTAGGCAGAGCGATCCGATACCTCAGCCATTACAAAAAAACCGCTCTCATCGCATACTTCTTTGTGATCACCAGCGTTGCCGCCCAGCTTATGGTGCCGCAAATGGTGCAGCGCGTGCTGGATGCGGTCACAAACGGCATGCTCGCCCAGCAGATTTCACAGCTTCCCGAGCAGTTCCAAAGTGCCGCCCTGACTCAAATGGGATGGTCAGCGGATCAGTTCGATCTCTACGCAAATGATGCGATACGAGCCATTCTCATGGCCAGCCTGCTCATCCTCTTCTTCGCGCTCATACGTGGTCTGTTCTCCTTTGGTCAGACTTATATGTCGGAATTGAGCAGTCAGCATGTCGCCTTTGACATGCGTAACGATCTCTTTGCCAAAATCCAACGGCTCTCCTTCAGCTATCATGATCAGAACCAGACCGGCCAACTGATGATTCGGGCCACCGATGATGTCGAAAAAGTGCGGCTTTTTATCGGGCAAGGATTACTTCTGGCCGTACAGGCCATACTCATGCTCACTGGCACCATGCTCATCCTGGCGATTACCAACCTGAAGCTTACGTTGATCATCCTGCCGGTGCTACCTCTGGCTCTGCTCCTGTTTATGCTCTTCGGCGCCATCAGCCAACCACTTTTTTCTGAAGTACAACGCCGATTGTCCGCTCTCAACACCATTTTGCAGGAGAATCTGGCCGGAATCAAGGTCGTCAAAGCCTTCGCCCGCGAACAACAAGAACAAAAACGTTTTGACTCCACCGCCGAAGACCTGATGAATCAGCAGATCCGGGTCAGCAAAATCTTCAGCTTCTTATTCCCGTTCGTTTTCCTCATCGCTAATCTAGGGCAGGCCGCTATCCTGTACTTTGGGGGTGTGGAACTGATCAATGGCGAACTCACCTTCGGTGAATGGCAGAAGTTCAGCCTTTACCTGATTTACGTATTCTTCCCTATCGGCCAGTTAGGCTTCATCATCAGCCAGATGAGTCAGGCCAGTGCCAGCGCCAATCGCATTTTTAACATCCTGGACGCCGAAAATCAGGTGACTAACAAACCTGATGCGGCGACGCTCCCCCCCATACAAGGACAAGTGACATTCGATGATGTTACCTTCCGTTACTATAAAAGTGGCGAACCGGTGCTCTCCAATATCAGCATCGAGGCCGAGCCGGGTCAGACGGTGGCTTTGCTGGGGGCAACAGGCAGTGGCAAAACCACAGTCATCAACCTCATCCCCCGCTTTTACGACGCAAGCGAAGGCGCCGTAAAGCTCGATGGTTATGATGTACGTGATATCACGCTGGAGTCACTACGAAATCAGATCGGCATCGTCTTACAGGAGACCACACTCTTCGGCGGCAGCATTCGCGACAACATCGCCTTTGGCCGGCCTGCCGCGACCCAAGATGAGATCACCGCGGCGGCAGAAGCGGCGGCGGCACATGAATTCATTATGAGTTTCCCTGATGGTTACGAGACGCCGGTGGGTGAGCGGGGTACAACACTGAGCGGCGGCCAGAAGCAACGAATTGCTATCGCCCGCGCCCTCTTGCTCGACCCTCAGATCCTCATCCTGGACGACTCGACCAGCAGCGTGGATCTGAACACCGAGTACCAGATACAACAGGCATTAGACAAGCTGATGGAAGGTCGGACCAGCTTCGTCATTGCCCAACGCATCAGCACCGTACTCAACGCCGACCAGATCCTCGTCCTGGATAAGGGCACTATCGTCGCCCAAGGGCGGCATGAAGATCTGTTGGAAAACAGCCCCGAATACGCTGAAATCTATCACAGTCAGTTGGTGGAAGATGTCGCGCTCTCGGATGTCCCTGAATCCGACGTAGTAGCCTGAGTAAAAACCCACAAACGACTGTTTTTCGAAGGAGACAACTATGTTTGGCAACCGCGTTTTCCAAACTGAAACCAGCAAACCTATACGAGTAGGCGTCACGTTGGCCCGACTCGGGGGTTACTTCAAACCCTACACGCTCGCTTTACTGGGCATTGTTCTGGTGCTCGGTCTAGGAACTTGGGCTCAGGTGAGAGCGCCCGAACTGGTGGGACAGGCCGTCGATTGCTATGTCAGCCCAGCTATCATCACCACCACAGTCGCGCCCGAATCGCAGATGTCTGAACAAATGGACTCGAACAGTGCTGCGGCCGCCAATTGCTGGTTTGGGGATTTGCCGGCCGATGCGAGCACAGCCGATTATATCCGTGGTTTGGGCATCATCATACTCGTAATTGTAGGACTTTATCTTATCGGATCGATCACCGGTGGTCTCTCATTCTATTTGATGAATTGGACCGGACAGCATGTATTGCGCACTATGCGGGCCCATATCTTTGAAAGGATCCATGAACTTTCGCTGGGCTATTACTCCGAGCATGAGACGGGTGATGTCATGAGCCGAATCACCAATGATACCGACACATTGCAACAAGCGCTGGGCTTTGCCCTGGTACAAGTGCTCAGCGGTACTGTTCTGCTGGTGTGGATAATTATAAAAATGCTTTCGTTGAACTGGGCCTATGCACTGATCAGCTTTGCCATCATACCCTTTATGGCAATTGCCACCCTGTGGTTCAGCGCTCAGGCACGTAAAGCCTTCCGTGTGACCCGCTTAGAAATCGGTAATGTCAATGCGGAATTGCAGGAGAGCATTTCGGCAGTGCGAGAAGTGCAGGCATTTAGCCGTGAAGGTGTCAATATCGAGAATTTCCGTGAGAGTAATGCAGCCAACCGTGATGCCAACATCAGGGCCGTAACTTACACCTCGGCCTTAGCGCCGACCCTCGAAGCTTTAGGATATGTTGCCATCGCCGTGGTCGTGGGGGTGGGCGGCATTCTTATGCTCAATGGCGCCACACTCGGCGGCGCCGCGGTATCGCTGGGTTTGATCGTCACTTTCTTGGGATACGCTCAACAATTCAACCAACCCATTCGCCAGATCAGTGTTCTGTGGACCAATATCCAGAGTGCCATTGCCGGAGCCGAGCGTATCTTTGGCCTGTTGGATGAACAACCCGAGATCGTCGACAAACCTGATGCCCATTCGATGCCGGCCATCAAGGGTGATGTCGAGTTCGTGAATGTCAATGCGTCCTATAATCCCGATGAACCAGTGCTTCGAGGCGTCAATTTGAAAGCGGAAACCGGCGAGATGATCGCCATCGTCGGCCCTACCGGTGCTGGAAAAACCACTATCATCAATCTCATTCCCCGTTTCTACGATGTCACAGGAGGAACAGTGAAGATCGACGGCCTGGATGTGCGCGATGTAAAGATGAACAGCTTGCGCGAGCAGATCGGCATTGTCCTGCAAGACACCTTCCTCTTTAGCGATACGGTCATGAACAATATCCGCTTCGGCATGCCCGACGCCAGCGACGAGGCGGTGATCGAAGCGGCCAAGCTAGCCCGCGCTGATGACTTTATAGAGCGACTCCCGGATGGCTATGAGACCGTGTTGGGCGAACGTGGAGCTGGGCTCAGCCAGGGTCAACGACAACTCTTGGCTATTGCCAGAGCAGCGCTCTCAGACCCGCGCATTCTCATCCTGGATGAGGCCACCAGTAGCGTGGACACCCGCACCGAACGTCAGATTCAGGCCGCGCTGGATTCGATCATGTCCGGCCGCACTAGTTTTGTCATCGCCCACCGCCTCAGCACCATTCGTAACGCCAGCCAGGTACTGGTTCTCGACCAGGGAGAGATCATCGAACGCGGCAGACACAAAGAATTGCTCGCCAACAAGGGCTTCTACTACGATCTATACATGAGCCAATTCCGCCGGGAAGGGCAGCCCGCACAATCTTCCGGCGATGGCAGGCAGCGACCGCTCGCACCGAGCTCGGCTTGATTGTAGTATAATGGTAATCGTTCACCATAGGACAGAGGATTCGATAACATAGAGGCCACAGACCATGCCAACAGCATCGGAGCTAACCGCTTCAGAATTAGAAACGTATCGTAGCGCTGCCCGGCGCCGGCGAGTGCGGGAGAAGGAAGCACTCAAACGCCGGCAACAACGCGCCTGGGAATTGGCCAGAACTGCGGCGAAACTCTTGCGCGAAAAATATGGGGCCGGTGATATTTTCGTCTTCGGCTCCTTGATTCATCAGGGCAGCTTTAGCAAATGGTCCGATGTTGATATCGCCGTCTGGGGTTTGCGGCCAGAAGACACCTTTGTGGCGATGGGAACCGTTCGAGACCTCTCTTCCGAGATCGAGTTGAACCTCGTGGATGTCGATACGTGCTCGCCGTCGCTGCTCGAGACCATTGAAAAGGAGGGGGTTCACTTATGATTGGAAATTACACTGTCGTTGCAAGCCGTATTCGCAAAGAAATTGCAGAACTCGAACGCGTTGTAAACAGGATAGAACGTGGACTCAAGGCATCCCAGGGGCATGCGGCAGACCAGGATCTGTATCTCGATTCTGTCGCCTTGAACCTGCATGATTTTTATGCTGGATTGGAACGTCTCTTTGGTCAGATAGCAAACAATATCGATGAAAGTATTCCGTCAGGGCGTGATTGGCATCGGGAACTACTGCACCAAATGTCACTTTCATTACCATCGGTACGACCTGCAGTGCTTTCACCTGAGGGTGTACAGCAGATCGAAGAATATCTTCGTTTTCGCCACGTTGTACGCAATATCTACGCATTTGAATTCGATCCGCTCCGTCTGGAACGTTTAGCAACGGAGGTCAAATCGGCCTTCGACGTGGTTCAGTTTGACCTTATTGCCTTTGTCGAATACCTTGAAGACATTGCTGCAGAATGAACGTATGAAACTCATCGCCGACCTCCACATACACTCCCACTTCTCTCGCGCTACCAGCAAAAATCTGAATTTCTTCCATCTGGCAAAGTGGGCGCAGATCAAAGGCGTCCAGATCGTGGGCACGGGTGACATCTCCCATCCCGGCTGGTTGGCGGAGATGCATGAAAACCTGGAACCAGCAGAACAAGGCTTGTTCCGCTTGAAAGAGGAAATCGCAGCACAAGTGAAACAAGAGGTGCCGGCAAATTGTCAGGGCGAGGTGCGGTTCATGCTGGCAGGGGAGATCAGCAGCATCTACAAAAAAGGGGAGAGAACTCGTAAAGTACACAATGTCATCTTTGCGCCCAGCCTGGAAGTGGTGGCGACCCTTCAAGTGGAATTAGAGAAAATCGGCAATATTCGCTCCGATGGACGCCCGATCTTGGGTTTGCCCTCACGCGACTTGCTCGAGATCATTTTGGGCGTAGACGACCGCTGTCACCTGATCCCCGCCCACATCTGGACACCCTGGTTTTCGATGTTGGGTTCCAAATCGGGCTATGATTCGATCGAAGAATGTTTCGAGGATCTGACACCCCACATTTTCGCGCTGGAGACCGGGCTATCTTCAGACCCCCCCATGAATTGGCGTGTCTCCAACCTGGATGGCTATACCCTGGTCTCCAATTCTGATGCCCATTCGCCGCCCAAGCTGGCGCGTGAGGCGACGTTGTTTGATTGTGAACGCTCGTATGATGCCATGTTCTCGGCGCTAAAAAGTGGCGATCCAGCCACATTCAAGGGTACGCTGGAGTTCTTTCCCGAAGAGGGTAAATACCATCAGGATGGCCATCGCAAATGCGGTGTCAATTGGAAGCCGGCGGTTACGATTGCACACGGTGGTGTGTGCTCAGTCTGTGGCAAAAAAGTGACGGTGGGCGTGGGGCATCGGGTAGAGGAACTGGCCGACCGACCGCAGGGAGGACGCCCCGCCAGCGCCAAACCCTATTTCAGTCTGATCCCTTTACCTGAAATTATCTCCGAGCTTGTCGGCGTTGGTCCCAACAGCAAGCGCGTGCAACGTGAGTATCAGCGCCTGCTGACCGACCTGGGCCCCGAACTTGCCATATTGCTCGACCTGCCCCTCGATCAGATCGCAGGCAGTGCTGGGGATAAGCTGGCGGCGGGAATCGGTCGCATGCGCCTGGGTGAGGTCAATGCCATTGCCGGTTACGACGGCGAATTCGGCATTATCAAACTTTTCGACCGTGGCGATAGTGAACGAGTTCCGCAGATGAATCTGTTTGGGGACGAACTGGCGGCCTCATCCCAAGAACACCAGGAGTTATCGCCAGACGATGTGCTCCAGAACACCCCCCAATCACACTTGACGATTGACAATTCACAACTCACAGTTCCAAAACCTCCGGTCTCTACCACCCAATTACCAATCCCTGAAACGCCCAATCTTCATTCTTCACTCCTCCAATCCTTAAACAGTGCCCAAGGCGCTGCTGTCGAAACCACCGATGTTCCCCTCATCATCGTGGCCGGGCCGGGCACGGGCAAAACCCGTACACTCACCACTCGCATTGCTTATCTCATTCAGAAAAGAAGTGTAGCGCCAGAGTCGATCCTGGCCATCACCTTTACAAACAAAGCCGCCGGTGAAATGGCCGAACGCCTGGAGACCCTGGTAGGTGATGAGATCGCAAGTGCGACCACAATCAAGACATTTCACGCCTTTGGGACGCTGCTTCTGCGGCAATACGGCCAACGCCTGGATTTGGACCCAGATTTCGCCATTCTCTCGGAGGATGACCGCCGTACGCTGCTCAAGCGAATAGCTCCAGATCTCAGCCAAAAAGAGATTTACCAGTGTCTAGACCAGATCTCCGCGGTCAAGAACAATCTACTTCCCGCCGAGGATCTCGCATCCCATTCACAATTTCCAATCGACAATTCCCCATTCACCATTCCTCTTTTCGACGCCTACCAGACCGCGCTCACCCAATCCCACGCCCTCGATTTCGATGATCTCGCCACCCTGCCGGTGCAATTACTAGAAGCACATACCGACATATTACTCGAAGTCCAAGACCGTTTTCGTTGGCTTTCAGTCGATGAGTATCAGGATATCAACGACGCTCAATACCGGCTTCTGCGTCTGCTTACCTCCGGCGGCGCCAACCTCAGTGTAATCGGCGATCCCGATCAAGCTATCTATGGTTTCCGCGGTGCGGATTATCGCCATTTCCTGCAATTCGAGGCCGATTTCCCCGAAGCCGTTCGCCTGCGCCTCAGCCAAAACTACCGCTCCACTCAGATGATTCTGGACGCTGCCACACAGGTTATCTCCAGAAACCCTGATCGAGTCGCTTCGGATATCTTCTCGGAGTTCGCAGATCAGGTAAAGCTGGATGTTTATACGGCGCCGACCGATAAGGCGGAGGCGGAGTATGTGGTGCATCAGATCGAGCAGATGGTGGGTGGCACCAGCTATTTTTCGCTGGACTCAGGTCGGGTGGAGGATGACACGCAATCTGTGTCTCATTCGTTTGGCGATTTCGCCGTGCTCTACCGGCTGAATGCGTTGGCTCGACCCTTGGTTGAGGCATTCGAACGTTCCGGTATCCCCTACCAGACAGTGGGGCAGACACCCTTTTTCGCGCACAAGGATATCAAAGAGGTGCTTGCCTGGCTATGGCTGGTCGAGAATCCGGCGGCGTCCTTGCACAAGGAGATCGCGGGGAATAGAAAAGAGATTGAGGTATTGAGGGGTGGGAGGGAAACATCAAGGGTGGCCGAGTTAGCGGATCAGGCCGGGCAAGTTATGGGGCTGGATGCGGACAAGCTGCGGCAACTCACCGCCCGCGCCCGACCCTTCGGCACAGACCTGCGGGCTTTCCTGGAAATGACCGCCTTAGGTAGCGAAACCGATTTCTATGACCAGCGCGCAGATCGTGTAACGCTGATAACCCTACATGCGGCCAAAGGCTTGGAATTCCCCGTCGTGTTTATGGCCGGCTGCGAAGAGGGTTTATTGCCCTACGAGCGTGTTGGCGAAGAGCCCGATATCGAGGAGGAACGGAGACTCTTTTATGTGGGGATGACCCGCGCCCAACAGAAACTCATCCTCAGCCACGCTCGCAGCCGCTTTCTCTTCGGCCAACGCTTGGAGAAACCGGTTTCCCGCTTTGTTGGCAATATCGAAAACGCTCTCAAGGAATCGCTGGAAGCCGAACGCAGGAAGAGAAATACAAGGAAGGTGGAGACAGAGCAGTTGAGTTTGTTCTAGGCGCTTACGAAAAATGTCCGACAACTTCTTGTCGATGTAAGTGGCAAATGGCAGGTAGCAAGTGGCAGGTTCAACCTTGTCTGCAAGCGAACGCGTACCTGCGACCTGCTACTTGCTACCTGCCCCAGCGGGGCCTGATTTTCTCAGCGCAGTCTGGGAACAATCGCTAAACTTTGCTTCTTGAAATTCGCCTTAGATAGACTCGAAAACACAAACGCCCGCGAGATCTCTTGGATCCGCGGGCGTTTAGAATTAGTTCCAGAAAATGGCGCCTAGATAATCCCGACCAGTTTACCCGCTCCCTCAAATACCTCTAGGGCGTAGTCGATATCTGCAATGGTGTGTGCTGCAGTGACATTGGCTCGCAATCTGCTCGTGCCAGGAGGAACGGCAGGAGAGAGGACGGGCAATACAAAAATCCCATTATCCTGGCAGTATTTGGTCATGATCATGGCCTT
>JAAENG010000370.1 GCA_024224665.1 Chloroflexota bacterium | reverse complement strand
GTCTGTTAGCTGCTATTCAGGATCCCGGATCCTCGGTAAATCTATATTGTGATTCTGGCAGCCTGTGTAGACCAGGTACCGGTAGAATAGCAAACTGGATACAATCGCCACAAGCAGAATTCTGCAGAGGGCACTGATTTCGAGTTTCTACAGAGTTCTGCTTGTGGTGCAGATGATTGGCGCGCAACGCGGCGCGTACCAGCCTACCGTACGTGCCGCGTTGACAGTTGAGTGTGTTGACGGAGTTACGTCAGTTTACGAAGGGACGCAAAGTTCATTTACCCATAGTAAAGGCATATAGTCTTCACCTTGAAAACTCGAATTTGCCATCACGCCAGGTGGCACAGGCTGGCTGCCTATCTGCCCGATGATGTTATGTTCTGCGTCTGTGAGATAAATGGTGAAGATACTACCAAATGGGTAGTTAGGAGGTAGTATTAGACCAAACCAGTTTTGAACGCAGGTTCTCATGGGATTCGTTTCTGTAATGAAACGAATCCCTCCTGGAATAGGTTCAGGTTGCCAACCTTGTTCCCACTGATAGGGTTCAGCCCAGTCCCACGGGGGATCCTGTAGTCCAAACATGATTTCGATATCATGAATCACCCCATCTAGTTCAGGGTCTCGTACGTGAATCATTATAAAGACAGTGCCTGGGCTTGTAGGGTCTACAGTGTAAGTAGACGAAATGCCTGTTAGAACCGGAATTCGAGGTGTTGCCGTAGGCGAAGGTGTTGCAGTGGGGCTTGGTGTCGGCGTCGTAGTAGCTGTAGGGCTAGGTGTAGAAGTCGCCGTCGCTGTAGCAGTCGGTGTCGTGGTAACGGTTGAGGTTTGCGATGCGGTGGGGGTGACTGAAACAGTCGGTGAAGGCGTGTCGGTTTCCCGTGGTGTGGGGGTGTTGGTATAAGTTGGTTCATACGTCGGTGTGTTGGTGGGGGTTGGTGTCCGTGTAGGTGGTTTAAGTGTGGGCGTAGGGGTGTTGGTATAAGGTGGTGTATACGTGGGCGTGTACGTCGGCGTATCCGTATGAGGTCTTCGTGTGGGCGTATAGGTCGGCGTGTAAGTCGGCGTATAGGTCGGCGTATAGGTCGGCGTGTAGGTTGGCGTGTAGGTTGGCGTGAACGTAGGCGTAGGCGTGGGGGTGGGGTCATCGGGACAGGTGTAATAATCCTCAGTTTCACCTAGTTTGTAGCTTGAACTGGGTCCGCTGCCATCCGCCGCCGCTGCCGCCGTATCCGAAAGTGTGATGCGCCACCAGAGACACTTGTTATCAGATCCTGGGTTCGTCGTGTGGAAAGGCAGGAAGGCGTTGGTTGTGAAGTTATAGAAACCCGGACCCGGCAAGGCGATCACCTGATTTTGTACTGCCCATTCGCCGGTCGTCGTAACGGTGCCATCTGCGTTCTGGCAGGTAAAAGTCTGGCCCCAATCTCCGCTACGGTTCCAGTCGAACCAGAGGTTCACAAAGGGCTGGTTGGCCCCGGCGCCAATAGGTACAGTCACTGTGAATTTGAGTTGGGTAGAAACACAATGTGGGAGGGTGGGATTAGGGCTGATGCCGTCGTCGCGCAGATCCTGATCGGGGACATCATTGGGTGGGTCGATGTTGTTGACGATATCTGCGTCTGGCCCAATATCTGCCTCGACTTCATAGGTTATGCCCGGACCCAAGTGGTATTCCAGTTTCTGATTGACATGGAGAGGTCCATAGGGGGGCGAGCCGGTGCCGTATACCGTCGGGTAGCGAGCGAAGATCGGTCCGGGATAGGCTGTCATGCCGACACCGAAGTTATTGCTGCTATCAGGGGCGTCACCCAGATCGTGCTGAACGTCGATGTCTGATGGGGTTGGCGTTAGCGTTGGCGTGGGCGTCTCAGTTGGCCTTGGCGTCGGTGTGTGCGTGGCCGTAGCTGGTTTGGTGGGGGTCGGCGTTACATCGGTAGGACAGGTGTAATAATCTTCAGTTTCACCCAGTTTGTAGCCGCTGGAAGGGCCGCTGCCGTCAGCTGAGGTTGCCTTGTTGTCAGTCAATGATATCCGCCACCAAATGCATTTTTCGTGGCCGTTATCATATGCCAGGAATGGCGGCGCCGTGAATGTAAAAAGTCCTGGTGTGGTGAGGCTGATCTGTTGATTCTGAACGGCCCACTCATCGACCAGCGCACCCGGACAATCTAACTGTTGTCCCCAATCCCCACTGCGATCCCAATCAAACCAGGCGTTGAAATAAGGTTTAGTTGCAGGGGCGCCGACCGGGACATTGACCGTGTAAGTGATCAGCGTCTGCTGGCAGTGGTTGAGCACAGGATTGGGGTTGGCGCCATCGTCTGCACGGTCGAGATCCGGCGAATTACCCCCTGGGATAATGTTGTTGATGATATCGGCATCTGGGCCGATATCGGCTTCACGCTCGACGGTGATAGCGGGCCCCAGGTGGTAGTACAAGACCTGATTGTGGTGCAGGGGGCCATGGGGGGGTGAGCCCATGTTGAAGACCGTGGGGTAACGCGCTGCTACACCCACAGCGCCACCGGCAGGATAAGCTATCATGGGTACGCCGTGGCTGTTCGTACTGTCGGGCGCATCACCGAGGTCGGGTTGAGGGTCCTGGTGGGTATCAGGGCAGGAATAATAGTCTTCTGTTTCACCATGATTCCAGCCAGCGGCGGGGCCGCTGCCATCGGCACTGGCTGCAGGCGAATCGCTGAGGCTGATACGCCACCACATACATTCGTCAGGAGCAGGAGTCGGGCTGTACGGCAGGAATGATGTGGTCGAGAACGTATGCGTTCCTGGCGTGTTCAGAATGATAATCTGGTTCTGCACGGCCCATTCGTGAGCGGGCCCGGTCGCACACTGATTTTGTTGCCCCCAGTTTCCGCTACGATCGTAATCAAACCAGAGATTGACGAAGGCATCACTGGTGGGAGCCCCGACCGGCACCGTAACCGTGAATGTCAGTTGGGTTGGCTGGCAAGGTTGAAGGTTTAGCTGGGGATTGACCCCATCATCTGCTCCATCCAGATCGGGCCGATCTTGGTTGGGGATGATGTTATTGGTCGAATCTTGGTCGGTACCGACATCCGCTTCATGTTCACGGGTGACAGCAGCGCCCAGATAGTATCTGACCGAGTTGTTGTGGTGTATGGGTCCGTAAGGTGGTGATCCAGTCTTGTACACCGTAGGATAACGGGCCAGAGTGCCTGCTGGCCCTCCCTTGGGGTAGGCAGTCATACTCACATTGAAATTGTTGGTCGAATCGGGTGCATCACCCAAATCCGCCGGGTGTGTCCTAAATGAGTTGGAGACACAGCATATCTGGTAAACTGAAGGTGTCAAAACAACCGACCTACAAACAAACCAGGAGAGAAGCTATGTCATCCAACTCAGAAGAGATTGTACAAGAGATTCGCCAAGAGTTCG
>JAAENG010000369.1 GCA_024224665.1 Chloroflexota bacterium | reverse complement strand
TTCCCGGTCTACCGGCTTCCCGGTCTACCAGTTTCCCGGTCTACCGGCTTCCCGGTCTACCGGCTTCCCGGTCTACCTCATACATCGAACTTTCTACGGGATCGCCAGTCCCATTTGCTGTAACTCCAGCTTGACCTCCTCATAAGTGTTCTGCCAGTCAGGCAGTGGTTTTAGGGTGACAGGATCGTAGACCTCGGTAAAGGATTTTCCGATTGGACGCTGATCGAGGTCAGGTTGGTAGAGCGAGACCAGCTTTCGTACAAGGGCATCGGCCTCTTTACGAGAGATACCGGCGGCAGCGTGCGCCACCTCGGCGGTCCAGCGCGCCTCCAGGCCAGAAACGTGGGCGGGGTGTATACCGGCCGCCGAGCGAGGTCCGATCAAGGCGCAACTGCCGGACGCAGCCGCCATGATCGCCATCGCCGCCGATTCGTACAAGAGGGTCTTGGTGCCAGGTCCACCCACGGGCGTGATCACCAGATCGGTGAGCAGGCGGCTGTTCCGAGCGAGCGCCTGGTGGCCGAGGCTGATGGCCTGGATGATATCGGGCGTGGTGTCGTTGTCGAAGAAAGGATGGGCGGGGGACACCGAATGCGTGTTGGTCATGTAGATCATCTGCAGGAGAATGCTGCCGCCGACAATGGCGATGGCCATCCCTTCTTTGCCGCCTACGGAACCGCCATAGATCGTGTTGTAGAAAGCGTGGATGATGCTGCCCGTGCGTACCAGGTGAGCGAGCTTGGTAAGGGCGCCATAATCGGTCTTGAACTCGGAGATCATGGCGATATGATGCCAGTCGTTGGGGCTGAATCCACCATAAGATGTGGCCGATAGCTCCGATAGCTCCGAGACAGCGTTTTCGACGCAGCCCAATCCCAGGCCGGGGCGACCGGCGCGCTGGCAAGCAGCTTTGGTCAGTTCGACCTCGTGCCATCCGCCCAACACTTCCCAAGGTGAACGGCTGCGTATCTCACGGCCATATACCCTGTCAAGCGTGCAGTTGATCATGGCATCGACCAACGGTTCTTGAGCATAGGATTGGTGGACAGGCAGATAAAGCTCTTCAGGAATGGGCGTGCCCACTCCGCCCCCTTTGATCGTTAAAGGCGCGCTATCTTCAATGGTGCGTTTACGCTCGGTGTGGCGGTCGCCCCCTTCGCCGATGGTGACCTCAGTAGGTGCAACGGCCAGCGCCGCCAGGATCTGCGCACGGCTGAACTTCATCTGCCGAGAGGTGCTGATACAGTAGACGCCCAAACGTTCTGCCAGCGCCAGGCCGGCGTCGAACACGCGATCGGCCAGAGCATCATCTTGCGGAACCAGCGTATCACCCAGTCCGGCCAGATTGATGTCGTGCTCGATTAGTAAGCGATTGACCTCATCGGGAACCATGAACATGTCCCACTGCGATTCCTCTACAATGGGTCCGTTTTCCATCTTATCTAATATATCGAGTAATCGTGTCGTGTTTCTCATCCTTTCCTCCCTTATTGCTTCGCCAGCAGACTGCGGCAGATATTCACTGCCTCGACGGCATCTTCGCCAAAACCATTCACACCGGTGGATTCCGCCCAGTCACGAGTGACGGCCGCGCCACCGGCTACCACCTGGAACTGGCCAGCGAGTCCGAACCCGTCCAGTAATTCAACCAAATCCCGAACGTATGGCATCGATGTTGTGAGCAGGGATGACATGGCGATGATGTCGGCGTTCTCTTGTTTGGCAGCATCGATAAATGTGCGTGGTGGGACATTGGTACCCAGATCTTTGACCTCGAAGCCGTTCACCTGCAGCATAAGCGCCACCATATTTTTTCCGATATCATGGATATCGCCCTGGCAGGTGCCGATGACAACCCGTCCGGCGATACTGCTCTCACCACCTGCGGCCACGATCGCCGGTTCCAACACTTCCTTTTGCATGGCTTCGACGACCATGCCCGCCCGCATCAACTCCGGCAAAAATATCTCCAACCGTGCAAACTGCTCTCCGATCTCATTGAGCACCGGCTCTACCACACCCTGGAAAAACGCCAGAGGTGACGCACCGGCAGCCAGCGCCGCTTGCGCCAGTTCCACTCCCTGTGTCTTGTCACCGGCGCTGATGGCACTGCGCAAAACCTCTCGCATACCTTCCATTTCACTCTCTGGTGCATTCATTTAGTACCTCGCTTATTTGGAGTCAATTCTTAGATGGCGATTATTGGCTGATCTTCAAGGAAAGGACAGGGCCGCCATAAATAGGTCCTGAAATTCATCTTCCAACGGTTGGTCCACATGCTCTACCCAACGGGCGACATCGGCGGCCTCAGCGCGCATCCCTTTATCGAGCAGGGCGATGCGGGCGCCGTCGCCGGCTGCGTTACCGGCCGAACTTACTTTATCCAATGCACAGTCAGGGATCATGCCCAGGGCGATGGCGTAATAGGGATCGATCACATTGCCGAAGGCCCCGGCCAACACAATTCGATCCACTTTGTCGACGCCCAATTCTCGCATCAATAGCTGCGCGCCCACATACAGGGCTGCTTTGGCAAGCTGGATATTCCGAACATCCCGCTGCGATACGACTATCGCAGTCCCGCCGGCAGTTTGTTCAGCCTCGGCGATCACAAAGGCATTGATGTTGTCGAGCCGGGTCAATCGAGACCGGCTCAATCGAGACCGGCTCAATCGAGACCGGCTCAATCGAGACGCGTCAACCTTGCGATCAAAACGGCCACTACGCTGGACAACGCCCGCCCTGTACATCTCGACCACTGCCTCGAGTATGCCGGACCCGCATATACCACGGGCCTGAATGGCCGAATCAGGCAGCTCATCACTCCACAGGTCCTCACCGATTACCTTGAAACGCACGGACAATGTTTGCGGGTCAATGCGTATACGTTCAATCGCGCCTGGCGCTGCCCGCATGCCGTGTGTTACCTGGGCCCCTTCCAAAGCCGGGCCGGTCGGGCTGGAAGTGCACAGAAGTCGTTCGCGATTGCCAAGCAGTAACTCACCATTGGTGCCGACATCGATAACAAGCATGTTTTTATCTTGCTTATGCGGTTGCTCGGAGAGGATCACGCCGACATTATCAGCGCCCACAAAACCGGCCTCCAACGGCAAAATGTGCAGCCGGGCGCCGGGGTGGAATTTCAGACCGATATCCGCAGCGCGCAGGTCAACAGCGTCCTGCACGGTCGGGATAAACGGAGCCGCACCCAAAGGTCGGGGATTGAGATTAAGTACGAGATGATGCATCACACTGTTCCCCACCAGTGTCATGTCTACGATATCCTCTGCTTTCAACCCGACCTGCTCGCTGGCTTCCTGCGCCAGTTCATTCAAAGCGCGGATAATGGCCCGGTGCAGGCGCGCTAAGCCGCTGGATTGCTCGACGGCGTAGGAAATACGCGACATGATGTCGTCGCCATACGTGACCTGAGGGTTCATCGCTGTGGCCGTAGCGAGCAGATCACCGGTACGCAGATCACACAGATAAGCAGCCAATGTGGTCGAACCGACATCGACAGCCAAGCCGACAGGTTGCTCGTGATAAGCGGGTTGTACACGGATAACGAGTCGACCATCCCATACAGTCAAGGTGACGGCGCCACTAGCACTACGCAAGATCTCAGAGAGTTCACGCAAAGCAGGGTAATCGAATTCGACCTCCTCTAATCCGAATCGCTCGTGTAACGCATTTAACACCCGCTGCCTGTCAGCATCATCCCCCGCCTTGGGCGCATCCAGGGCAACGTAGTAAAGACGAATGATCGGATCGAGATCAATCGCCCGACCGGAAGCGGCCTTGAGCACGACCTGTTTCTGTGCCCGACTCTCCTCTGGAACAGTCAGCAGCACATCACCCATCACTTTTGCCGTGCATGAGAAGCGATATCCTGGTGGCATATCGCCCCGTTGCAGGAATGCCCGCTCCCGTTCGCTGATCGGTGTCAGGTGGGAGGCCGATGAATGGATATCGTGCTTGGCAAATAGCCCCTCTTCTACTTGCACCATGCACTTGTTACAGGTCTCGTGTCCACCACAGATAGCTTCGATCCCCACGCCCAATTGCCGTGCGGCTTCCAAGAGCGTCGTCCCCTCGGCCACCAGACCACTGCGTCCTGTTGGCTGTAGAACGACTTTGTGTTTAGGTTCCGGCACTGGCTGTTGGGCTGTCACAATATCTCCAGTCTCGCTGACCGAACAAATGAAGATCGATACGTTACATGCCTTGATGAAACCGCAAAACTTGACTATTGCTCAAAAAATGAATATCGTTCAATCGGATGTGAGTATATTGCTTGAGTCAATGACTGTCAAGGATTCAGCACGTTTCGAAACAGGAGTGCATTACCATGAGCGCGGCACTTTCAAGACGCCAAAGACAATGGGTTGAGCGCGAAAACCTCATCCTGGAGACGGCCCGCAGTTTCATACATGAAAAAGGTTTTCTCAGCTTGACCATGTCCGAGCTGGCGGATGCTGTCGAGTATTCGGTCGGGACACTGTACAGGCATTTCGAAACAAAAGAAGATCTGTTGGTAGCGCTGGCGGTGCAGTCTATCGAAAGACGGGCACGTCTCTTCGATCGGATCAAAGAGCTCGATCGCATCACGCGAGATCGGATTTACGGCATACTGGTCGTGCGTTTACTGCTGGCCCACTCCGCGCCCGAGACATTTGAAATCGAACGCCTTGCTTCCTCCCCTTCTATCTGGAAACGTGCTACCGTCGAACGATATCGATCCATGGTAGATATGGAGCAATGCTGTAGCAGCATCGTCGCAGATATCATCGCAGAGGCAATGGCAGCGGGGGATTTAGACAGTGGCCGGGTTGGCGCCGGCGACATCATATTTGGTCTTTGGTCCATGTCCGTCGGCTTCCATCGCCTGGTGCAGTCTTTCGACGACGTCCAACAAGTGGGACTGGCAGACGCCGAAGTTGCTGTCAAGAAAAACTATTGCATGCTCCTAGACAGCTATGGCTGGGAACCATTGCGCGATTGGAGAGCAGGGGCAGTGGAGCAAGATATCCGGCAGAGTTTATTACCCCAGGCAGGGTGAGCTTGACACTGGAATGGGGCGGTGTTCAAATGAACAGCCACGAACATTTGACAGTGCAATATGCGTATGCTACGATACTTTTACAACAGATGTACATTAGCGTTCACATGAACAGAGAGCCGTCATATGACGCTAGATCAGGACACACGAAAACTTCTGTACAAAATCGCCAAGGCATATTACGAAGATGGATTGACACAACGGCAGATTGGTGCGCGGCTGGGGCTATCGCGCATCAAGATTTCGCGCTTACTCAATCAGGCGCGAGAACAAGGTATCGTACAGATAACCATCCTCCCGTCCCAAGAACCGAATGCAGATATCGAACGCGCTCTGGAGGATCGTTTCGGACTTCAAGAAGCTGTGGTGGTGTCTCCAAATGATTACAGTACCGCTGAAGTTCTGGCCTCGCTCGGGCCGGCAGCAGCAGAGTGTCTCGTTCGGGGATTAAATGGTGATGAAATCGTCGGTCTGAGTTGGGGCACAACACTACATGCAGTCATCGAAGCGCTTCCCGCAAAATCTTGGCCGGAGATGACGGTTGTTCAGCTACTGGGAGGACTTGGCCATCCAGTAGCTGAAATACATGGCACCGATCTGACGCGACGTATGGCACAGCGCTTCGGCGCCAAACTGCGGCTTCTCCCTGCGCCAGGCGTTGTCAAGAGTAAGTTGGTGCGCGACGCCCTGATCGAGGACCCACAGATCGGCGGAACGCTTGCGGTCGCATGTCAGGCGGATATTGCCATCCTCGGCATCGGTATCCCCTTGCATGGTTCAGTCGTCCAACAGTCGGGCATCCTCAGCCGAGAGGAAATCGTCGAACTCATGGACGACGGCGCAGTGGGTGATATCGGCCTGCGTTTCTTCGATAGAAACGGCCGCCCCATGGATCACGAGGTCAATGACCGTATGATTGGCCTCACCCTAGCCCAAATCAAGAATATACCGCGGCGAATTGGAGTCGCCGGCGGCGAAGGAAAACTGGAGGTCATTCATGGAGCCCTGGCGGGCAAACTGATCAATGTACTCGTAACTGATGACATCACGGCAGCCCGTTTACTCAAAACCGAAATAACAAAACTATCAAACCAATTAGTAACAGCGACAAGGGACTGACCCCCATGGCTATCTATCTTCTTGGCATAGACTATGGCGCCGGCGGTGCGAAGGCCTGCATCATCAACCCTGATGGCGATGTGCTGGGATTTTCATTTCAAGAGTATCCCTTTTACCACGATTTCCCAGGATGGTCGGAACACGATGCCGGTGGTTACTGGACGGCCTGCTGCGATATGATCGAAGATTGCCTGGAACAGGCTCGCATCGATCCTTCTGAAATCCGTGGTGTGGCTGTCTCATCCGCCTTGCCGTCGATGGTCATGGTAGACCGGGATGGCAATCCTATTCAGCGTGCTTATAACCTGATGGATCGGCGGGCAACGCAGGAGGTGAACTGGCTGAAAGAGGCCATCGGTGAAGAGCGTATCAAGGACATCACAGCCAATCGTATCGAAGATCACCCCTCGATCGTCAACTTGCTGTGGGAAAAACGAAACCGTCCTGACACCTTCGCCCAGATCGATAAAGCCCTGACCATCGATGGCTTTGTGACAATGAAGTTGGCCGGCAGGCATGTGGTCAATTACGGCGGCGCTCCCTTTTATGGCGTCGCCTATAACCTGGCGGAGTCGAGATTCGACGAAGAATTGATGGCTGAGATCGAGATCTCACCCGATCTACTGCCCGATCTCCACCGATGTGAAGACATCATCGGCGAGATCACGCCCCAGGCCGCGACGGAAACGGGATTGGCGGTTGGCACGCCGGTCACGGCAGGGCAGGTAGATTTTGACGCCAGTTGCATCGCCGCCGGGGTGATCGAAGAAGGGGATATCATGAGCAATCTGGGTACAGTGGGCAACTTCGGCGTGGTGTTCAACAATTTGGACTTCGCCTATTCGCCCATCGGCCTCTCCATGATCAACCTCGCCTTCACAGTAGATTCGCACGACACCTACATGACCATCCCCTCCACCACCACCGGTGGCCAGTCGATCCGCTATCTGCGCGATAACTTCTCGCAGGCCGAGATCGAAGCCGAACGGGTGTTGGGCATCAGTTCCTACGACCTACTCAACATGCAGGCCGAAAAAGTACCGTTGGGTAGCGATGGCCTCGTGATCCTGCCCTACCTGATGGGCGAACGCACGCCGATTTGGGACACCATGGCGCGTGGCGTCATCTTTGGCCTGTCGCTCAACCACGGCAAGGGTCATCTCGTGCGGGCGATGATGGAGGCGGTGGCCTATGCCCTGTACGATTCATATCAGCTGATCGAGAAGTCGGGCCTTAAGCTGAACACACCCATCATCCTGAACGAGGGCGGGGCGGTCAGCACTTTATGGCGGCAGATCATTACAGATGTCTGCAATGTGCCCACTGTGTTGGTCAAGCGCCGCACCGGCGCCCCCTTCGGCGATGCGATCCTGGCAGGCGTGGCGACGAGCATATTCCCAGACTATGGCATCGCCAAAGACTGGGCTGAATACGTAGACCGCATGGAGCCCATTCCCGGCCATCACGAGCAATACCTGGAGTATTTTGCTCTGTACAAAAGCATTTACGAAAACGTCAAGGGCGATTTCCAGACACTGGCGAAGCTACGAGGTCAGCTATGATCAACTGGATTACGGATGCAGCCATCCTCAGTAATGGCGTTGCCATGCCCTTGTTGGGCTTTGGTTCGTTGTATATTGATGATGGCGACGCCGTGGAAAATGCCGTGCGATGGGCGTTGGAGGCATGACCATGACATCCCTTGGCAAACTTACCCATATTCGCAGACTACAAAATCCGCAATCTGATCGCATCCTAACGGTCGCCATCGACCACGCGCCTAGCTACGGCGTGCTACATGGTTTAGAAGACATCGCCGACGTGCTGCAGCGCGTGGCAGAGGGCAAACCCGATGCCATTCTGCTTATGCAAGGTCCGGCAGCCAGATGCTACGAACCTTATGCCGGCCGCATACCCCTCATCCTCAAAACCTCCACCCTCTCCCCTTTCCATCCCGCCAAGGATGTTTGGGTGACGCCGGTGGAGACTGCACTACGACTGGGAGCAGACGCCGTTGCCATGGCCCTAACCGTCGGCAGTGGCGAACAGTCAAACCTGGCCGCCAATCTATCTGGCCTGGTGCAACAAGCAGAACGAGCAGGGCTACCTGTCATCGTCCATGCCTATCCCAACGGCCCCCTGATCCCGAGCGATGAGGTGTTCTCGACCACCGAGGTCAGCTACGCCGCCCGTCTGGCCATGGAGCTTGGCGTCGATATCGTCAAGACCTTTTACACCGGCTCGGCTGAGTCCTTTGCAAAAGTGGTCGAGGCCGCGGCGCCGGCGTTGGTTGTCGCCGCGGGCGGCCCCCGGCTCGAAACGGATGAAGATGTGCTGCACATGGCCCATGGTGTGGTCGAGGCAGGTGCGGCCGGCATCACCTTTGGCCGCAATATCTGGCAGAGCGAGCGACCGACTACCATGATCGCCGCCCTTTCAATGATCCTCCATCAGGGCAGTTCCGTAGCAGAAGCCCTGGATTTTCTCACAAATGAGAGCGCAGACTGATGCCACTGACCAACTCCAACGTCATTTTGGCCGACGCCCGACGCCGCCAGTATGGTATTCCCAGTTTGCTGGCCGGTAACCTGGAGATGATCGTTGGCCAAATCCGGGCTGCCGAAGCAGTGGCAGCGCCTTTGATCCTCGCCTTTAACCAGGGAGCGACGCCCGCTATACCACTTGAGATCGGCATGGCAGCAGCGGCAGATGCGGCGCGCAAAGCTTCGGTCCCGGTTGCCACGATCCTCGACCATGGCGCTGATATCGAGCAGATTGTGATTGCGATCCGCAATGGTACCTCCTCCGTCATGTTCGATGGCTCTCATCTACCCTACGAGGAAAATGTTCGGCAGACTTGCGAGATCGTCGCCATCGCCCATGCGGTCGGGGTCGATGTAGAGGCTGAGCTGGGTGCGGTGGGCGGATCCTCGATTTATCTGGGCGAGCAAGGGCCACAGGCGTCGATGACCGACCCCGAACAAGCACGGGATTTTGTCGAGCGCACCGGAATCGACGTGCTGGCCATCTCCTTTGGCAATGCACACGTAGTTTACAAGGGTACGCCGCAGCTGGACCTGGATCGGGTTCGGGAGATCGCCGCTCGGGTTAGCATCCCTCTGGCCATGCACGGCGCCTCAGGTCTGGATAGTACCGAGTACGCCCGCGTGATCGACGCCGGTATCAGCAAGATCTGCTACTACACGGCAATGGGTCGCCAAGTCAGCCAAGCCATCCACCGATTCTCGTCAGAGGCCGATGAGACGACGCTGATTTATCACAATATTATCGCTACCGCCACCGATTTCTTTGACGAGGCCACCCGAGACCTTCTCCACCTATTGAATTCCGACGGTAAAGCTCAAAACCTCCACCTGAACCCGATGCAATCATCCTAACCTGGACAAGCCAGAACCAAAGAGGTACGTGACTTGCCACAATGCGATAAAATGTGTAAAGCTAGAGTGGCCCTCTCCATCATTGGGATTCCTTTCTTATGCTGTGAATACAGCTCAATATTCTGGTCAAAATCAGCGCCAGCCCTGAAGTGGAGAGGACTTAAATGACCGATGCGGACAACAGCGCCAATATAACGGCTCTCCATATTCGGTATTTTATCTGGAAACACCGGTCTGGCGCCGGCGCCATTGAGCAACCGTTGACCACGGTGCTCGCGCTCGCCGGCCTGGACGAAGGGGCGCCACTGCTCGTGGGCACGGTAGGCAGCGCGCCATTACAAATTCAGCTTGATTCATGACACTTCATCTCGATATATCAAACTGACAGATAATTTGCAGAGGCAGGAAGATGAAAACAATTCTTTGCTTTGGCGATTCGAATACCTGGGGCTGGAATCCGGCGACGATGGCTCGCTATGGCCGCGCCGAGCGCTGGACCGGCGTCCTACGCAACCAGCTTGGTGAGGGCTTCCTCATTATCGAGGAAGGACAAAACGGACGTACGACGGTCTGGGACGATCCCGTCGAACGCCATAAAAATGGCGCTTCTTATCTGCCGCCCTGCCTGGAGAGCCACAAGCCCCTCGATGTGGTCGTCATCATGCTGGGCACCAATGACCTCAAGATGAGGTTTTCAGTTCCAGGCGTCGATATTGCCCGCAGCGTCGGCGTGCTGGTGGACATCGTACAGAAAAGCGCTTCCGGCCCGGATGATGGGGCGCCGCAGGTGCTGTTGCTGGCGCCGCCGCCTCTAGGCAGGCTGTCCGATTTCGCGGAAATGCTTGAAGGCGGCGCTGAAAAATCCCGGCAGCTTGCACCCTACTATGCTCAGACGGCGGAAGACTACGGCTGCCATTTCCTGGATGCCGGCCAGATAATCGTCTCCAGCGATCTCGACGGCGTCCATCTGGATTCGAGCGAGCACGAAAAGCTAGGCAAAGCCGTGGCGGAAAGAGTCAGCGCAATCCTCGATTAGTTTTTGCAAGCTAGCAATCCAACCAACTTATTCTAAACATGAACATCCACGCTCCGAAGCGAATCGTGGGCATTCAGGGCTTTCCATTCTGTGACGCTCTCTGGCTCTGACTGAGCAGGATTTACAGACGGTGCATCGAAATATCGGCTTGACAGTCCGAGATTTCATGCTAAAATGATGGCATGCTACTCGAAAGGACATCCTATTCTCAAAAACTGGAAACATCCCTGCGCCGTTCACCGATCACTGCCTTACTCGGACCCCGACAAGTGGGCAAAACCACACTGGCCCGCATATTTGTCCAGGATCGCAACTTTACATTTTTTGATCTCGAGGCGCCCTCCGATCAGCAGAGGTTGCAGAATCCCGAACTTGTCCTGGGCCAATTGGAAGGCGTTGTTGTGATCGACGAAATCCAACGTGCGCCAGAGCTTTTCAATATCTTACGCGTTCTGGTTGATCGTCCGGCGAGTGCAACACGATTTCTTATTTTGGGCAGCGCCTCACCGGATATCATCCGAAATGCGTCTGAAACCTTAGCAGGACGGGTGGAGTTCATCGAATTGGCTGGGTTCGATCTTAGCGAAGTGGGGGGCGATCATTGGCAAGAACTGTGGAACCGTGGCGGCTTTCCCCGTTCCTATCTTGCGGCATCAGATGCAGATAGCGTCGCCTGGCGAGAGGACTTTATCCAGACATTTTTGGAGAGAGACATTCCGCAACTTGGTATCACGATTCCTGCGACGGCGATGCGGCGCTTCTGGACCATGCTCGCTCACTACCATGGTCAGACCTGGAATGCCTCGGTGTTGGGGCGGGGCCTGGGAATATCAGACAAGACGGTTCGCTCTTATCTTGATATCCTGACTGGAACGTATATGGTGCGCCAGCTCCAGCCCTGGCACGTCAATATCAGCAAACGCCAAGTACGCTCTCCGAAAGTATATTTGCGGGACGCTGGCCTTCTGCATACGTTATTGAATCTGACCGATTTGCACGACTTGTTTGGTCATCCTGGCGTCGGGGCAAGTTGGAAAGGATTCGTTTTGGAGCAAAGCATCGATTTGTTGGCATTGAAAGAAGTCTATTTCTGGGGGACGCATGGGGGCGCTGAATTGGATTTGCTCTTCTTTCACAAAGGTCAGAGCTATGGCATCGAGGTCAAGTTCAGTGATGCGCCGAGCGTCACCAAATCGATGCGGATTGCCATGAAAGATCTTCAGCTTTCCCATCTTTACACTATCTATCTGAGAACTCTGGAAAACTTTTTCGAGCTCTTTTTAACCCCCGTTTACACAGGTGCGAACGAGCAAAACCCCCCTGTATATAGGGGTGCGAACATCCGTTTTAGACTTTTCCAGAGTTC
>JAAENG010000368.1 GCA_024224665.1 Chloroflexota bacterium | reverse complement strand
GAAGTTGTTTGATACAAGTGAGTAATCCAGTGTAAAATTGGGTTGTGTTACTATCCATTTACTTCTGACTCCATTTCGTCATGGCTGTGGTTGAATGGATTGGATAGTAACACATTTTTCCTTAACTTAATGACATTGAATGGCGACCTGGCGATATGTTACCTACCGAAACCAGCCTGATGGAACAGCATCAGGTGAGCCGGGCGACGGTGAGACAGGCGCTGGATGAGTTGGTGAGAGAAGGACTGATCTATCGAGAACAAGGCAGGGGCACCTTCGTGGCACATCCTACAGTACAACAGGGATTGGTCCGCATCGTCAGCTTTACCGAAGACATGCGCCGGCGCGGTTTTGCCCCAGGTACAGAGGTGCTCGCTTCTGGTCTGATTGCAGCCACGCCGGAGCTGGCAAAAACTCTGGACATCAAACCCGGCGAAGAGCTTGCCCGCATCGAGCGTCTACGCCTTGCTGACGGTGAACCGATGAGTATCGAGATATCCTATCTGGTTCATCGATACTGCCAAGGCATATTGCAACTCGACTATGCAGACAACCCTCTGCGCGAAGTCCTGGAACGTCAATATCGGATCCGCATCGCCCGCGCCACCCAGGCAATTCGGGCTATCGACGCTTCTCCCTCTGTTGCAGACACGCTGACCGTTCAAGCGGGCGATGCGCTCCTTTTTATCGAACGCGTCTCCTTAACGGACTATGGCGTGCCTATCGAGTTCTTGCGCATCTGTCACCGAGGTGATCGCTACGTGCTTTACAACGAGCTTCAAGGTTAGATTGATACGTGAAACGTGAAAAACGGCCCGACAAGACGACGTCACGTTTCACGTCTTCACGTTTCACGACATGCAAGCGCGCGAAATCTCAAAGAGCCGATGTTTAATTAGCATCAACACATCATCAATCAGGAGAATCTCATGCGAGACGTGAAAGTATCATGTGGTATCTGGTTTTTGGGCGCGACCAGCGACCGGTTCGTCAAACAGGGTTATAGGCCGGACATCAGCATCGAGGAGCGTTTTAAGCTGGCGGCATCCATCGATGGTGTCGGCGGCCTGGAAATGCATTATCCCACCGAAGTGACCGACGAAAGCTACAAGGATCTGAAAAAACTGGCTGTTGACCTAAACCTGGAGATCGTGCAGTTCTGCCCGCATCTCTGGGTCGACCCTAAGTTCAAGTTCGGCCAGTTCACGAACTCAGACCCAAAACTGCGACAGGAGGCGTTGGATCTGGCCAAGCGTACGACCGATGTCGCCGACTACATGGAAGCGCATATCATGGTCTACTGGCCTGCCCAGGATGGCTATGACTATCCCTTCCAGATCGACCATCGTTTGGCGCTCGATGGCCTGGTCGAGAATCTGTCCGCCTGGTGTGACCACAATCCCGAGCAGAAGATCGTGATCGAATACAAAGCCTGGGAACCCCGATCCCGCATTCTTCTGCCCACCATCGGCCACTGCATGACCCTCGTCAACGAGATCAACCGCCCCAATCTGGGACTCAATATCGATGTGGGCCATGCCTTTATGATGAAGGAGAATCTGGCCGAGTCCATCGCCCTTTGTTCTCGCTACAGCAAACTCTTCCACACGCACTGGAATGACAACTGGAAGCTGTTCGATGACGATATCATCGTCGGCACTGTCAACCTCTGGGAAACACTAGAGGCTCTCTTCTGGTTGGAAGAATGGGGTTACGAGGGCTGGTACGGACTCGATCTCTTCCCCTATCGCGAAGACCCCGCCCTGGTCGTAGACGAAAGCATCCGCAATATCAAATTCGGCTACGAGTTGTTGGATCGTGTGCCCCGCCAGGCGTTGCGTGATGTCATGCACAGTTACGACGCCATCAAGATCTCGCAACTTATGCGACAGATGTTGGGCGGTTCTTGACAAGGTGACATGGTGACACGTCTCAGTGGCGGAACACCTTGTCACCCCCTCACCTTGTCACAGAAATACGGAGCAGATCATGCACATCGTAACCCTGGGCGAACTCCTGATCGACATGTTTCCGGCCGAGATCGGGCGACGACTGGCTGATGTGACGGCTTTTTATCCCAAACCGGGCGGCGCCCCTGCCAACGTGGCAGTTGCTGCCAGGCGACTAGGAGTGGACACAGCCTTTATCGGCAAAGTCGGTGATGACGCCTTCGGGCATTATCTCATCGAAGTGATGGGCCAACAGGGTGTCGACACCAGAGGCATGCGGGTGGACCATGATGCCCGCACCACCATGGCTGTGATCGCCCTGCCCGATGAGCATACCGCCGAATACGTGTTCTATCGAAATCCCGGGGCCGACCAGAGGCTTCACCCTGATGACCTCGATCTCGACCTCCTTCGCTCAGCCCGAGCTTTGCACTTTGGCTCTCTCAGCCTCAGCGATGAACCCAGCCGCAGTGCCACCTACCAGGCCGTACATAGCGCTTGCGAGGCGGGAACACTTGTCTCTTATGATGTCAACTACCGCCCCAGCTTGTGGCAAAGCCCCGACCATGCAGTCGCACAGATAGCGGCCATGATCCCCAATGTAGATTTGCTCAAGGTGAATGAAATTGAGATCGATCTGCTGGTTGGGGGTCAGAGGTTGGAGGTCGGAATGCTGAGGGCAGAGGGCAGAGATCAGAGGTCGGGGATTGATATCTTGGCCGAGAAAGCTGCGCGGTTGCTGGAGATGGGGCCTGAATTGGTGGTCGTTACCCTGGGGGCCGAAGGCAGCTATTTCCAGTTTGATAGAGGTAGTGGGTTGGTTCCACCCTTCCCCGTCGAAACAGTCGATGCTGTCGGCTGTGGCGACGCTTTCATCGCCGGCGTGCTCACACAACTCACCTATGCCGAAAACTGGCGCGCCAATCTATCACCCCACCGGTTATCAGAGATATTGCAGTACGCCAATGCTGTCGGCGCTCTTACGGCTACCAAGCAAGGCGTGATCCCGGCCCTGCCGACATCAGCCGAAGTGAACGCCTTCCTGTCCGATAGCGCTCTATAACGAACTTCATCAAGCGAGTGGTGATTTATGTCAAATTACAGCACTGAAGAACTCAAAGAAATAGCCAGGCAATTACGCCTGGATATCCTGGATTCGACCACGAAGGCGGGCTCCGGACACCCTTCCAGCTCCTGGTCATCGGTCGAGATCCTCACCGCTCTCTATTTTGGCGGGATTTTGCAGTATGATCCAAATAACCCAACAGCGCCGGACCGGGACCGTTTCATCATGAGCAAGGGTCATGCCGCTCCTCTACTGTATGCGGCCCTGGCTCAGGCAGGTTATTTCGACCGGGATATGCTGTGGACTCTGCGAGAGATCGATAGCCCCGTCCAAGGCCATCCCATCTTGGGCCTACTGCCGGGCGTCGAAGCTACCGCCGGCAGCCTGGGACAGGGTTTGTCCCTTGGCGTCGGACACCTTCTCGGGGGGAGACTCGACGATCTTGATTTCAGGGTCTATGTTTTGCTCGGGGACGGCGAATGCGAAGCTGGACAGATTTGGGAAGCGGCCATGGCAGGCGCGCATTTCAAGACAGATAACCTCATCGCCATCCTGGACTACAACAAATTCCAGGAAACCGGCCCCATCAGCCGGGAGATGGCGTTGGAACCGTTGGTCGAGAAATGGGCGAGCTTCGGCTGGCGCGTCCTGGAAGTTGATGGCCACGATGTCGACGCCGTCATCCAGACGCTACGCCAGGCTCAGAACAGTGATGGACGCCCCACCATCGTTATCGCCCACACAGTCAAAGGCAAAGGTGTCTCCTTTGTCGAAGCTGACTTCACATTCCACGGGCGGGCGCTCACCCCTGCCCAGGCCGAGCTAGCACGGGAGGAAATTCTCAGAGATCAGAAGCCAGAAGTAAGAGATCAGAAAGCGGAGGTGCAAGCATGAAACTTGGAATTCAAGCAGGGTTGAAGCCTTATGACCAACCCCTTCGAAACGTATTCGGTGAAGCGCTGCTCGCAGTTGCCACCGACAACCCCCGTGTCGTCGTCCTGGATGGCGATCTCGGTAACTCGACTAAAGCGGAAACGGTACGACACGCCTTCCCCGAGCGCTTCTTCAACATCGGCATTGCCGAGAGTAACCTGGTGGGGATAGGCGCGGGGCTAGCCGGCGCCGGGTTCATCCCCTGGATCACGAGCTTCTCCTCCTTTTTGCTCTGCAACGCCTACGACCAGATTCGCCTGGCCGTGGCCATGGGCAATGTCAATGCCAAGATATTGGGCAGTCATGGCGGTATTACCTTAGGCAAAGATGGTCCTACTCAGATGGGTATCGAGGATTTCGCCCTGGTCGGCGGCTTGCCCACTTTCACCATGCTCGTGCCCAGCGATCCGGCCTGCATGCACGCTGCTGTCAAGGCTGCCACAGATCATGTTGGCCCGGTCTGGCTGCGCTCCAGCCGAGTAGCCTTACCCCAGATCTACGCCATGAACGACTGCCCCTTTGAGATCGGCAAAGCAAATGTCGTGCGCCAGGGGGATGACCTGACGATCATCGCCTGCGGGATCATGGTAGCAACCGCCTTGGATGCCGCAACAACCCTTGCCGGCGAAGGCATCGAAGCCCGTGTGTTGGATATGCACACGCTGCGCCCCATGGACAACGAGGCCATTGCCGCTGCCGCTGGCGAGACAGGCGCTGTCGTCACCGCCGAGGAACATCTTCTGCAGGGTGGATTTGGCGCCAATATCGCCCGCGTCGTCGCCCAGTCGCATCCCGTGCCCATGCGTTTCGTGGGACTGGCCGATCTCTATTGCGATTCCGCCGATCCCGCTGATCTGGTGCTCAAGTATCATCTGACAGCGGCGGATATTGTGTTGGCGGCACGAGAGGCTGTGACAGCTAAAATGACACGCTGATCTGGTGACAAGGTGACAAGGTGACAAGGCAGTATGGCGCTATGGCCTCGCCAAATTATCACAGTTTTGAGGACTATAAGCATGAGTAAAAGGGTTCGAACACATCGTGATTTGGAGGTTTGTCAGAAAGCCTTTCAGGCAGCGATGCGCATCTTTGAGCTGTCGGAATCATTCCCGAAGGAAGAGAGATACTCTCTGACCGATCAGGTTCGGCGCTCGTCACGCTCTGTGTGTAGCAAACAGCCGAGGCATGGCGCAAACGTAGATATGAAAGAGCTTTTATCAGTAAACTATCTGACGCCGAGGGCGAAGCTGCTGAAACTCAGGTTTGGCTGGAGTTTGCCGTCGCCTGTGGCTACATGTCACGCCAAGATGGCAATGACCTCTACAAAACCTACGACGAAATCATCGGTACATTTGTTGGCATGATCAACCACCCAGAAACCTGGGTCATCGGCTACAAAAGTAAGCAATGACACGCTGATAAACTGACGGGCAGTCACCCCATCACCCCATCACCTTGTCACCCGAAAAAAGGGGCCAAACGATGCTATATAAAAAACTATGCCAACTACAAGCCAGATCCCGCCCCATCCGCATTGGCGCCAGCGGAGCAGGTTGGCTCGGCAGTGGTTTTGTTGCACAGGTTAGGCATGTACCCGGCATGGACGTGGCCGTGCTTGCCGACGCCGATACGGAACTGGCGTGCGAGGCGCTGCTCGCCGCCGGGATATCCCGCTCCGACATCGTCGAGACAGATAACGCCGGTCGGGCCGAGGATGCTGTACGAGTTGGAAAACGGGTCGTGACAGGTGATCTCACCCTCGCCGCTCAGATCGACGCCATCGATATCGTCACAGATGTGTCACCCTCACCGGCCAGCGCCGCAGAGACCGCTTACGCGGGTATTCAGGGCGGCAAAGATGTCGTGCTGGTCAACATCGAAGCTGACGTGACAGTGGGGCGCATGCTCAAAAAACTGGCCAAGGAAGCGGGTGTGCTCTACACCGTTAGTTCGGGAGATGAACCCGGTTGCCTCATGGAACTGTGGGAGTACATACAACTGCTTGGGTTCGAACCCATTGTTATCGGCAAGGGCAAGAACAATCCCCTGGATCCCTCAGCCACGCCTGAAACGGTAGCGGAATCTGCCAGGCGCGCCAATAAGGACGCCTTTCAGACTGCCAGTTATGTGGACGGCACGAAAACGATGTTCGAGATGAGTTGTGCGGCCAATGCCAGCGGCTGTGTGCCCATGCAGCGGGGCATGGTCGGCCCGGAGGCGACGATCGAGAGCGTGACCGACCTATTCATGCTGGAAGAAGATGGCGGCCTCGCCAAATTCCCCGGTGTGGTCGACTTCGTACAAGGTACATCGATGGCGGGTGGCGTGTTCATCACCTGCCGGGTCGATGATGCCCGCATCGCCGGCGACTTGAAATACCTGAAGGTGGGCAACGGCAAATACTCGACATTCTTCCGACCCTACCATTTATGGTTTATCGAAGCACCCATTTCCTTCGCCCAAGCTTACTTCAATCGACAAACCACGCTGACGCCGTTGGATCGAGCCGTGGCCGAGAATATGACGGTGGCCAAGCGTGATCTGTCGGCAGGAGAGGGGCTGGACGACTTCGGAGGATACACTTTCCACGGTATCATGGACCGGGCTGAGGTCGCCAGGGATCTCAACGCCCTACCGGCTGGCCTGGCCCCTGGCGCTCGCCTCACCCGAGCGGTGGCAAAAGGTGAGTTCATTACCTGGCCTGATGTCGAGCTGGATGAATCCAGCGCCGTCGTCAAATTGCGTAGGATGCAAGACGCTCTCTAGGTCGTGTTGACATTTCGACCGTTTGCTTGTCAGCCGGCGGCACAATCAAGTAGGATGAATTCGACCAGTTCATCGAAGACCCAACCGCCTTCCTGACCAACACCTGGCTTCCTCGCTTCACCACCCAGCCGAACCCACCCTGCCAGCCCGTGACCTTTGCCCACAACATGTCTCTCCTGGAATCCATCGCCGACCTGCCGGAACAAAGCGTCATCTTTCATGTAGATCAGACCGACCTGACTTTGGCAAACAAGGTGTTAGGTGATAAATTCTGCCTGAGCGGCGGTATTCCCAACTACCTACTCTGCAATGGCACGCCCGATGAAGTACGTGGCGCTAGTAAGTACGCCATCGATACAGCGGCAGGAGAGGATGGCTACATTATGGATGCCAGCGCCCTGATTATGGATGACGCCAAGATCGAAAATGTCGAGGCTATGATCGACTTCACACTTGACTACGGTGTATATAGCCAATCCGGCCCCACCTTTGCCGATCTGGACGAGATCAAGCAAGTCGATAGACCTGAACCCAAAGGCATCCCCATACCTGAGCAGAAGCGCGACCCAGGCGTTGTCGTACCCTGGGAAGAGAAGAAAGCCGACTTGCCTCCCATCCAAGGCGATGAGCAGATCGCTCGCGATACCTGGGAGTTGGTTGATGGCTTGGGCTATGGCTTCCTCTGGGTCAACCTTACCTGGTAGAACGTACGGAGCATTCTTTATGGCACTAGACAGATCGAAAAAGCAACACATGCTGCGGCAGATGTACACAATTCGTGGCTTTGAGGAAAAGGCCGAACAACTCTACATTATGGGCAAGATCCATGGCACCATGCATCTCTCTATCGGCATGGAGGCCTCGGCCGTAGGGGCTGTTGCCACCCTCAATCCTGACGATTACATCCTCTCCACCCATCGCGGCCACGGCCATTGTGTGGCCAAAGATGCCGATATCAATCGCATGATGGCCGAATTCATGGGCAAAGCAAGCGGTTATTGCCGGGGCCGAGGGGGATCGATGCACATCGCCGATGTAGAAAGTGGCAACCTGGGTGCGAACGGCGTCGTGGCGGGAGGCATCCCCATTGCCGTGGGTGTGGGCATGAGCCAGAAAATGCAGAAGACAGGCAAGATATGTCTCTGTTTCTTTGGCGATGGCGCCGCCAACTGCGGTCCCTTCCACGAGGCGCTGAATATGGCTGCGATCTGGACCTTACCCGTGGTGTTTGTGTGCGAGAACAACCAATATGCCATGAGCTTTTCGGCGAAGAAAGCGTTCAATATCGAACGCATCTCCGAGCGGGCGGCGGGCTATGGCATGCCCGGCGAAACTGTGGATGGCAATGATGTGATGGCGGTCTTTGCAGCGGTCGAGAAAGCGGTGAAACGAGCACGGGCCGGTGGGGGACCGAGCCTGATCGAGAATGTCACCTACCGCTATCGTGGCCATTCTAAGAGTGACGCCAACCGCTATCGAAGCAAAGAGGAGATCGAGGAATGGAAGCAGAAAGACCCGATCCCTCGCTTTCGCCACTACCTGATCGAGAGCGGAGATCTGAACGAGGAAGAGGCCGACGTCATCGAAAAAGAGGCGTATGCGTCTATCGATTCGGCGGTCGAGTTCTCTGATAATAGCCCTGAGCCTGACCTGGCAACGATTGAAGAGGGGGTGTATGCGTGAACCGTGTTGCGTGTTGCGTATTTCGTGTTGCGTGTTGCGTGTTGCGTATTGATTGCGTGCAGGAGATGAATTATGCGTGAGCTGAGTTATTTAGAGGCGATACGTGAGGCGTTGGTGCAGGAGATGCGACGGGATGAGCGCGTCTTTGTAATCGGTGAGGATGTGGGGGTGTATGGTGGAGCCTTCGGTGTGACGCGCGGCATGTTCGAGGAGTTCGGCGAGGAGCGCATCATCGACACGCCCATCAGCGAGCTGGGTATCGCCGGCGCCATCACAGGAGCGGCCTTGACCGGCATGCGGCCGGTAGGCGAGATCATGTTCATGGATTTCACCACCCTCTCCACCGAACAGCTTGTGAACCAGGCTGCGAAAATCCGCTTCATGTTTGGGGGAAAGGCCACCGTACCCTTTGTGCTGAGATGCCCGGCCGGATCAGGAACCGGGGCGGCGGCACAGCACTCACAGAGTCTGGAGAACTGGTTTGTGCATGTGCCCGGCCTCAAGGTGGTCATGCCTTCCACCCCATATGATGCCAAAGGCTTACTGTTGGCAGCCGTTCGAGATGATAACCCTGTCATTTTTGTCGAACACAAATTGCTATACAAGAGCAAAGGCCATGTGCCTGAGCATGACTACACCATCCCTCTGAGCAAGAGCGAGGTCAAACGTGAGGGCTCCGATCTTACCATCGTGGCCACGGCAATCATGGTGCAACGGGCACTGCAAGCTTCTGAGCAGTTGGCTGGGGAAGGCATCGAGATCGAAGTGGTGGATCCCCGTACTCTCAAACCACTGGATGCCGAACCGATCGTGCAATCGGTGATCAAGACCGGGCGTGTGCTCATCATCCATGAGGCAGCTAAAACGGGTGGATTTGGTGGCGAGTTGGCCGCTGTGATCGCCGAATCAGAGGCGTTCGATTATCTGGATGCGCCCATCGTGCGTCTGGCCGGTCGAGATATGCCCATTCCCTACAACCGCACGCTGGAATATCACACCGTTCCCCAGGTCGAGGATATTGTCGTGAAAGCGCGTGAGATCGTGCAGGGGAGGGTATGATGGGAAACAGGCGGCAAGCAGAAGGTAGCAAGTGGCAAGTAGCAGGTGGCAGGCGGCACGCAGTTGATGGCAGGCGGCACGCAGTTGATGGCAGGGTGCGCGAGGCGGCGACACGCGACACGCAGCCTTGTCCTGAGCGAAGCCGAAGGGACGCAACACGCAACCTATTTAGGAGCGCCTAACCATGCCCACCCCCGTTATCATGCCCAAATTAGAGATGTCGCAGGAAACGGCGGTCTTGATCGAATGGCTGGTGGAGGAAGGTCAGCCGGTCGAGAAAGGAGAGCCGATCTTCGAGGTGGAGACTGACAAAATCACGGTGGAGGTCGAATCGCCTGCCGGCGGTACCATCGCCGGTCTCGACGCCCAACCTGGTGATGTCGTGCCCGTCACCACGGTCATCGCCCACATTCTGGCAGAAGGTGAAAGCCTGCCGCTCGCACAGCCCAAAACGCAACACGCAACACGCAACACGCCGATTTCTCACGAGAAGGCGCCTGCGCCTGCTGCATATTCCGTTACACCTGTCGCCCAACGTCTGGCTGATGATCTGGGTTTGGATATCAGCACTGTGGTCGGTACAGGACCAGGTGGGCGGGTCACGAAGAGGGATGTTTTGAAGGCAAAAGGAGGAGAGGGTGATGGAGAAACAAGACGAGCGGGGCGCCTGCGGGCGACGCCGGCGGCGCGACGCCTGGCACGCGAACAGTCGCTTGAGATCGGTGGCGTGGCCGGGACCGGGCCAAGAGGGCGGGTGCAGGAGAGGGATGTTGCGGACGTGGTTGAAAGGCGACTAGGTGACGAGGCGACAGGGTGGCAGGGTGACATTATCTCGACCGATCTCCCTGATGTTCGACCTTCAGTGGCGCCCCTGGCAGGCATGCGGCGGGCGATTGCCCAGCGTATGACGCAGAGCTGGCAAGCGACACCCCATGTCACTTTCACCGTGGAGGTGGACATGACGGCGGCGTTGGCGTTGCGGGCCGAGTTGAATCATCACTGCGAGCGTGAGGGTCTGCCCAAGATATCCGTGACCGCCTTGTTGGTCAAGGTCTGCGCCTGGGCACTGAAGCGCCATCCTTATGTCAATGCATCGCTCGTAGGCGAGGAAATCCATCTGCATCCTGACGCCAATATCGGTGTGGCCGTCGCTCTGGAAACTGGGCTAATCGTACCGGTGGTCAAACGGGCAGACCGTTTGGGCTTGGCAGAAATCGCCGGACGAGTGGCCGAGATCAGCTCCCGTGCCCGAGAGAATCGATTGACGCCCGAAGATGTCAGTGGTGGCACCTTCACCATCAGCAACCTGGGCATGTACCGCATCGATCACTTCACCGCTATCGTCAACCCACCCCAGAGTGCTATACTGGCGGTAGGACGTACGGTCAAGCGTCAGGTGGTGGTTGAAACCAAAACTGGCGATGAGCTGGTCATCCGCCCCATGATGAACCTGACGTTATCGGCGGATCACCGTGTGCTGGATGGCGCGCAGGCGGCGCTGTTCTTGAATGATCTTGTCGAAACTTTTGAGCAACCAGGGCTTATGTTTTTATAATAGTGGAAAATGTAATCTCAGCAGATCATAGTGCCATGCCAGATCAGATTATCAGATTTCATGTCGTAAACCAGAAAACCTGGATACTGGAAAGTCTGGCAGATTACGCCTCTATGTTCACTTTGACGACAGATTCCGGTCTATAGGTCTATAGGTCTTCAGCTCTACCGGCGCCTGGTCTACAAACACATCAACAATTTACAAGTCGAATCTACTGAATCTTTTTCATTTTCACCATACCAGGAGAACTACCATGCAGATCGGCGTATTCACCGCCCTTTGGGGCGATCTCAGTTTTGAAGATGCACTTGACAAAGCAGTTGCTGCCGGCGTCACAGCTGTTGAAATCGGCGCAGGGGGCTATGCCGGCCAACCACACTGTCCGGTCGACGAGCTATTGGAGAGCCCAAAAGCCCGTGCCAAGTGGATGGATGCGATCACATCCCGGGGCTTGTTGCTCAGTTCGCTCAGTATCCACAACAATCCTGTCCATCCCGATACAGCCATAGCAGAAGAAGCCCAGCACACGCTGGTGAAAGCGGTGCGTCTGGCGCAGGCGTTGGAAGTGCCTGTGGTCAACACCTTCTCAGGATTACCCGCCGGCGCGCCCGGCGATAGCATGCCCAACTGGGTTACCTGCCCCTGGCCACCCCATTTCGGTGAGATCCTCGACTATCAGTGGAACGAAGTCGCCATTCCCTATTGGACACGCGCAGGAAAATTCGCCGATGATCATGGCATCAAGATCGGTTTTGAAATGCATCCCGGCATGTTAGTCTACAACGTAGAAACCATGCTCAAGCTGCGCGACGCTGTGGGTCCGGCCCTTGGCTGTAATTTTGATCCCAGCCATCTGTGGTGGAACGGCGTCGATCCTGTTGCGGCGATTCGTAAGCTTGGGGATGCCATTGTGCACGTGCACGGAAAAGACACCTATGTGGACAACATCAACATTTCTGTGAACGGCTGCAACGACCACAAGTCTTACGATCAGATCCTGGATCGGGCCTGGACTTTCCGCAGCATCGGCTACGGGCATGGCGCCGAGGACTGGAAGGCTATCGTCAGCGCCCTGCGTCTCGTCGGCTACGACTACGTGATCTCCATCGAGCATGAAGATGCTATCATGTCGCAGGATGAGGGTCTGCACAAAGGTGTAGTCATATTACAGCAGGTCTGCATGTTCGAAGAGCCAGGCCAGATGTTCTGGGCCTGAGCAACGAATCCGCTCCTCATATCATCATAAAGTTCAGGACTAGAGATTGGAGATTGGCCGAGCAATGATCTCCAATCTCTAGTAAATAACTGTCCAGCACAATCGCTGAAAACCAGATCGGGGTGCGTCTTACATGCACTATTCGGGCTCTGCTTCGTCAGATACGCCCAGGCGATGCTGACCCCACAGCCATAGTGTACCGAATCCAAACAGAGCGACGAGGATATTGACCAACCCACCCAGATAGGGGATGGCTGCCAGGATAACGACAATCACCAGGCCGACGAAGAATGGCCAGAATCGATGTTCCGCCAGGCCTGCGCTGGTGCGCTGTAAGATCAGGCGGCCTAGCCACACACTCACGACGATCTTCGCTATCCAAGCGAACATGAGTATAAAGGTGACGATGAGGGTGAACACGAGGAATAGGCCCACTAGAATCACCAGGGCAACCAGGTTCGACAGGGTGAGTAAACCGAAAACCGCAGCAATAACAGCGATTACCACGACAAAAATCGGCAAGCCGATTACGAAGGCCAGCACCGCCAAGATACCTCTCCCAAGACTACCAAGTGTTTTCGTTTCGACGGCATCGGTGAGGCCTTCAACGAATGTGGGCACCAACCATAGCAATAGCAGTCCTACGATTGCCAACGACACGAAACTGCGTATAGCATCGAGAATGTGATCGAGGATCGTGGGGCCTGCAGCTTCTGGCGCCTCGGAAACGGCTTCGTGGTCGGCGTCGATCCCGGCGGGGACATCAGCTTCGACGGGACTGCTGTAGTTAAACTCACCACCGACCTGTGCATTGTCACCAATCGTCAAGCCAGGGGATACGGTGGGAATCTGAGGAGCGTTAGGCATAAACATGAAGGGGTTGAAGGGCGGCGCACCCTCTGCACTACCCACATCGATATCGGCATCGCCTCCTACAGTGCCGGTCAGGTCAACACTATTGGCTGATACATCGGCATCACCACTCACATCACCCGCCAGGAGGGCCTGGAATCCTGCGAACAAGAGATCTCCGCCGACAGTGCTACCTTTATCCATCTCCATACTGTAACCAGCACCGATTAGATCATCTCCAACACTGCCCCCGCTGTTTACAGTAAGGGCTGCGCCTGTCCAGCGCACATCATCCAGAACTGCACCGTGAATGATTATAGACTGGCCTAATGCCAGAAGATCCTCCTCGACTGTGCCGTTAATGATGATCTCACCGCCGCCAACCACGAGATCGCCCTTGATGGTACCGTCCAGGGTAAAAGTGCCAGCGGTAACATAGAGATCGCCATCGACTACTTCGTCGGCAGGTATGACAACATCATCCCCGCTACGCCCCTCAAAGGCCAGCGCTGTAGAAGTCAAACCCAGCAAAGCCAGGAGAACGGCGATTACGGCTACAATGTGTCTCGTTTTTGTTGAAGCTGGCATGATTTCCCTTCCTCAATCGGCTGTAATTGCGCAGCATTTGATGCTTGCTTTCCAGAAGAGCCACCCTTTTGGGTATGCAGCGACGCAACTCGACAAGATCATTATATCACAAAATATCACAAACCTCTGGTTTTGCATGCAGCCAATGCGCCTGATCCAAAATAACTGGACTGGACTCTGCGCACGACCTACCCCCTTGTCTGCCCTCAGGTCTAGAGAGAGTGCCAATGAGGTTTTTTGGACAAGATTACTGAGGTCGCCAGGTGATCCCGCTGAACAGATACCTCTATATTATCTCAAGATAGTCTTTGTCCGGTATGGGTGGGAATGGGGCGGCCGGCAGGGTTTGATACCAGTAGGCTACAGAGGCGATATCATCCTGCAAGGGCAGATAGCGCCTGCCGCTGCGCCAGCCTAGCGCTTGAATCGTGACCCGCAGATCCTGCTGGAATCTGATGGGATCAGGTATGTGCCAGCGATACATGCCGAAACGAGCCTGAGATCGGTAAACACCGTCCGGACGGATGACTTGGGGCAGACCTGCGTAGGGTGTATTGAACTCTTGATATTGCCTGGTCACCTGGTTCTCGAAATCGTAAGAGCCGCAGAAGTAATCTTCGGTGCCGGTGCCGCAAATCGTGGGGTATGCTTCATCGCCGTCGATATAGAATTTGATCTCGCCCTCACCCCACCAGCCGGCGTTGTTCACGCCCCAGGCCATGTAGGCGCCGACATATTGACCCTGGCCTTGCACACCATCGAGAATCGTATAATCTTCTTTGTAGGGTAAGGGATTGGTGCGACGGAATTGGGCGTGAAAATAGGCTGCATCATCGGGCACGTCAGTCAAGGTGTAGTTGACCTGATAATAAAGCACCATATCCTCTTCGGCGATATTGGTAAACGTGATGCGGCATCGCTTGCGGAAGGGCATCTCCCAGTAGCAATTAAAGGCGCTGCCCGGGTTTACACACACTGCCAGAGAGGAGACAGGGGCAAACTCGCCCCAGCCGCAGGCAAAGAAATCACCTATCGGGCACTCCACCGAGGGTTGTTCGGCATCATCCCAATAGAAACGCAAGATGCCAAACCGCCAATGGCCGGTGGGTGTCATCCATATCTGTTGAATTGCGCCCGGCCCCTCGATGTCGGCTAAATTAAATGTCTCCCCTGCCTGAATACTTACGGATGGTGACACCTTCCATCCTTGTCCTAGATCGCGCGCACAGGCTGCCCCGGCGCCCTGTAACGCCATGCCCCCTTTACCCTTTTCGCCGGTGAAGTTCTCCGGACTGATGGAGCGTGTCTCAGCTTGCGATAAGCGTGACAGGTTGCCCATGTTCATACCCAAACCGTTGAATTGTTGACTAGCCATGGCATTGCCTCCAGTTCTATGCTGCTAATAAAACGAATGTGATAAGTTGTCGCTCATTTTGCACGAAAACGCGTATGAACGACAACTTAGACATCAAGTTCGGTACAGCCCCCAGTTCCATCCGTTTTCCTAACAACTCCCTTACTTTGCAACCACATAAGTTATCTGAGTAACATGTTCATCCCTTACGCGTGCGCTATGAACATTGCCGTACGGCAAAACATTCACCGATAAGTATCAACCTGCTCCAGCAGATCCTCTGCCTCGGCTACGCTGGAGAATGAGGTCATAATATAGACGCCTTGTGCTCCGATCGCTGCTAGCAGCGGTATGACCTCATCGACATCCACGCCAACCACCTGCAGTGACTTCCCTGCCCCCAAGATACGGCGATACATATCATACCAGCGGGGATGACCTCCGCCTTCGATACCTGCTTGTGCTGTCCATTCGATGGCGTTGAGGGCATCAATCTGCAATAGAGAGTCGAGATGCCTGATAGCTTGCGTGCCATCCAAATGATACATCGAGTGATCCAGCCACCGGCATTGTTCTGTCAACGCCGGGACGACGAAGTGCTCGAACATGGCCGTAGAAAACATAGCCGATGCATCGCACTGTAATTTGGCGGTTTTGCCAGGCCCCCATAGCCGGAAGGCGCCGAAACAGGAACTACCATCCTCAAGTTTGACGATATCGTAAATCCGACCATAAACCTCGAACCAGACCTCATTGATCTCCCACACTTTCTGTTCCACCCACCGAGGTCGTTCGATCATATCCATCATCAATATCTGAGGATCACGAAGCGCCGATAGGATATCGACGTTCTCTATCAGATCGGGGCATCCTACCAGATACTTCCCTTTGGCCCGTGCGGCACAAGCGCCGGCGGTTTTCTGGGTAACCTGCCACCAATTGTTGGATTCCTCAAGGCTGATCGGAGGAAGGCGTTCCGGATCTATAACCTCACGCATGGTGGGATGGAACCAGACAGTATCCTTGTCAAAATCAGGTTCGGATCCACAGAAAAGAGCGAGAGAACCGGGACCGATATCGATGTTGGCGATGGGTAGGATATCGGCAGGAAATGCTTGTTGTGATAATTTGTAGTGATTCCACCTGGCTCGAATTACGGCATTTTCGTGAGCGTCAAACAAAGACTTTGGCTGCGGAGGTTCCGAAATATGATCATGTACATAGCCGGCAGCCGCTAACGCTTCCCACATCCCGACCAATACACCTTTGTGATCCCACCAATCAATGAATCTCTGTCTGGTTTTTCCCCAGTTCGATTTCCACTTCATGAGGCAGCACCCCACGGTATTCTGCTCCAAGTCCATGCCGGACGTGCCAGCACTACAAGGTTGGAATACATCATATCGTTTGAGACCAGATCGGAAGGTTGACTTGATCTCGATGGTAAAGTGGAATACGTGTCAGCGGCGCATCCGCCACAATCCAGTTCCCGCCCTGCAATATCTCCCCCGACCAGGCATCGCTCCAGGTCGCGCCGGCGGGGAGATAGAGCTTGCGACTGCGCGCAGCTTCGAATAGAACGGGCGCCACCAGTAAATCCGGGCCGAACATAAATTGGTCTTCAATACTCCATGATGTCTCATCTTCTGGAAAATCATAAAAGAGTGGCCGCATGGGTGGCGTGCCCCTCTCATGGGCGGCAGCCATCAGGTTCATGATGTAAGGACGCAGGCGTTCTCGCAGTTGCAACAACTCTGCGATGATTTCATAGGCGATATCGCCAAACGACCAGGCTTCGTTGGGGCCGCCACTCTCCCAGTAACGTTCCAGATCAGCGGGTTCGCGGAAACCATGGAGGCGGAAAAGGGGGCAAAACACGCCGTATTGGAACCATCGCACGATCAGCTCCCTAAAATAAGGTGATTCGGGATCGCCGCCATGAAAACCGCCGATGTCGGTCGTCCACCAGGGAATGCCGCTCAGGCCGATGTTCATCCCCGCTCGAACCTGGGCCTGTAATTCTTCGAACGTGGAAGTGATATCGCCCGACCAAACGGCCGCGCCATATCTCTGGCTACCGGCCCAGGCCGAACGGCATAGGTTGATGATCTCTTCCTCGCCTTCAGCTTTCATTCCTTCGTAGAAACCACGTGCGTTCAGCAGCGGGTAAATATTGGTGACAGCCATTCCGTTACCTAAATGATAACGCAGGTTTTCGGGATCGGTGGGATACATCTCCGGCTCACAGGCATCCAGCCAGAAAGTCTTGATGCCATGCCGGTGGTAACCTTCACGAATTTGCTGCCAAAAGAAAGTGCGTGCTTCAGGATTGGTGGCGTCGCAAAAATAGACCGGGGCGGGTAATCCCGGTGCGTTGCGGTCTGTCAGGAGCCAATGAGCGGGGATACCTCGGTTGGTTTCGATCAGCAGACCTCGCCGTTGCATTTCCTTGAAGTTCGTGCTGGCGCCATTTACCGTCGGCCAGACCGATACCATCGCCTTGATTCCCATTTCTTCCAGTTCGCCCACCATCCCGGCGGGATCAGGCCAATCTGCGGGGTTGAAACGCCACTCGCCCTGCAATGTCCAATGGAAGTAATCGATCACTATCACTGAAAGCGGCAGGCCCCGCTCCTTGTAACTGCGCGCCACGGAGAGCAGTTCATCCTGGGTTTCGTAGCGCAGTTTGCACTGCCAAAATCCGGCGGCCCACTCCGGCAGCATTGGCGCATGGCCGGTGGCATCCACGTAACGTTCAACGATCTGGGCGGGTGAATCCCCCACGGTGATCCAATAGTCTAACTTAGAAGTGGCTTCAGCGATCCAGCGCGTGTGGTTCTGTCCCAGTTCCACCCGTCCCACTGCGGGATTATTCCACAGAAAGCCGTAGCCCCGATTGGAGAGCAGGAAAGGAATGCAAACTTTGGAGTTAAGTTGCAAAAGGTCGATGACACAGCCTTTTTGATCCAGTTTGCCGTGTTTGCGCTGGCCCAAGCCGTAAAAGCGTTCGCCATCATATGCCTTGAATTTGACCTGAACTCGAAACAGGTTCCCATCCAGGGATTTGAAGCGGCGTTCGGGCTGGGGAAATCTCTGCCAGGTTTCTGAAACCAGCTCTTCGCCGCTTGAAACATTTGAAAAGCGAACGGTTCCAAACGAGGAGATATCAGCCTTGAGCGCACCATTCCTGATGCTGGCCCATTCGTCACCGATAATAATCTCTGCGTCGAGGAAAAGAGGCGCCAGCAGAGCGCTCAAAGGATCATCTGTAATTTGAGCATTGAGAGCATCACGCACCCGCAGGGCGTCCGGGCCCCAAGCTTCGAGTTGGATCCTTTCCTGGCCCATTTCCCAGATCAGTTTGTTTGCTTCTTGTTGGAAGGTCATTTCTAAAGTCTGCTTGAGTAGCGGATCGGAATTTCCTGATCCGCTGATCGATTGCGAAGCACAGCAAACACTCGCTCCACCTTTTTATTCATAGCTTCCATAAAGTTCTGCCGCTTCCATCATGGCGTTGATATTCTCTAAAGGTGTACCAGGAGGCACGTTGTTCCCTTCTTGTACAACGAGACCTTTATAATGAGCCAGCTTATCAATCACATGGCGAGTAGCCTGGCGGATTTGCTCTGGTGTTCCAGAATGAAGGAGCATGGGATTGACATTTCCCACTACGGCCACACGCCCCCCCAATGCTTCTCCGATGCGATCCAAATCCACCGGGAAGCCAAACCCGTACAGAATATCGATTTTCAGATCATCGCGAAATATCTCCAACAGATGATCCGATTTTCCACACATGTGCAATAGCCCATAGCCATCAAAACGAGAGCGGATTTTCTGGTTATAAGGCAATGAAAACTCACGGAACATATCTGCAGACAAATAGACTGCCGGATCATCGGACCAAGACAAATTCCGTTCAGTGAGCTGCATCTCTGCGTGACAAAACTCTAGCCAGTCGATAATCTTATCTGTAACGATGCGCAGCACCTCTTTGAGGAAACCAGGTCTTTCGTATACCATCAAGAAGACATCGGTTTGACCGATCAAATCACCTGCCAGGTTAAACGGTCCACCTGTGGCATTGGTTAGTGCTGGATTTTCTCCTGGATAGAAAACATCCCCCCCTTGGAAGCGAACGGGATACTTTTCGGCCACATCCATCATCGCTTTTCGATAATCGATCTGCCGTTGATTAAGGCCGGAATGGACAAAATCAATGGCTTCTAGCTTCTGTAGATCCTCATCGGTCTTGACCCAGCTTGGACCAATCCAGGGGATATCATAATCAGGAAAGTGTGTTTCACAGCCCAAACTCCCCGCTTCATACGCGTTTTGGAAATCTGTCCAGCCGCCAACCCAAGCCCCTGTGACACTATGAGCATCTGTGCGGACATTTTCCAAATGCCATTTTTGAGCCAGAATCTGCGAGCGCAGCATGACCTCGGGATCACCAAAATAGTCTTTAAAATCCACGCCAATTTGTGGCAGCAGGTAACGGGTTGCAATGCTTGGGATGACAGGCACGCGGTCTGGCGTTTCAAAATTTATTGTTTTTTCGTACCGATCTCGCCTTGCCTCAATCTCTTCTTTGGGGACGGCAATTTCAATAATTCCAGACATTTGATCACACCGATGGTGGACACGGATGACTCAGAACTCCGAGCTGACGTTGACAAGTTGGGTGATTGTTATCCCTTGAGAGAACCAGCCGTGAGACCGGCGATGAATTCCTTTTGTAGCAGGAAGAAAAACGCCAGCATGGGCAGGGCTGACAAGAACATCAGGGAGAATATCTGCCCGTAATCGGAGGTGTAAGTGCCGACAGCGGTGTAAATACCAGTGGTGATGGTGATGCCCTGGCTGGGTCCCACAATAATGAGAGGCAGCAGGAATTCATTCCAGGTCCACAGGCTCAGGAAGATGACTACAGTGGCCGTGGCCGGGCGCATGAGGGGAAATATGATCCGCCAAAACAGGGTGAAGCGGCTGGCACCTTCAATCATCGCAGATTCGTCGAGTTCTCGAGGGATCGATTTCACAAATCCCGCATACACAAAGACCGCAAAGGACAACATACCACTACCAGCAAGGTACAACACCAGGCCTTGAAAGCTGCCCATCAGCCCCATGAATTTCAATAGCCGAGTCACCGGGATCAAGGTTACCTGGGGGGGGATCAGCATCCCTGCCACAAACAGAAACAGCAGAAAACGGGACAGCCGGCTGTCACTTCGGGCGATGTAGAAGCCAATCGTCGAAGCGAAAAACACCAGCAGGATCACGGTGGATGCCGTAATCAAGAGACTGTACTTCAAGCCTTCGAAGAGTAGATTGTCGGGACGGTTGATCACCGTGATCAGATTGTCCCAAATAAAGGGGGCCGGCAACGCAATCGGGCGATAGCGGATTTGCTCCAGGGTTTTGAATACATTGACAACGGCCAGGTACAAAGGCAGGGTAAAGATGGCCGTAATCAAAATAGCGAATAATCGAAATATAAGGCCGCGCTCTTGCTTCATTAGTATTCAACCTCCCGCTTCTTCAGGTAGCCCACAACGGCGCCTGAGATTGTGGCGATGATGATGAACAACACAACCGCCATCGCCGAGGCATACCCCGTGCGATTGTTGGTGAACCCCATGCGCACGATGTAGTAAGAGAGCGTTTCAGTGGACCCGCCCGGACCACCACCGGTGAGGACGGCAACCTGATCGAAAAGCTTGAAAGCGATAATCATCATCAACACCATGTTGATGGTCACACCCGGCGCGATCAGGGGCCAGGTGATGTTCGTGAATTGCTGCCGGCGGTTGGCGCCATCAATATGGGCCGCTTCCCTCAAATCATCGGGGATGCCCTGCAAGGAGGCCAGATAGATGACAGTACTGAAACCAATGAGTTGCCAGGTGACCACCAGACCGATTGAAAACGTGGCCAGATCTGGCAGCCCCAACCAGTGAATCGGTCTCTCGATCAACCCGACCTGTTCGAGCATGGCGTTCAGAAGCCCGCGGTCGGTGAGGATGATCTTCCAAATGAAGCTAACGATCACGGCGCTCAGCACTTGCGGGATGAAAAACAAGGTTCTGAGCACGCTGTGAAAACGATCGTTGTAGTTGAGCATCATGGCGATCATCAGACCCAAAACATTGACGGAGATTGTGATTGCCACACTCAACTTGAAGGTGGTTGACAGCGAACGCTTGAAGGCAAAATCATTGAAGAGTTTGACGTAGTTATCAAAGCCCACGAAATCTGAAGCCGGATACAGTAAGTTGAGATTCGTGAGGCTGTAGTAGAAGGCCAGGAAGATGGGAATGATGCTCATCAGCGCATACAGGGCAATGCCGGTCCACACGATCAGGTTAAGCAACTCTATCTGGCTCGACCGCTGGCGCCATCTCGTCCCCAGGCTTGGTTGTAAGCCGCTCTGCAGGTCTGTCGTTTCTCTTATGGCCATGGTTTTGATTCTTTCTCACTGAACGCTAGGAAGAAAGGCGGTTTTTGACAGGAACCGCCAAACCTGTACTACAAACTCGATTATCAGAGATGCTAGATAATCGTACTGGCTATTGCCGCGCTATGGCCTCGGCTGCTTCTTCCCACAGTTGGTCGAGAAGCGCCATTTGTTCGGCTACATCCGCGCCCAGGAAAACGTTCTGAACAGCCGTGTATATCTCTGCCTTCATGCCTGCGATGACATCATCATCGTTGTTCGACCAGGTGAAGGTGCTGACTTTGGCGGCATCTTCGTTGAGGACATAACCTTCGTAAGCTTCCGTGAAAAGATCGCTGACTTCAACACCATAGTCATTTTGCCAATCTGCCATCGTCATGCCCTTAATCATCGGGAAGAGGGCATCCAATTCGATGTTGGTCTTCAACCCGTTCGGATTAGATGCGAACGTTTCGGCGAACATCTTGACCTCTTCGGGGTGCTCTGTAAGTGCGCTCATTCGAGTTCCGCCGCCGACATAGATGGGCACAAACAGATCGCCATCGTCTTGAGGAAGGATGAAGACACCGGTGTTGGCGCTCACTTCAGGTTCCATGTAGCCGATGAACCAGCTGCCCTGGAAGTACATGGCGGCTTCGCCATCATAGAAAGCCTGGTTGGCGGTAGCGAAGTCCGTGCCCAAGCCGCCCTCATCAATCAGACCAGCATTCACCAGATCTTGGAATTTCTGGAAAGCTGCAACCATTTCGGGATCGCTGAAGCTGACTTCACCAGCTTTGCGTTTCTTCATCCAATCGGGATCGTCGCCAAAGACATCCGCAGAGACCAGGGCGACAACGGGGAAGGAACCACACCACGGTTCAGCGCCACACATCAAGAGGGGGATATGGCCGGCATCTTTGATCGCCTGAGAAACTTCTACAAACTCACCATAAGTGGTGGGCACTTCAACGCCCACCTCTTCGAAAATGGCTTTGTTGTAGAAGATAAACGGAATGATCTGGGCCCCATTGGGGGGGTGATAAGAGACACCATCCGTCATGGCCCCATCGGGTACAATGAAGTTTTCTTGCAGATACTCTTCATCAAAGGGGGTCAACAGACCCGCTTGGGCGAAATCGGAGATGGTGACAGCCATGAGAATGTCTGGGAATTGATCGGTGGCCTGTAGTTGTTTGGCGTAAGCATCGCGGTCGAGGCTGGGGGAGGTGATCTTTTCCACCGCAATGTAGTCGGGCAACATTTCTAGCGAAGAGGCAATAGCTTCATCCCAAAATTCGGCGGTCAATGCCGGTGATTCAAACACCATGACCGTGATCTCGACCGGCTCCTGTGCTTCTTCTGCCGCTGGTTCGGCGGGCGCTTCTGCCTCTTCGACCGGAGCAGGTGCAGGGGCTGGGGCCGCAGGCGCAACGCAGGCGGCGACGAGTACTGACAATACAACTAGCAATATCACAAAGAATAGTTTTCTCATGATTTGACTCCTCCACTAAGGATCTGAGAGTAGGGTGCAAATGAACGGAAAGCGTGTTGTATCCGGGCAAGCCGGGCATAGAGTTCAGTTCATAAAACCTCCTGTTCTTTTAAGGGAGGGCTTGAGGACAGAGTTTTTTTCTGACCGGGTGTTGGCCTCTTACACTTGGATGTGGCTGCTTCGCCTCGAGCTGCTTGCCTTGCAATAATCATGAGTCTTTGGTAGCGCTACCGGTAGCGCTGCCGATACTTTATCATGAAGCCAGCGCCGTGTCAAGAGGGAATTGCCGACAACACAATACAGGGAAAAAGCTGGATCACCGAAGGGGATTCTCGGTGTAATAGGGGCACTTACCGACAATTATGATAACTAAAGTTGGTATTTTGGCGCTTGCCAGCTCCCTCATTCCATATTCGATCCAATACAAATCCCAGAATAACGATTGACATGCGCTCGCCAATATGATAATCTAAAGCTGATTACGATCACATTACCGGTACCGCTACCGCTAGGTACCGAACACGATATTTCGCTTCCACTGCTAATCTAAGCACGCCGATCTCAAGAGGAAAAAGGAATGCAGGACTCACCAGATATCACCATCGCAGAAGTCGCAGAAGTCGCAGGTGTTTCTGTTTCGACGGTTTCGCGCATACTCAACGACAAACCCGACGTTGCGGAGAGAACCCGTCAGCGAGTGCAACAGGTTATCGAGGAGTTGGGCTATACCCCACACGCACAAGCGCAGCGGCTGGCTACAGGCAAGAGCAGCACCAGTGCCCTGCTATACGATTTTGATTACATTGATTTCACCAGGCAGGAGATGGGATTTATCAGAGGTGTAGGGAGGGCGTTTGGCGAAGCTAAAGTATCCTTCAATCTGATTACCACCGCCATCAGCAAAGAGGAGCTGCGTAACCTTTATCGCAGCGGCCAGGTTGATGGTGTGATCCTCATGGAAATTGACATGACTGACTGGCGGGTGGATTTTCTGCGTGAACGGAACTATCCTTTTGTTATGATTGGGCGTAGCGCAGATAACACTGGTCTACATTTCGTCGACCTGGATCAAGAGAACGTTGTGATCACCGCCTTCGATCACCTGGTCGAGTTAGGACATCGGCAGGTAGGCTTTATTGCTTTTCCTGAATCCTTGCTTGAACGCGGCTATGGAGCGGCGGTTCGCTTGAAGCGAGGCTACAAAAAGGCTTGTGAAAAACATGGTCTTACACCAATCTGTCTTCAGGTCGATTTGGCCGTACAGGCCCTGTTCGAAAGCACACTGAAATTACTACAGCAGAAGCCCGACATCACTGCCATCGTCACTATCGAAGGTTCGACAACAGTGGGCATCATACGTGCACTGCAACACTTGGGACGCGCCATACCTGGCGATTTCTCGATCATGACGATTACATCCGAACAGACCGCTCAGCTCATATCACCTCCCCTGACCTTTATCAATTTTCCATCCTACGAACTCGGCTTTCAGGCAGCGCAGATGCTAACATCCATCCTTAACAAGGAGCCAGTGGAGGTAAGCCAAGTTCTGTTACCACCGCAGTTGATCGTGCGTGAGAGCACAGGTCCGGCATCGCCGTAGACTAGAAGAGCAAGGCGCCCGACGATGACGCAAAGACCCCGAGTCTACGATATGAGCACACATGTCGGGGGTATACCTGAGGTGGGGTCACTTCCAAAAATCGAACTCACCTCGAAATTGATTGACACTTGTCTAAGTTTTGGAATTTGGGGTACAATCTTTTGGATAGAAAATGAAGCGTCTGTCGATAAATAAGACGCTTTGCCCAACGATAATAATCCTCCCGTAACAGGACAGTATCTTCCAAGGAGGGAAGAGACATTATGTCAGGAAGTTCCATCATCCAAAATGCGTTTGACCAGGGTAAAGGGATCGTCAGACTGGCTCCGAACTGGGTGCCGCGCTCATTCTGCGTGCCGGGACGCCGCATCAAACTGCATCCCGACGACTATTATTCTCTGGGTGGCAATCGTGGCGGCATCGACGAGCGCTGGTTTTCATCCACGACCCCGGCGGACAATGGTCCTCTCACCTCAGCCAACGAAGGACTTAGCTTCATTGTATTCGCAGCGGGGGCAGAAACCGAGCAGGTATTGCTGTGCGATGCGGTTGAGGAGTTGAAAGGTGATCTGATCGGAGAACGTATCTGGGACGAGCATCAGAGATGGCCGATGTACTCCAAATTCTTCGACAACAAAGCGGCCTTGCCTTTCCATATCCACCATCGTGACGAACATGCCGCACTGACCGGGCAACTGGGAAAACCAGAGTCCTACTACTTCCCACCCCAGGCCAACAACTATGGGGCCGATTATCCTTATACTTTCTTCGGCTTAAATCCGGGAACCACGCAGGACGATGTACGCGAATGCTTGATGAATTTCGCCAAGGGCGACAACAAAATCACCACGCTTTCCACCGCCTATCGCCTGGATGTGGGCACGGGCTGGAACATTCCACCAGGTGTCTTGCACGCCCCGGGCAGTCTCTGCACTTATGAACCGCAGAAGGCATCGGATGTCTTTGCCATGTATGAATCGGTCACAGGGCATCAGGTTATCGATGAAGAGTTGCTGTGGAAGAACACGCCGCCCGACAAAATGGGTGATTTCGATTGGCTGCTTGAAATCATCGACTGGGATCTGAACCTCGACCCCAATTTCGTGGGTAATCGCTTCATGCAACCACAAGCGGTGCGGCCTCAAGAGGAAATGGAAGCCGAAGGGTATGTCGAGAATTGGATTTGCTACAAGTCACCTGATTATTCAGCCAAAGAGCTTACCGTTCTCCCCGGCGCCTCAGTCACCATTCGAGACAGTGGTGCTTACGGCATGATCATGATGCAGGGCCATGGCAGCATGGGCGTTTGGGATGTCGAGACACCCAGCCTGATCCGCTTTGGCCAACTCACCCATGACGAATACTTCGTCAGTGAACGGGCTGCGAAGGAGGGTGTCGAGATCAGCAATCCTTCGAAGACCGACCCCATTGTCATGCTCAAGCACTTCGGGCCGGGCAATCCTGACCTTGGATAGCACGTTCTAGCGTTTACTCTTAAAAGGCAGTTCCGCAAAAGTCGGCAGGTCGCTTCAGCCGCAGCAATTCCAAATATGAACCTTCTGGAGTGTCCCTGTCCCTAAAAAAGGGCAATTGTTCACCCTCAGTGGGGAACTGATCGCAATCTCGCACCTAAATTG
>JAAENG010000367.1 GCA_024224665.1 Chloroflexota bacterium | reverse complement strand
TTGGGTCCTTCCAGTGGAGTCACGGACACAACTTTGCGTGAGAAATGATCAATCACAACACATACATGAATGGGCCACAGTCCCCAACACGTGACTTCTGTGGCGTCAATAGACCAGACATGGTTGGGATACCAGGCTGGAATTGACTTAGGCTCTTCCTTATCGTCGGTGGCCTTCTTGAGGATCGATGCAGGAGGATTCTCCGGTGCTGGCTGTTTGAGGATGTTACGAACCGTAGAGGCTGAAATGAAGACATTTAGCAGGCCAAGCTGATTGGCAATCCTGAATCTTCCCCAATCAATGTTTGCCTTTGTTATTTCCCATACTAAGGCTGCAATATCCTTTGGTGTTTTGTTGGCTGGAATGTGAGCTTGTTTGTCCTCTTCGATTTTGTGCAGCCATCGGTAAACAGTTGATTTAGAGACACCGAGGTGTCGAGCAATCTTCCTCCTTGGGATTTGGAAGGTTTCCATATGCCAGAGTATCAACAGCCTTTCTCGAATAGTGTATCTTGGTTTGTTTTGATGCTTTTTGACGCGTTTCAGGAGGATGGAGATCTGGGTATTGAGCTGGTAGACCTTATCTATCAGGAAGAGGATCTCCTTGTCTTTCTCGTCAATATCCATGGCCGCCAGGCGTTTGAGGCTTCGCTTGCGAACCCTTCCTGAGTATTTGGCAGCAACGATAGCAGCCTTCAAGATTAGCGAAACAGCAAAGATGATAGTATCTCGGTTCTTGTTGTCCATGAATCCTGTTAATGTTCCTCCAAGACGTATGAAAGCCAGTTGCTGAGGGAGCATTATAGCACAAGATGAGTGAAAATGGTAATTGTGGGCTTGTGGGCATAAATGCTACGAAATCAACAGTTTAGGCCCAATGTCACGCGGTCCCATAGATGGTTGACAATCGCAGGCGGTCCCAGGACTGTTTTCTCTCTTGATTTGCTCTGATACAACGGGCATAATCACTCTCTGGTTGCAAAAAGCGCTTTTCCTATTCATTGACCGCTGCAAGCCGGTCAATGAATAGGATGAGAGGCTGTAGGGCTTCAAAGGAAGTCCGATGTTCCATAACCTTGGCAAGCACACTGCGAGTTAGATCAGGAAGTGACAGAGTGATAATTCGAGCAACTAATACAAAACAGGGCATGCTGAAGAAGATAACGATCGTGGTTCTGGTAATGGTGACGCTGAGAACGTACGCTCGACACGACATTGGAAACGCTGGCCGCGTCGCCGGTCGAAATGAGGGGGGGGCTGCGACGGTCATCGACGATGCGGCCCACGACCTCGCCCACGGCCTCATTGGCCACTGGGCGTTCGACGAAGGCAGGGGAATGATCGCACGCGACTCCTCGGGTAGGAACAACCACGGCACGATCATGGGCAGTGCGAAGTGGACAACGGGGAGAATCGGCGGGGCGCTTGAATTTGATGGGACGGACGACTTCGTATCAATTCCGAACGAAGGCAATTTTGACATCACGGGCAGCCTCACGGTGACGGCCTGGATAAGGGTCAACGCCTTCACGAGAAGCTGGCAGTCCATCGTCACCAAGGGGGACCGAGCCTGGAGGTTGCAAAGGGCGAATAACACGAATAGTCTCGGTTGGGCCTGCTCGGATCTCTCTCGTCATGAGGTCGGCGATCTGTACGGGAATAGAGCAGTCAATGACGGCCGGTGGCACCACGTCGCCGGAGTCCACGATGGAACGAAAACATGCCTCTTCGTGGACGGCACGCTGGACGCTTCGGAAGAAACTGAGCGAACCATCAGTGTCAACGACTACCCCGTGCTCATCGGCCAGAACGCACAACAGACGGGAAGGTTCTTTCTTGGTCTCATCGACGACGTGCGCATCTACGACCGTGCCCTCTCCGCGGATGAGCTCCAGGCGCTCTTCGAGCGAGACGCAGCATCGGCACCACGCCCGGTGGACAGAGCCGCTGCCCCACAACTGGACACGCGCCGGAGGGATGTCGAGACCTTCGATCATGCGGACGTTGCCGGGTTCGCAAGGGCCGGTGGTTACTGGCCCGAGTTCCGGGGGCCGGGCGGGGATGGCCATTCGGGCTCAGGGGACCTTCCCCTGCGATGGAACGAAACCAAAAACGTGATTTGGAAGACCGCGGTGCATGATATCGGCTGGTCCTCGCCGGTTGTGTGGGAGAACCAGATCTGGATGACAACTGCAACCAAGAAAGGGGAGCAGGTATTCGCGGTGTGTATTGATCGCCGCACAGGCGGGGTGCTGCATGACGTCAAGGTCTTCGACGTCGCCACCCCCCAGAGTGTCAACGCCGTCAACAGCCACGCCTCCCCCACGCCAACCGTAGAGAAGGGGAGACTCTACGTCCATTACGGAGCCTACGGAACGGCATGCCTGGACACGGACACCGGGAAGATCCTGTGGGAGCGTCGCGATCTTGAGTGCGATTACCACATGGGCCCGGGCTCCTCGGTCATCCTCTTCAACAGCATGCTGATCTTCAACGTTGACGGTGCGGACCAGCAGTACGTCATCGCCCTGAACAAGGCGACCGGAAGAACCATCTGGAAAACCACGCGATCTGTTGATTACAGCGGCGTACACAAGTACTGCAGGAAAGCGTTCTCCACGCCACACGTTGTTCAGGTCAATGGACAGTTCCAACTGATCAGTCCCGGGGCAAAGGCCATAATTGCCTATGACGTCCATACAGGCGATGAACTTTGGAAGGTCCGCCACAACGGCTGGTCGATAGTCCCCCGACCTCTGGCCGGCCAGGGGCTGGTGTTTGTAGTCACAGACTACGACCATCCGGAACTGTGGGCGTTGCGTCCCGATGGCCGGGGTGACGTCACCGACACCCATGTTGTCTGGAAGGTCAAGGAGCATGTGAGTGCGATGCCATCGCTGCTACTGGTGGACGGACTGCTCTATATGATCAGTAACAACGGAAGGGCGACCTGCATAGACGCGAAGACCGGAGAGATCGTATGGAAGGAACGGATTGGCGGCAACTACTACGCGTCTCCTATCTACGCGGCGGGCCGCATTTACCTGTTCAACAGGAAAGCTGAAACCACCGTGATTGAGGCCGGGCGCAGGTTCAAGACCCTGGCAACGAACTCGCTCGCCAAGACAGTCCTCCAGGCCACGCCCGCAGTCGTTGACAATGCCTTCTATCTGCGCACGGCCACGCACCTTTATCGCATTGAGGATGCTGCCAGCGTCCCGGTGAACTAAAGGTGTCCTGTACGAATGACACTAGTGCTTTGTCACATTTCAAGTTTAGGGTATGCGCAGCACCCAATGGGTAGATGCAAAACGGAGACTGTAGAACATTGACAAGGCTTCACTGAAATGGCCCAAGTTCTGT
>JAAENG010000366.1 GCA_024224665.1 Chloroflexota bacterium | reverse complement strand
TTTGACACCCTAAGTGTCACAAAACGAGCCGATAGCCGGATTGATCCGGCGCTGTTTGCTAGCCGGGAGATTCATCCCCCGGCGGACCTGGCAAGAAGACATTACCGAAATAAATAATTAACCTTCATAAGCGCTTACTACAAACTGCCGTTTTTGCTAGCCATGATACATTTTGCAACACAGAGAACATTAGTTCCACTGCATCGCCTGGGATTTGCCACCCGGATGGTCAAGTATGGTACACTCACCTCCAGGGAACGAAATTCAAACAGATTCGTTTTGATTAAGGAGCCCAACGCTAATCCTCGCTCCTCTCCCACTCCCCCACCTGGAAAATGTCTGATCGTAACTGGCCTACCTGGCAGGTATTAGCCATTCTCATTCTGATCATCGCTGCAACCCTATTTGTGTTAGACGGGCTGCTCGGTGCTGTGCGCCCTCAAGAGATTGCAACTGCACCGGCCGCTGTTCCTACCGAACCGTGGCCTACCCCTTTGCAGACGCGCACGGCAACTGCAACCGTGCTGCCCACAGCAACGCCAGTCCCGACCGAAACACCGGGCCCCACAGCCACTCCCACTCACACACCATCACCAACCTCTACCCCCAGCCCAACCCCGACACCTACACCAACCTCTCGTGTCATCATCACAGACATCAAGGACCTGGGCAGATTGGAGACCGTGCAGTTCGTCATGCAGGTTGTTGTGGATATGGAGAAGGAGCCGAATTCTATATGGCAAAAGGTCTTCGGCACCGACAAGATATTGCTCATCGCCAATGGCGAAGTGACTGCAGGATTCGATTTAGAAGCTATTGAAGCACACGACATTTCGATCAAGGGTGACAGCGTCAGCATTGTCTTGCCACCACCCGAGATTTTCTCAACGCGTGTGGACAATAGCTCTACCAAGGTCTACATGCGAGAGACAGGCTTTCTGGTCAGCCCAGATATAGAACTCGAGGGAGCGGCCAGACTTCGTGCTGAGCGTGAATTACTGGCGTGGGCAGAGGAGAACGCAATCAGAAACAAGGCAGAGCAGTTAGGCACGGTGTATCTCGAGAAATTCTTGCGCTCATTAGGTTTCACCCAGATTACATTCATCGTCGAGACACAATTATGACCGCCGAAGAACATCCTGTGGGCGAGCCAGGTGAAGCTCTGAAAATGGTTGATACGGCCGACTCTTACAGCCCGGGTCCGCCACAGCCTAAAAAACGCAGTACGTTTCGTTTCGTAGGTGTCGTTCTACTTATCATCATCATAGCCCTTATCGCCCGCAGATATCTTCCCGAAACAATGGGTGGCGCCACAGCGCCTGCGCCCAGCCCGACACTTCGCCCACCGGTTGTCACCGTTCGTAGCCTTCACCCCCTGGCCGAACTGGCAACGATACAACTGCCCATGGTCGTCGATGTATCGAACGAACGTATACCCGATGACATCCGCCAGAACTTGGGAGGCCATGAACAGATTCTGATGTTGGTTTACGGCGATGTGAAGGCCGGATTTGATCTGAGCAGGCTGCAGGAAGAAGACCTGTGGAGTGATGGCACTCGCGTACAACTGCATCTGCCTGCGCCTAAAATCCTCTCCAGCAGCATTGATTTCGAGAACTCGAGGGTGCTGTCCTACGAGCGCTCCTTCTTTGTCGACAACACACCGGAATTGCAAAGCGAGACCTTGGCCGAAGCGAAAGCCTTGATAGAACAAGGCGCCCTGGAAGCCGGCATACTCGATCTGGCAAGTCAGTTTGGTAAGATCTATTTTGAAAATCACTTGCGCAGTTTGGGTTTCGAGGAGATCCGCATTGCCATCAACTAACATGGAGACTTGAAAATGCCAGAGAGCGCCCTCGCCAAGAAACTTCAGATCCGACCTGACAGTCGAATGGTCATCCTCAATGCACCCAAACATTATGTCGAGTTAGTTAGCCCTTTGCCGCCAAATGTCGAGATCGTGCCCAACTCCAGGACGGCGGCTGACTGCGTGCATTTGTTCGTTGCTACCGTCAAAGAAATGGCAACGTATGTGCCGCAAGCGCTGGCCTGCGTCAGAGCTGATGGCCTGTTATGGATCAGCTATCCCAAGCGCTCATCCGGGGTGTCTACCGATATCAGGCGCGACAAAGGATGGGACATTCTTGAGCAAGCAGGATGGCGCCCTGTTCGGCAGATTTCGATTGATGATACCTGGTCGGCGGTACGATTCCGCCCAAAGGAACATGAAACTGTAACGGATGTCATTGACAACCAGTACAGCGGTGGCAAATCCAGATTACGCCCCATTTACGACCAACTCTTGCTTGAGATCAACCAGCTAGGCGATGATATCGAACAATCGCCACGCAAGTCTTATGTTGTCTTCAAACGTAAACGGCCGTTTGCACTAATCCTACCTTCCGCCCGCTCGCGCGTCGACCTGGGCCTCAGACTGCCGGGGTATAGCCCCACCAATCGCTTGGAGGAAACACCGAACTTTGGGAGCGGTTCGATTACACACAAGGTGGCATTGCATTCGCCCAGTGATGTAGATGGCGAAGTTCTCGCGTGGCTGCAGTCGGCGTACGAGTTCGGGGGCTGATCCGGCTACGACAAACACAAAAAAGGCAGTTCCGCAAAAGTCGGCAGGTCGCTTCAGCCGCAGCAATTCCAAATATGAACCTTCTGGAGTGTCCCTGTCCCTAAAAAAGGGCAATTGTTCACCCTCAGTGGGGAACTGATCGCAATCTCGCACCTAAATTG
>JAAENG010000365.1 GCA_024224665.1 Chloroflexota bacterium | reverse complement strand
TCAAATCGTACAGCCCTCTGCGAGACAACATGAACATATCCGCCATCCACGTCACGATCCCCCACGGGCGTCGTTCCCGAGGCAGGCTCATGATCATCGTCATGAACAGTATGTCTGCCCGACCCAGGTGTGGCAACTTCGGGGCGATGCTGCTAGCATTCCCGCCACCCAGTAACTGATAGACGTGCTCGATCGGTGCTGGCCATAGAGGCGACATCTCTTGCGTTTCTGTGTACAATACCATGGGAAGGTTCCTCCTTGACTATGGTGATTTTGACGATTTTCCACAAGTTTAGTGGAATCTTCCCGTTCATTCAATTGTTAAGGTGCGCAGGCCCAATTAGCCTTCTTGCTAAACAACCTACTTGTCAACATGGTCCAGGCCGCAAAAGGAACTATGCTCGCATTTGTGAAGATGAGGAACCGGTTCCATGAACCATGCCCGATAAGTTTAAGACTACGCCGCTCTCACTCATCCAGCCGCATCACACTAGGCTTCAAATCCAATTCATCGATAAGTACATTGAGTTCCCCATCACTGAGAGGTCGACCTTTTCCGGCGTAGGCAGTAAGAGCAGCCTCTAACACATTGGTACCAAATGAACGCCCTTCAAAACGTGGTGTGGTGGTGATCAACCACCGTAGATTGCGCGCTTTTAGTAGCTCGATGTCGGCTTCAGTGGTGGTGTTTGTGACGATGGTCTTACCACTCAGATCATCAACCATGTGTTTGCTACAGTAGAGGAAATCACCGCCGATGGCGTCGGCCTGGTGCCAGTATTTTTCATATTTTGGCTCGGTTTCGTGTTGTTTTTCTCCGGTAGGATAAATCATGGAGATAGGAAGATGGCGCAGAACAGGTAAAAGTATTCGCCCGACAGTGTTCAGCTTGCTTAGGCCCGGTATGGGGATGGGGATACCCAGGGCGAACATGAGATCTCCAAAAACGACCTGATCAGAGACTTCGGTAAATGCCTCGGCCAGGCCATAGCGATCGACTCCCATTATCATAAAAGCATTCTTGTAGTGTGGCATGCCACCTAAGGCGGGGGCGGCCAACTCAAACACCCGTCGCTCCAGTGTATGTTTGAGCCCAGCACCATTGACCACCGGCGTTTGCCGTACATCTTGCACGAGGTTGTAGCCCGAACTGAGTTTGTAACTGCGCTCACCCAGGCGGACATCCAACTCCACACCCCCCATACCCAGGACATCTACTGTGCCGTCATACTCGGCGAACAGAGCCCGAGCTCTTTTCTCATCACCATCCGTACCAATGCGTTCCACCTGGATGGGTTCACCGTTGAGCATGAGGATGACCTGTTTGTCACGAACACTGCTGCCGAGGCTGATACTGACGGCTTTCTTCATTGTTTCACCTCACGGTTGAAATTTTGGCTCAACAGGATCTCATGTGGTCGTAGATAAAAGGTCTTGCGTGTTGTGTGTTCTTTCTGGTAGGGGCCACATCAATTCCGAATGAACCGAAACTGTTTTGGGTCGGGTGATGAGAGCATTTGTTTTGAATGCGCTAAGTGGGCTGTGGTAGACTACAGATGCGCCAGGCAAATGCTTACCACGACCCCGCCACCTCGATAAATGATTCGCCTATGATACCCTACAAATTACGTCTGGAAAACTTCTTGAGTTACCGCCACGGATTAGAGCCTCTGGATTTTTCTGGTATGCACCTGGTGTGTCTGATCGGTGAGAACGGGCACGGCAAGTCGGCGCTTTTGGATGCGATCACGTGGGTTTTATGGGGCAAGGCGCGTGCTAGTTCGGATGACGATCTTATGCACAGCGGTAGCAACGAGATGCAGGTGGAATATGAGTTCGGTCTGGCCGGGGATAGGTATAACGTTATTCGTAAGCGCTTTCAGAGCGGGCGCAGTAAGAAATCGGACCTGGAGCTGGCGGTTTGGGATGAAGCAGGGGCTGCCTGGCAGGCGCTTACCGAACCCAGCATACGCGCCACTCAAGCACATATAAACGGGGTCTTACGCATGGATTACGAGACCTTCGTCAACTCTGCCTTTTTGAAACAAGGGGAAGCTGATGCTTTTACCAGCAAGTCGCCGGGCCAACGCAAAGACATCCTAGCGACCATTCTCAACCTGTCTCAGTATGATGCCTACGCCGAACGCGCCAAAGCGTATGCAAAAAAGACGGAGGCCGAAGCGACAGCACTTGCATTGCGTATCGAAGAAATCGACCAGGAATTGGCACGCCAACCCATGTACGAACAAGACCTGCGCGGAGCGACGCTCTCAGAGAGTCAAGTTAAGTTGAAACTCGGTGAAGCTGATCGTCAACTGGCTTCCCTCCATCTGGAAGTGCAGGCGTTGACAAGCAAACAAACTGTCCTTCGTGATCTGCAGAAACGCATCCATGAAGCATTACTAGGCCTCGAGGATACAGCCCAACAACTAAAGACGCAGGAGGCGCGTCTGCTCGAGATCGAAAACCTGCTGGATGAACGCCAGGCTATCGAACAAGGCTACGCCACATTGCAAAGCGCACGAGAAGAAGAGCAGTTATGGGCCAAACGCCTGCAAGCAAGGCGACCGCTAGAGCAAGAACTACGACAACTGGAACGACAACTCAACGAAGCCAAAGCAGGTTTGGAGCAAGAGCGTGCCCTGGCTCGGAAATCCCTATCTGATGCTCAAGCGCGGGTGCAGGCTCTACCGGGATTGCAGGGCAAAGCTGCCGCCGTGCAACATGACATCGAGAAGTTGCAGAATTTGGGAGCTTTGAGTCAGGAACGGCGAGAACAATTGGTAGCGTTGCGAACCGAGCGGGCGCAGGTTGGTGTCGAGAGGGGCCGGGTAAAAGAAGAGGGCGATACCCTGAGGGAACGATTGGATGTACTAAAGACGGAGGAGACAAGCGATTGTCCGGTGTGCAAGCAGCCATTGGGGGCTGAAGGACGCAACCATCTCGAATCTGAATACGAAGTGCAACTGGCCTCGTTACGAGATCAATTCCGCCTGCTGCAAGCGCGCGAGAAAGACCTTGATGCGGAAGAAGCCACCGTGCGTGCCGTTCTCAAAAATGATGAACGTGAGCTGCGCGTATTGGACTCATTGCGCCGCCAACTGGCCGAAGTCGAGACGGCCATCAAACAATCTGAGGAAGCGGGAGCGGCAGTCACAGAGCTACAAGCTGGCGTCGATGGCCTGGAGAGTCAACTGGCGGGTGACTACCATCCCGATGTGCGCAGAGTGTTGGTAGCCTTGCAAGCTGAGTTGGAAACCCTATCTTATGATGAATCCGCTCATTTGCAAGCGCGGGCGACCCTATCAGACTTGAGCGGCATCGAACGCAAACAGCACGCCGTTGAAACTGCACTGAAGCAGGAGGAGGGGTTGCGCGAGCAGGTTGAGCGATTGAAAGGGCGATGGCAGCGGGAAGAGGAGCAACTAGCCGATGATCGCACACGCCTGCAGGCGCTGAACGACGAAGTGCAGGCCTTACCCTCTGTCCAGAACGATCTACGACGTCTTACGCAGGTTGCCGAGAGGGCTCGCGCCGATTGGGAGGCAGCGCGTGATCGGGTGATCCGTGCCCAGCAGCAGTTGCAAGCATGTGAGGCATTGCGAACAACACGTCTGGAACAGATGGCTGAGTTGACCCATGGCAAGCAAACATCCGCTCGCTATCGCCACCTACAGGAGGCGTTTGGCCCCAAAGGTGTGCAGGCGATGATTATCGAAGCGGCATTGCCTGAACTGGAAACCGAAGCCAATCGGCTGTTGGCTCGCCTCTCCGATGGCCGCATGAATATCCGCCTTAACACCCAACGTGAACTCAAGACCGGGGGCAAGCGCGAGACCCTGGATATCATCATCTCAGATGAACTGGGATCTCGACCCTACGAACTATACTCCGGCGGCGAAGCATTTCGAGCGGATTTAGCCTTGCGTATTGCCTTGAGTCGTCTGCTGGCGCGTCGTGCTGGCGCAGCCCTGCAAACACTTTTCATCGATGAAGGATTTGGCACCCAAGACGCACAGGGCCGCGAGAATCTGGTCGAAGCCATCCACATGATCAAGGATGAATTCTCACTGGTTCTGGTCATCACTCACATCGATGAACTCAAAGAACAGTTTCCCGTACGCATCCAGGTGCTAAAGGAAGAGGGGCACGGATCGCGTTATTTTATCTCGTAACAGATGATGCGGGTTCAGGCGCGGTTCAGAATCAGCGTCCCACATCTTTACAAATTGACGTTTTGAGGATTGAAGATTAAAGATTAAGGCCGATCGGCAGAAGATCCCTTAGTCTTAAATTATTAGTCATTGATCCGAAGATGAACCTGGGCATGGTTCATCTTCGGATCTGCCGGACTTGGTAACGACGTAATAGTTATGCTAACATAACCATAACTTTGATGGAGGGGAGTTGATTTTCATGAAACGGACAACCATTATGATCGAAGAGGAATTACTCTATGACCTGAAACAGATTGCACGACAACAGAAGCGGTCGACATCAAGTGTGATTCGTGAGGCGTTGGTAGAGTATGTGGTTGAACAACGTCAGGATGCTGCCTATGAAAATCCGTTGTTAAGATTGGCGAGTCTACAAGCAAATACCGTGCCCATGGATGTGTCCAATGGCAAGGATGAAGAGATACTTCGCAATGAGATTCACCCGATATACGGTTGGAGCAGTGATCGTGGCAGTGATAATTGACACCAGCTATGTTGTCTCGTTGATCAATCCGGGTGAAGCATCGCACAAGACTTGTCTTGCGTTGGCGGGAAACATCAACACAGTGCTTGTTGTCCCTGTGACGATTCTCCCAGAAGTCGCCTATTTGCTCGAGAGCCGCCTCGGACACCACATTATGCGGCAAACTATGGCTGAACTGTTGCGTCCAGGCTGGACTCTGGAAACGCTGCAAAGAATGGATTTGGAACGTACTGTGGATCTTCTAAACGTTTATGGCGACGCCAGACTTGATTTTGCAGATGCTACAATCATAGCGATTGCAGAGAGATTGAACATAACAACCCTTTTGACTTTGGATCGACGACATTTCCGAATGATTCGGCCACAGCATTGTGAGGCGCTTGAACTGCTGCCGTGAAACATTTTGTCTGTTACTCATAACTCTAATGTTTTTCTAGCGCATGAGGGCTTGACTTTCTTGACGCACTGCGTCATAATACAGCTATGACGCAGTGCGTCATAGTGTTTTATGACCGCACATCAAGTTCCACCTAGTGCAGGAGAAACCCAAAATGATGGCAACCGCAAAAAAAACCGCTGTAAAGGCGACTGAAACCGTAAATAAAACCACTGAGAAAACCACCGAAATGGTTAGTAAAACCGTTGAAGAGGCCAATGGCAGTGCCCGGCCCGTGATCCACGCCGCACACAGTGCATTTTTGGCAGGTCTGGGCGTTTTCGCCTTGGGCAAAGAAGAGATCGGCTCCGCTTTTGGGCAGTTGGTCGAAAAAGGCGAGGTCACCGAGAATGACACGCGCGAAATGGTCAACGAGTGGCTGGATCGAAGCAAGAAGGATATGAGCAAGGCCGAAGATAAGCTCGAAGGCGTGCTCGATGAGCGCATCGAAGGCGCCCTCAATCGTATGAATATCCCCAGCAAGAGCGACATCGAAAGTTTGGGGCGTAAGGTCACCAATTTATCGAAAAAGGTCAATGCTCTTGATAAAAAACTGGCGGAAGAAAAAAAAGCTGCGTAGAATTCCGCCTGGCTAATCAAAAGGAATGACTGAGCATCTGGCTTATTGCGCCGGATGCTCTTTTGTTTGGAATCAGTTAACTCGATCGCTCGGGCCACTATTTTGGTATGGGTTATAAACGGCGGGTATGATAGGATGTTAGATCAATTCAAAAGGTATCAACCAAAGGCTCTGCGCATATTCTATGGAACTCTACAACACACTTTCCCAGACGACAGAACTATACAAACCTGCCGACCCGGCAACCATCTACGTATGTGGCATCACGCCCTACGACACCACTCATTTGGGACACGCCTTTACCTACACTGTATTCGACATCCTTATCCGGTATTTAGAGTTTCTTGAATATCCTGTTCGTTATGTCCAAAATGTGACCGATATCGACGATGATGTCTTGCGCAAAGCAGATGAAGCGGATGAGGATTGGCAAGCTCTAGGGGATCGTTGGACGCGGCATTTCATCGAAGATCTGCGTGACCTCAATATGCGTCCGCCCGACTTCTACCCCCGGGCCACCGATGTGATCTCAGATATCGTTAGTGTGGTCGAGCGGTTATTGGATGTTGGAGTTGCGTACGTAGCCGCAGGGAATGTCTATTTTCATATCGACGCCTGGCCCGATTTCGGCAAATTAAGTCAGATCCCGCGCCGTGAGATGTTGCCCATTGCAAACGAGCGTGGCAATTTCCCTGACGATCCCCTTAAACAAGATCCTCTCGACTTTGTACTATGGCAAGCTCAGAAACCAGGTGAACCGGCCTGGGAGAGTCCTTGGGGTCTGGGCCGACCGGGCTGGCATATCGAGTGTTCCACCATGTCAACAGGCCTTCTCGGCGAAACCATCGACATTCATGGCGGCGGTGGTGACCTGATCTTCCCCCATCATGAATGCGAGATCGCCCAGATTGAACCGGCTAGCGGTCGAACCTTCGTCAGATTCTGGATGCATGTAGCCATGGTGCATCATGAAGGCGAGAAAATGAGTAAATCGTTGGGCAATCTGGTTATGGCTCGTGATTTGCTCAAAGTCTACTCTGCCGATGCTATACGCCTCTACCTTGCCACACATCATTACCGCACAACATGGAGTTTCGACGAAGAACGGCTGGCACATGCAGCGGTCCTGGCAGAGAACTTACGTCGCGCCGGGGGCCTAAAGGGCGGGTCGATTGCCCCACCTGCGCGCCTGCAGCGCCTATTCGAGAAAGCAGAAGTCAACTTTATCCGTGCCATGGAAAACGATTTGAACACAGCCATTGCCGTCGGCGCCCTGGAAGATCTGGCAACTGCTTTGGAGGATGGTGACCGTAATGGCTACGATATCGAACAAGCACAGGCCATGTTGCGGCGCTTCGCCGGTATCCTGGGTTTACGACTGAATGCAGAAAAGCCTGAAACACGCGTTATCGAGGGCTGGCATCAGCATATCGAGCGTTTCCAGGCATAGAGGCTGAATACGACCGCCGCAGGATGATCGTTAGTTCCGCCCCTTGCTACAGCTTACATTCTGTTGCACAATCTCTGGATAAACTGTTCCACACACCACATTCCGGCTCTTTTGGAATTTACACGACCTCGACTGGAAAGACGTGTTCCGATTAGACACGCACCACGCAACACGCAACACGTGATTTTCTAGGACCACATGATTGCGCTCACATTCCCCACTAGGACTAACATGTTACTAGGTATTGGCTACCTTCCACGGCGTTCCGGCCCGGCCCTTTGGCGTGAGTTTGATGCCACTGAAATCCAGGAAGATATGGCACACATCGCTGAATTGGGCTTTCAGGCAGTGCGTGTTCCCCTTTTTTGGGCAGATTTTCAACCTGGTATGGAGCGGATTGCCCCGCGGGTGTTGGATCGATTCGGCCAATTTCTGCAGATAGCCGCAGATTGCAGCCTGCGTGTAAAAGCCGGATTATGGGCAGGCATGTGGGATGGCGCCTTCTGGTGGCCCGACTGGGGGATGAATCCCGCCCCGATCCCCCCGCGATGGCCCCTACTTGTCAATGATCAATTTGTACGTTGGGGACGCATGCGCCATCCTTTTACCGACGAACGTATGTTGGCCGCCCGCGATATCTTGATAAAGGAATTAGTGGGCTATTTTGCGACACACCCTGCCTTATTGGGTTGGGAACCTTTGCCGGGGTTTGGCCGTCTAGCTGCTTCGGCGCAACGGTCCGCCGCGGTCGAATGGCTGGAAAGCACGACCGAAAGCCTGAAGGAGGCAGCCCACGATTGCTCATGCACCTATCTCCTGGCATTGGACGCTCTGGAAACTGATACAGCCGTCTGGCCGGACGACGTCATCGAGGCGGGCGGTGAACCTAACCTCAGTCTCGCCACCTTTGCCAGTGACCGCCGGCGCCTGCCCCTCAACCCTCGTTGGATTGCCTTCGCCCTGGACCTGACGTCCACGTTGGCTCAGCAACCGATTTCGCTGGCCCTTGCCGGCTTACCGACCGTTGCAGCGGGTGATCCTTCGGCAGCCCGTGACGGTGTTTTTTACGCCAACGAAGAGGAAGCGGCAGCCCATCTTGCTGATGTCATCGCCATCGCTCGCGATCGGGAATGCCCTTCACTGTGGCTTTGGCGCTGGGCTGATATTCCTGAAGAGCGTTGGGGGATACCCCCTTACAATCGGCCAAATTGGCGACGCCATACCGGACTATTACGGGCGGATGGCAGCGAAAAGAAACTCGTGATGGCGCTTACCGAGGCCGCACAAATGGACGATATCCCTCGTCTCGAATACGATCCCGACGAGTATCGTTCTGATCCTCAAACACATTTTTCCCGACTATGGTACGAGTTTCAACAGACGTCGGGGTCTCAATAGTCCCTAACTCAACGACACATCATCGCATTATGACCGTCGGAATCATCGCCGCTGGGCATCCGCAAACCGCTGAAGCCGGGGCAGAAATATTACGTGCTGGAGGTAATGCTGTCGATGCAGCCGTCGCCGCTGCCTTCGCCACCTTTATGGCCGAGCCGACGTTGGTTGCGCCCGGTGGTGGCGGCTTTGCTCTGGTCTACCGGCGGCGGGAGGGACATGCCCACCTTTACGACTTCTTCTGCAATTTCCCCGGTTTGGGACTGGGTGGTAACAAGGATCGTGAATCTGTCGATTTCTTCCCGGTCTCGATTAACTATGGGCCGACACGTCAGATTTTCCACATCGGGCGAGGCAGTGTGGCCGTCCCCGGGGAGATCGCCGGGTTGTGCAAGATGCAGGAAGATGCCGGGAGGCTACCCCTGTCCGTCGTGTTGGAACCGGCCATCGATCTGGCTCGAAATGGCGTGTTGATGGATGACTTCGGCGCCTACGTGGGATCTCTTTTGCGTCCGATCTTCAGCATTGAATCGGATCTTGCCGAATTATTTGGCGCCCCCGACCGCTTTTTGTCTGCCGATCATGTCTATCGTAACCCCGATCTGGCCAACACCTTGCAAGCTCTAGGTAAAGAGGGACCCGATCTCATATATCGTGGCGATATCGCCCAAGTCATCCTGGCGGATCAGCGCTCATATGGTGGGTTGCTCACTGCCGAGGATTTGGCGAATTACCAGGTCATTGTGCGCGAACCTTTACACCGCTCCTATCGAGATCTCGAGTTTTATACCAATCCGCCTCCCTCACGCGGAGGGGCGCTGATCGCCTTTTCACTGGCCCTGCTCGAAGCTTATGAGTTGGATGCGCTCAATTATGGTAATCCCCGGCACTTGGGGCTGCTGGCCGAAGTCATGCGCCAAACCAACTTGGCTCGCCCCTCATTCGAAAGCTCTGGCAATGTGGATATCTTCCTTGCGCCCGAGCATGTACAGATTCATAGTGATGATCTGGCACGGCGGCTGGCGCGGCCTTCCCGGCCCTTTCCTCTGGATCCGCCACCCCCGGCAATGCCCAGCAACACCACCCATATCAGCGTACTGGATGGCAACGGCAACATCGTTTCGATGACGACAACAGCCGGAGAAACCCCCGGGTTTGTGCTCAACGGCACCGGCATGATCCTGAACAATATCCTCGGCGAAGCGGATCTGCATCCAGACGGATTTCATCTGGGCAAGCCCGGCCATCGCATTGGTTCGATGATGGCGCCAACCGTCTTCATGCATGAGGGCGATCCGATGCTGGCGATAGGATCGGGGGGTGCTAACCGCATTCGTACCGCCATTTTGCAGGTTATCCTCAATTTTACCGATTTTGATATGAATCTGCGCGACGCTGTACAAGCGCCGCGCATTCATTTCGAGGCAGGGGAGCTACAATTAGAGGCCGGGATCAAACCGGCAACCTTGGGTTGGTTGAGAAGGTGGGGTTACGATATCGTACGCTGGCCTGATATGCATATGTTTTTCGGCGGGGCGCACGCGGTCGGTAAGGATGATGGGGGCCACTTCCAAGGAGCGGGTGACCCGCGGCGCTGCGGCGCTGTGGTAGAGGTAAGGTAGGAGGCGGCTGTTCGTGGTTTGCAAGCCGTTCTGTTGCGAAACCTTAAAGCCATATACGCACTGGGGTTTAACCCCTCACATCACCGGCAGTAAAAAACAGAATGAGGAACGAGCGGCGCTTTTTACTGCCGAGTGCATGTGATTGTTAGCTGACTTCTATACGTTTAAGGTTCCGATGTAGTTGCCATGTGAACCAGGCTTCTCTTCGTCTGTCAGGAAATCCACAGAGTAGTTTTCGCTGGAGACATAGACATGGGCCTTGCCGGTGACACACTCAAAGACTATATCTCCAGCAGAATTTTGTGTGATCGTATCATAACCTGCATAGTAGTTTAAGTTAGCTGATGGAGCTTCACCGATGACCACAATCTTTGGATCAATCTTCTCAAGCCAATCCGCTGGGACTTTCCCGCTTTCTCTCCCATGGTGCGGAGCGAAAAGAATGTCTGCTGCATCCGGGGTGAAGTCATCTTTGATATTCTCCATAAAGTCTGACTCGAGGTCGCCCATCCAGAGTAACGTCGCTCCATTATTCAGGCTATATTTCACTACGCATGAGATGTTATTCGGGCTCTTCCCGCTTTTCGCATCAGCTAAGGCAGATTTGTAATGCTGATTCGTTGTGATTGGCCAAAGGATATTGATTCCTGCGCTACCCCGCTCGCCATCACCATCGTTCAACCATTTTCTGCAGCAACCCCTGTGAATATGAAACGCCTTCTTTTCATGGTCTCTGAGTTCGCAGTAACGATCAAAATCGTCAGTCTGGTCTGGTTTGGCCGCCTCATTGACCACACAGTAGAAATTAAGAATACTCATCGCATCGTTCAAGTCTACTAAACGTCTGATATGATCATCGTCTGGATGCGTGGAGATGAAGCGGACAATATTTTTGCCAGAGGACTGTGACTTGATCTCGCTGATGATGCCATCCTTTTCTTCGTCGGACATACAACAGTCAATCATGGTGAAACTGTCACTGCCGTGTTTAATATAGAACATATCACCATCACCTACGGAGAGTGATTTTACGCAGTTCCGCAAAAGTCGGCAGGTCGCTTCAGCCGCAGCAATTCCAAATATGAACCTTCTGGAGTGTCCCTGTCCCTAAAAAAGGGCAATTGTTCACCCTCAGTGGGGAACTGATCGCAATCTCGCACCTAAATT
>JAAENG010000364.1 GCA_024224665.1 Chloroflexota bacterium | reverse complement strand
TGGCTCATGCACTGGGAAGAGCGCTGGGCTGCGCCACGGATCCATGGTCGGGCCAAACGTCAGGTGGCCGAGATGTTCAGGGAGGAAAAGCCCTATCTGGAACCATTGCCCTTGGCGCCATTCCGGTATTTTGAGCAGGCGACACGGACGGTCTATGATGACGGCACCATCCAGGTGGACAAGGCCTATTATGCGGCCGGCCCGGCACCATTGCACAGTAAGGTGGTGGTTAGGATCTATGATGATCAAATCGAGATCCTGAATCCTGACCGCATGGAGGTCATCCGTCGCCATCGGAGAAGCAGGCGGCCAGGTTCTGTGCTCATGAGACCCGAAGAGCGAATCTTCAATCCATCCCGGGAAACGGATAGATTGTTGGCCCGAGCCGAGAGGATCGGTCCACACACCTTCTCGTTATGCGAGATGTGGTTTACCGAAGAAGGTCGAACCGGTCAACGTCGAATGTATGGCCTGATCAATCTTGTCCGGCACTTCCCGGCCCGTCACGTGGAGAAAGCAGCTGAGCTGGCCAAGAGAAATGGTCTGAGAAGCTCCAAGGCACTGCGCCGGATGGTGGAGAGTATAGCGGCCGAAGCCGATGAAGCACAATCGGGCCAAGACCACGACGGATTGACCCAAGAGCATCCGTTGATCCGCAATGGTGAAGACTACGCGGCTTTCTGGAATCAACATGCGGCCCAGAGAAGTGCACCGCAACAACCGGTTGGGGACAATACCTCTTGTTGTGGATCGCAAATCGTCTCCCGGGACAATCTGGCGCAAGTATGGCAACAGGCGAGCTGGCTGCGGGTGATAGAAGTCTTTGATTTAC
>JAAENG010000363.1 GCA_024224665.1 Chloroflexota bacterium | reverse complement strand
ACTTCCACAACAGCGATGGCTCACACGAGTTCCGGCTCTACCCAGATATGGTCTTGACCCCGGGCGAAGCTGTGGTTTTGAATACCAGCTCCTATCTTAGTGATGGTTTTGAGGGCACAGCCGTTGCCTACAGTGTTCCTCTTAGTCGGCCCGCCCCTCAAACCGATATTTTCATCCGGTCGTCATCGCTGGGTGTCGGCGATGTGATGAGATATCAACTCTCACTTCCCCGCTTCATCCAATACTCCCAAAACTCCGTACATCGTCCCTCACCATTCACTTTTACGATCCAGAGATTGCCATAGTGGCGGGGTGGAGAGTAGTTGTGATAGGTGGTCCAGCCTTGCACGACGCCGACCGGTGGGTCAAAGGTCAGCACCTCATACTCGAAGGACCATTGGTCGGGTTCATCACGGCGGTTGAGCCAGTTCCGAACGATGGCATCACGCCCCTGCCAGGGTTCATCGAAAGGCCCGGGGCGGTAGCTGCCGTTCTCAGCAAATAAATCGCCAATCTCCTCCGGATCGTTACTGGTCCAGGCTCTGATGTAGCCCTGGATCCATAGGTCGATATCCTGTTTATCCATGCCTGCCACTCCCCGTGGGGAAGGTAGGAATGCAATTTCAATAATGCCCGAAACTTCCTGGTTCTGGTGAATTCTGTGGATGCGACTCCTATCCCGCCTGTGTCATTCCTTCGGTTTCGCTCAGGACAGGTCTGAGCGGGTTCGCGAAGCCAATACACATCGAAAATCCATCGTTTTTAACGAAATAACGCTCAATAATAAGTCAATTCCAGCGAAGGCTTGTCCTGAGGAACTCGAAGGAATCTCTTGTTTCATGACCGCGAGACCCTTCGCTGGCGTCTCGAAACCGTGAAAGTTGTGTATTTGACCCGCTCAGGGTGACACCATGAGAGGTAACCACAGAATCCGATAGAATCAGGAAACTTCTTGTGTACCAGTCAGCTCAAGTTTCAAGTATTATTTGAGCCTCATTCCAATCTCAATTTACCGCCCCTGAACGTTTGCTACGCGATCGATGCCCATAACCAGCAAGAATCCCAGCAGAGCGACCACAATAGCGATAAGGATTTCCATGTTGAAGGCGCCGGCGACGGTCAGCGGTGGCAAGACATTGATCTGTGAAAGTGGCGCCAGTTCACCATGTCTGTCGGTCATGAATTCGACTGTCTCTTTCCATGGCCACAATTTGCGCAAACTCCCCAGCATTAACCCCGTCAGTACGGCGATAGTGGCATCATGATAGCGCTTGAACAGCCATCCCAGCAACTGCGCGAAGGTAATGAGCCCGACCGCCGCGCCCACAGCGATAATGGCAAGGCTGACAAAGTCCCGGCTGTTCACGGCATTAAGTGCAAATTCGTATTTGCCCAGTATGACGAGAATAAAAGCGCCGGAGATGCCGGGCAAGATCATCGCACAACTGGCCAACGCACCGGCCAAAAACAGAAACCACCAACTGTTCGGCGTTTGTGCCGGTACGGCGCCGACGATCAGGTAGCCGCTCAGGGTCCCGGCCAACAACCCAACCAGCAGGATGATCGACCACCTTTTGATGCGTTTGCCCACCGTGATCACAGAGGCCAACACCAGTCCGAAGAAAAAACTCCACAGATAGGTGGGTTGGTTGTCTAGAAACCACTCGATTCCCTGGGCAAGGGTGAGGAGTGCAAAAAAGATACCGGCAAACACCGCCACCAAGAAGGGCCAGTTCAGGATTTCGAGCGCTTCTCTGATGCGCAGGCGTATGGCTGAGCGGATAAACTCAGGCCGCCCAATGGTGCGAATGCTGAAAATAAGTTCCTCGTAGATGCCGGTAATCAAGGCCATCGTGCCGCCCGATACACCGGGAACGACATCGGCACTGCCCATAGCGAACCCCCGCAAGGCAATGCCCGCATAATCTCTTAGCGACCGGCTGGCGCGTTTTGCTGCGAGTTCTTCAGAGGGGCGTGTAGGTGATTCGACGCTGTTTTCCATGGCCTTCCAGTGATATCGGAGTGATGGGTAAAGGTAAGTGCATCGCAAAGTAAGTTTTATGTCATTGCGAGATAATTTCGTTTACAGTGTACTAACGACAGAGGAGATTACCACAGCTTGATTCGGGGTACTAACTAGAGACCCCAAACCAGGAAGAGATGCAGGAGTCGAGGGCCGAACATGCCGTAGTGTGGGTGCAGTTCGATGTCATCACTACAACTTGGGCCGGTGACGATGGTACTCAAAGCCAGGTCATGCAGTCGCCCATCTTTCTGCCATTGTTCTCGCCACGCTTTCAGGTCGCCGTAGATGCGGGAGACCGGCAGGATCACAAAATGGCGGATCGGAAGCAACGCCGGCAGCCAGGAGTGGCCGGCTGAGGGCACCAGTATCAACGAACCTGTGTCCGCCAACGCTGCGTCGGCGCTGGTCAGGCCCAGGAGGATGTTTGGGTTCAGAGAGCGGCGGTCGGGGGTTGTTATTTCGATTCTAGCGTCGGCAAACGCTTCGCCTAAGCCAGAAACTGCAAGTTGGTCTGCATCCCATGATAACAACTCATGGATATCATGCTCTTGCAGATAAAGTAAGATGGCCAGACGGGCGCTGATTTCATTGACAAATTCGTCATAGGTGCCGCCCAAGGATGTCCAGGCTGCTAGAAAGCGTCGCACGCGTTCATGCTCGCTCAACGGCTCGGACGTGTCTTCTTTTTCAGGGGCGCTCTGCTTCAATCTGGCAGCGGGCAGGGCAGTGTTTAACCTGTTTAAAATACGTTCACGTGACATATCAATCAGACTTCGTTCCTTGCCCTCGATGTGTGATGCGATTGAGGCGATTGGCCACTCTCATGCCAAGTCTGAATAGGGTCGGTCTCTTCAATAGTCTCCGCCATATCCAGAAAAGAGTGCGCTCTTGCCATGAAGCATGGCTGGGCGCCAAACGGTGGCGCTGTTCGTGTAAAAGCCTCGGCAAATCGATGTCTACCGGACAAACAGGCTTGCAGGCGCTGCAGGCTGTGCTGAGGTACGGTTGCTGGTTAGCCAGGTCGGGGCGCAATAATAAGGGATTCAGCGCCGCGCCTCTGGGGCCACTATAAGGTGACTCGCCATAACCCTCACCGCCGATAAGGGGGTAGATTGGACAAACATTCAAGCAGGCTCCACAGCCGATACAGCGCAGGATCTCGCCATAGCCCTCTGCAAACATGTGGCTGCGTTTATTATCCATGATGATGAGATGGATCTCTCGTGGGCCATCGATACCGGGTGGAGTAGGTTGCCTGACCTGAGTGACATAAGCGGGCAGAGGACGTCCCCAAGCGCTATGTGCGTAAGCCCTGACCAGATGATGAAGATCGCTCGTTGTGGCGACCACTTGCTCCAGGCTTAGGAGGCAGATGAGATGCCTTGAAAAGGAGACCAGGCTGGCATTGTGCCCATCATTGTCCAGACATACGAGGTCGCCTGTATCAGCCACGGCGAAGTGCAGCCCGATGATCGCTGTGTACGAACGTAACAGTGAACGACGCAAGGGCATACGGATGGTGCTGGCGAGGATATCAGGATCATAAGTGATGGGGACGCGCCAGCGCCTTTGTGTAGCGGTACTTATCTCGTCGATGCGCAAATGCGCCGTAGGCCAAACCGGATGACTGGACCTGCTACCGGCCAACTCCAAAATCTGATCGCCAGGGTGTAGCCGAATCAGGCGAATATTATTGGCTTTGGCAGCACGATCGAGCGAAATCTCCTCGAGCAACTGGCTGTGATTGCGCACTGCTTCGGGCGCGGCGCTCGCCTGTTGAATCTCGATGATCAGACGGTTGGCCTCTTGGGCGCCGTCAGCCCAATGAACTTGTACACCATTGCCGCTAGCAGAAGTCTCCAGTTGTTCGAGATAGGCCGGGAGGTTTTCGAGCGCGACCTGCCGGGCCTTGGCCGCCGCTTGGCGAAGTGCTACTGAATTCTCCTCATCCGCCCAGGCGTGGGCGCTTGCGTCGGCAGCTAATCTGCTCAGACGTTGAAGCGCACGGCGGGTAGAACCATCGACAAGCATAGCGGATGCTGAATCAAAGCTCCGGATGAGCCATGAATTCGGCGATGTGTCGCATGGGAATGCCACCTGCTCTTTTGAGGATGGGTGCGAGTTGAAGCAAGCATCCCACATCGGAGGTTAGGACGAGATCAGGTTGGCTCGATCGCAAGGCAGTAGCCACAGCTGTTGCCATCGTTCGGCTCAGCTCGGGATGACGCCAGATCATATTATTGCCGTAACCACAGCATTGCGTGGTCGCATCCGCCAGCAGGCTCGCCCCCTTGATGCTGGCGAGGATCTGCCGGACGGCGTAGTTGTCCTCCTCCCTACAAGGCCTGAAATAGGCAATACGTCCCTCGAATTGCAAATTAAGTTCTGCCAGATACCCCGTGTCAGCCAGATAGGTTTCCCACGTTTTCGTACGCCCGGCCAAAGATCTGGCCCTACCGGCTTGTACATGATCCGCCAGTATCGAGGGAATGTGTTCGTGAAACATATGCAGACAGGCAGGCGAGGGTGTTACCACCATTTCGTAGTCGGCAAAGACCTTGATGATCTGGCAGGCGGCATCACGGGCGGCTTCGATTTGGCCAGCATCCCAGGCGGTCAGACCACAGCAGGTCTGCGCTTTGGGCACAGATAAATCAAGACCCAGGCGGCTCCCGAGCGTCATAATCGACTTCGCCAGGTTCGGACGGAAGGCTTGGGCCGTGCAGGTCGCATGGACTGCGATTGACATAATGAATAGCTTCTTAATTTAACACGAGATCATTGCTCTGAAGGCAGCAGGCGGACGTAGTGACGTTTGCCTTTTTGCAATATCGTGCCTTCGGCAGTCGGCAGAGGACACATCTGAGGGTCGGTGACCACTGCGCCATCAAGTCTGATGCCACCTCCCTTGACATCCCGCTTGGCCTGGCTACGGCTCGGCACAAAACCCGCACGGTCGAGCAAATCGATCACGGTTTCACCTGGATGTACCACCAATTCCACCATCTCTTCTGGCAATTGGCGCTGTTGGATGGTGCGGATAAAATGCTGTTCGGCGGCATCGATAGCCTCTCTTGCATAAAAAAGGCCGGTGATCTCCCTCGCCAGCGCCATTTTCAGATCGCGCGGATGCATCTCGCCCGCTGCCATGGCAGCGAACTGCGCTGCAATGAAATCGGGGTGCCATTCAGTAACCAGATCCGCATAATTGCGCATGGCATGGTCAGGAATGGACATAGATTTGCCGTACATATTCTCGGGAGTATCATTGATGGCGATGTAGTTGCCACGACTCTTGCCCATGCGTTCATGGCCATCGGTGCCGACGAGAATAGGCAGGGTGAGCACTACCTGCGGTTTCAACCCACGCGCTTCCATGAGCTTGCGTCCGGCCATCAGATTGAAGAGCTGGTCTGTGCCGCCAATTTGAACATCGGTTTGGGTGGCGTAAGCGTCATAGCCCTGCATGAGCGCGTAGAAAAACTCGTGCAGCCAGATCGCCTCCCCTTTGGCATACCGTTGTGAGAAGTTCTCGCGGGAGAGGAATTGCTGTACAGTGAAATGGCTGGCAAGGCCGATAACATCCTTAAAGGTGAGTTCGGACAGCCAATCGCCATTATATTTGATCAAGGTGCGTTCTGGGTCCAGGATGCGGAAGGCCTGGTCGGTGAAGGTCTTGGCCTTGCGAGCGACATCTTCCTCGCTCTGCTGGGGCCTGGCCGTGTCCTTATCACTGGGATCGCCGATCAGAGCAGTAAAGGTGCCGATCAGAAAGGTAACCTGGTGGCCAAGGTCTTGGAACTGTTTCAGCTTGCGCATGGGTACGGTATGCCCCAATGTCAAGTCTGACCCTGTGGGATCGAATCCACAATAGACCGTCAGGGGTTGGCCATTCGTTACACTGGCTTGCAGCCGTTCGCGTAACTCGATCTCCATGTGTTTGTAGGTTTGGGCGTCACCGAAATCGACGCCTCGCATGAGTATGGCTAGTTGTTCTTCGACGGGCAGCGTAGTGGGCATATGGTTTTCAGATTTGGAGAGTGCTATGTGATAATGGTTCGATAGGATTTCGTGTGGTCCTAGAAAAGCACGTGTTGCGTGCTGCGTGTTGCGTGTTGGTTGTGCTAACGAAACATGCCTTTCTGGCAGAAGTCACGCAAATTCCGAATGAGCCGTAGTAATTCTTGTAGCTTATGCCCGTTACTCGTTTTCTGCTAGTAATTGGGCGGCGATGCGTTTAGCTGTTGTGGAGCTTATCTGGCCTTCGATACGGCCTCTCAGGATGCCATCGGCGTCGACGAACCAGGTGGTGGGTAAGACACGGATAGCAAAATCGGGATTGATACTACCATCGTCTGAGATCACAACCGCAAAGCTGATATCGTTTTCGGCAAGATATGACGACACAGTATCGGGGTGCTCTTCGATGTTGACGGCGAGAACCGTAAAGCGATCTCCTGCAAACGCTTCATAGGTAGCTTGCAGATCCGGCATTTCATCGAGGCAGGGAGGACAGTAAGTCCCCCAGAAATTGACGAACACGACCTTTCCCTGTAGCTCGGAGAGAGACAAAGTACCCCCCGCCGGTGTGGGCAGCGAGATCTCGGGTGCAGGCGCTGTACCGTTTAAGTCGGGAAGAGGTACCGTGGCAGGGGAACAGGCAACACAGACTAAGAGAGTGAGGACGAGCAGGAGGCGGTGCATTGTGGTGTGCAAAACAGATGTATCACTCATTGCGCGCTTCTTGTGCTGGATTTCCGCTACAATCGTTGTTTTTGCGCAATGTTCGGTATTCTACCGCACTCGTGCTAAAATCGGTAGCTGTCCACACGTCTCATTCTAAGCCGAGCCCGATCTATGGTCACCCACATGTCAATCACACAACACAACAGCATCCGACCCGGCTCAGTGGATCAAGCGCGTTGGGATCAGCGATATCGTGAGGGTAGGCAACCGGGGCAGGGCGAGATCAGTGCCTGGGTTCAGGCACAAGGGTTGTATCTGGCCGGTGGCATGGCCCTGGATGTTGCATGCGGGGTGGGACGGCATTCATTGTGGTTGGCCGGCCTCGGATATGAGGTCGATGCTGTCGATATCAGCCTGGTGGGTCTGCAAAAACTGGCAGAGGGGGCAGAGGGGCGAGGCTATGCCGATGTCATCCATCTCATTCACGCCGATCTCTCTTATTGGCGTCCCGATAACGAACATTATGACCTTATTCTCGTCACACGCTTTCTCGATAGGAGCCTGTGGCCTGCCCTGTTGGCCGCGTTGAAACCAGAAGGCCTTTTGTGCTACCGTTCCTTTCATGTGGATATGCTAAAACTCCGCCCCGATTTTAGCTCCGAACATCTCCTACAGCCGGGTGAGTTATTCGATGCATTTATCGGTTTGAAAACGCTCGCATACGAAGAACGTCGTTGGCATGCCGGCCAGCAGGCGTACGGAGATTGCACTAGCTCCATCCTCGTCCGCAAAATCTGAGCGAAAATACCTCAGAGCTGCGACCGACCCTTCGCATCAAGTATTGACAACGGGCTGTAACAACAGGTAGGCTGGCGGCAGTAGCGACATATCTAACAAGAATAGTCCCCTGATTTACAGGCAAACCCTATGAGATCTGACCTCCCCCAACTAATGATCGAACGCAAACTCAACGCTATCGTCGTGCAGGGAAACACCGATACCAGTAGCGATCTGGCCTATATTTGTCCGGGTGCGAAACTTGAAGGGGCTCTTTATCTCCACCGCCGGCAAGAAGAACCCATTCTTTTTGTCAACGCCATCGAGCGAGAAGTGGCAGCGACGACCGGCCATGAGGTCAAACTGTGGACCGATTACGACCTCATCGACTATCTCAAAGCGCACGATAACGATCGATTCGCTGCACAAGTGGCGATCACGGGCGACCTGTTACGAGACCACAATGTATCTGGCCGTGTCGGATTTTATGGCAGCGGTGATCGAGGCTACAGCTATATCTTTTTGAAAGCATTGGCTGAAGCCAATCCGCAGATCGTGGTCGTGGGCGAACCGGAGCCCAATCTCTTCACGGTCGCGCGCGAGACCAAAGATGGGTTTGAACTGGCCGCTATGAAAGCTGTGGCGAAGCAAACGACCGAAGTGATTGACGCTGTCATTGCCTTTATTCAGGCCCAGAGCGTTCACAGTGACGGTTTGATCAAGGAGGATGGTAGTCCAGCCACGATTGGCGATGTAAAAGCCTTAGTTCGTATGGAATTGGCCAGGCGAAATCTGGAAGAGGCGCACGGAAATATCTTCAGCCAGGGGCGCGATGCCGGAGTACCGCATAATACCGGCCAACTCGATATGCAACTGCGATTGGGTCAGCCTATCATTTTCGATATATTTCCACGTGATCCAAAATCGGGCTACTTCCATGATATCACACGTACCTTTTTTATCGGATACGTTCCCGATGATCTGGCAATACGCTGGCGGCAGATCAAGTCGATCTACGACGCGCTTCTTGCCGACATGCGCGTTGGCGAACGATGCAGTTATTATCAGAACATGGCCTGTGACTATTTCGAAGATCTGGGCTATCCCAGCACACGCAGTGATCCCAAAACACAGGTCGGTTACAGCCACAGTCTCGGACATGGCGTAGGTTTGGATGTTCACGAACAACCACTGCTCAACCATCATCCTGATAATGATACGATTTTGCAGCCCGGCCATGTGGTGTCAGTCGAGCCCGGCCTCTACTACCCCGATGAAGGATGGGGCATGCGTATTGAAGATACCGTCGCCTTCGACGCCCAGGGTAGTCTCGTCAATCTTTCTGATTACCCCTACCAAATGGTGACCCCTCTGAGCTGAAGTACCTGTTCTGCTCTGGCTTATTGATAGATGACTTCTGTTTCCCGGTCAAAGACTACATCCCAATCTCGATCCGGCGCCATGTCATGGCGTACCCTATCATGGCGCCACGGTGCGTTTGCTGCAATTGTGGTCGCGCTCATTCTTCTTGCGATTCTGGCTTGGCGTTACCAGCAATCGGCCTCTGTGATCACCCTGGAAGTGGATGGTGTCGAGCGCCAGGTGAAGACACGCGCCTCCGATGTTCAGAGCTTGTTCGAGGAGATCGGTTACCAAGTGCAAGCTGAGGATAAGCTATTGGTTCAGGGGGAGCGCTTGAACGCCGGTGATCGTGTGGTATTGAAGCGCGCACGGCCCATAGTCCTGAATTCAGATGGCGTGCAGAGAAGCCAATTTACCAGTGCTACAACGGTCACCGATGCCTTGGCTCAGGCTGGCATTACCTTAGGCTGGCGCGATGAAGTCTATCTTGCAGACAAAGTAGCCAAGCCTGACGATTTGCTACCTGCCGTGCTCTGGCAATTGCCCGGCCAGACGCAGCCGGCCAGGCCTTGGGAAGCTATTGCCGAACCTTTACAGATTACGGTTAAGAGATCTGTGCCTGTTAGCCTCATGGACGGTGCTGCTATGCCTGCCCTACTTTACACCACGGCAGAGACCATTGCTGAAGCATTGGCAGCAGAAGAAGTGCCGGTCTATCCTGGTGATGTCATTTTCCCCTCTGCGGACTCAGCCGTCACAGCGGGAAAACTTGTGGTCATCCAACGCTCGCTGCCTTATGCCGTCACCATCGACGGCATGACGACTGTCACCCGTACACAGCAGACTACCGTTGGTGGGGCGCTGGCCGAGCAAGGGATCACCGTTTTCGGCATGGATCAGGTGCATCCAGGTCTGGATAAGCCCTTAACAGCGCACAGCGCAATCGAGATCACACGTATTGGCGAAGAACTGGCGTACGAAGAGGATTTGATCCCATTCGAGACTGTGTGGGCAGCCAAGAATGATCTCCCCATCGACCAGCGCCGCATCGAGACTACCGGGCATCCTGGAGTCCTGCGCCATCGCTATAGAATACGCTATGAAAATGGTGAAGAGGTCTCACGTATCTTAGAAGATAGTTGGAAAGCGTCATTGTCCGAAAACAAGGTTATCGCTTATGGTACCAAAATCACGCCGCAGACTTTAGAGACGCCTGACGGAACGATTACCTATTGGCGTAAACTAAGGATGTATGCCACATCTTACAGTCCAAGGCGTTCGGGTACGCCCAGAACGGCTCCCTGGTACGGGCGCACGCGCTTGGGCAAGCCTTTGCAAAAAGGATACGTTGCTGTAGATCCCGGCGTGATCAACATGCGCCAAGAACTTTATGTGCCTGACTATGGTATGGCGATGGCTGCTGATATAGGTGGTGGCGTGGTGGGAAAACATATCGATTTGGGCTACAGTGACGATGATTATCGCTCGTGGCATTGGTGGACAGAGGTGTACCTGTTGTGGCCACCGCCGCAAGAGTACGCCATTCATTTCGTGTTACCGAACTGGCCGCGTTACCCGGACAACGGGCGATGAATTCAGGCCGTACGTTGTTGCCCGACCTACGTGCGGCAGGGCTTTCGCCACGCAAAGGTTTGGGCCAGCACTATCTGACCGACAAAAACATCCTCGCAGGGATCGTGCAAGCGGCGGATCTTCCGGAAGAGAGTGTGGTGATCGAAGTCGGGCCTGGGCCCGGGACCCTCACAGCAGAGCTGGCCGCTGTCTCCGGCCATTTGATAGCCGTCGAGTTAGATGATCGTCTGGCGCCGATGCTAGCAGATCTGTATGCCGATGTACCGCACGTGCACATTGTGCATGGCGATGCTCTGGCACTGTCTCCAGAGCAATTGCTGATACAGAGCGGTTGTTTGCCACCCTATTTTGTTGTCGCAAATCTGCCCTACTACATCACTTCACCTCTGCTCCGCCACTTTCTGGAAGCTGGTACAGCACCGATCCGTATGGTTGTCACGATACAACTGGATGTAGCCCAGCGCATCGTGGCGCGCCCTCCTCGTATGAGCCTGTTGGCCGTTGCAGTGCAGGCTTATGCACTTCCCAGCATCGTGCGGCGGTTGGCGGCCGGCGCTTTTACGCCACCGCCCAAAGTGACCTCTGCGGTGCTCAAGCTGGATGTCCTTGAGGACGCTCAAGTAGCAGTCGAGGAACGAGATCAGTTCTTTCGGGTGGTGCGAGCTGGCTTCGGACAGAAACGAAAGATATTGCGTAACAGCCTCGCTTCAGGCTTGTCGATTTCGCCTGCCCGCTCAGAGGCGGCGTTACTGGCCAGTGCCTTGTCACCCAAACAACGTGCTCAAGAGTTGGATATCCCTCAATGGCTGGATTTAATGCGAGCGCTTCAGGTTGAGATGACAGACGAAGACTGAGACTCGAAACGTGTTGCGTATTGCGTATTGCGTATCCGGTCGGAACAGACTTGTTTGGTAGCGGCCACATCGCCTCCGAAAGAGCCCACGATTACTTTAGAAGACGTTGGTATAAACGACTTGGTGACGAAATGATCACCTTGCCACCCTGCCACCCAGTCACCCAGTCACCTTGTCACCTTGTCACCCCTTCACTTTGTCAGATAAGAGACCAAGATCGACAAACAGTTCCCGATGATTTTGCGTATGCGCCTATCTAGACTCGGGACCGGCCGTTGGGCGCATAAAGGGCGAGGTTGACTCCAAAGTGGGGGCGACAATGGCAGTGGGAAGTGGTGGACGGGGCGTCACGCCCACCGGTAAGGAATCCTGCCGCCAGCGCCAGCCGAAAAACATAATCACGACGAGTACGAGGATGGCAAAGGTCATCACCAAGGGGCGGAAGAAAGGCCGACGCCAGAGTAAAATCGGCAGAGTGGGGACGATGATCGCTGAAGGAGGTGGTTCTGTGGGTACGCCGGTGATATATTTGGGCACGATGTCCGCATGTTGCCGGTTAAAACGGGAACATCGCCCATACTGTCCGCCCAAGCAAAAGCGCGATTGCTGCGCCTGCGGTAAATGGATCGACGCCGCTACGATACAGTGATTCAGGTCACTTGGTTGCGGATAAGGCTGGGGTTGCCGTCTTCCGCGCAGGTAAGGACAGATGCGTCTGCCTGGGCCCCCCTCAGGCATAAGGTCCTCGCTGATCTTCCGGCAACATGCGGGCGATGTTTCGCATAATTATGTTCGTGTATTGGGCCAAATCCCGGCTGCGGGCTCTACGCGCTTCTGGGGGTAGACGATAGGGTTCGCCTACATGGATATGAACTGTCGGGCGCCGTAGCCTTCGCCATGAGGCCGTCAGATCCTCGTGTCCCCACATAGCAACGGGAACGATCAGAGCATCTGTGCGGCCGGCCAGCCACGCTGCGCCATCATGGCCCTTTTGCAAAACGCCGTCACGTGAGCGTGTACCTTCCGGCGCCAGCCCCAGAAGCCGCCCCTCTTTCAGTACCGCCATGGCTGATCGTAACGCACTTCGGTCAACCTGTCCCCGATTGACAAAAATCGCCTGGCCAAAATGCTTCAAGAACCAACTAACCACCGGAAAATGTTCCCACTTGTCTGCGGCCAGGGTTACCGGGGGCATTTTGTAAATCGCTGCCATGAATAATACATCGGTCGTACTCGTGTGGTTGGGCGTTAAGATCGCGGGTCCGAGTTCAGGTAAATAATCGGTACCACGAGCATCCAGCCGCACCAACGGTCGTAAGATAAAGCGCAAAATGTGCGTACCGCGACGCCAGCCACGAGGCACATAAGGTTGTGGGTTGGTCATGGGTCTGGTGTTACAACAGAAATGCGGTGGCCTTCTGCGGAGACATGAGTGCTGACGACAGGGCCACCGACCGGTATGATCTCGGTACTAAATGCGGTTTCGCCGCCGGGTAGAACGACCGAGTGTTCGGGTTCGATTTTACGATACCCCACCACCTGACCCAGGGCATCGTAGAGTGTGGCAATGATCGTCACTTCCACAGCACGTTCGGGTCCGATATTCTGCACCGTACCGCTCACACGGTAGGTGAAATAGCGCTCGCTATCGATATCAATGTCTTCAACAACTAGACCACGGTAATAGAATCCAACCTGGGCGGGATAGGCGCTAATAGTCTGAGCCAGGTAGGAGGTGAACTGCTCCGGTGGATCGGAGAAGAACAGGCCAAAGGGGCTGGCCTCACCCGGTTCCAGCAGATCATTGACGATGAGGCTCTCTCTCTCCGCCAGTGGTTGATTGGCGTCATCGAGCAATGTCACCGAGACGCGTATCCCTTCCAGGGGTTCGGTACCCGGGTTGGTAACATCACCCAAAGCCCACAGACCGCCGCGTTCATCATTGCCGAAGTAAACCTTGCCAAATTCTAGAGGTAGAGGCGTAGGTGCGGGCGTAGGGGTGCCTGCCGTAAGCAGGGATTCGTCATCGATAGGAATAACGATCTCCTGGTTAACACGCAGCAGGCGTGCGTCGACAATGCCATTTGCTTCCTGGATGGCAGCTACACTGACACCATAGCGGCTGGCAATGGCGATGAGCGTTTCTCCGCTGGCGATGGTGTGGATCACAGGCGTCGGCGAAAGGGTTGGCGTGGCGGTCGGTTCAGGCGTGTAGGGAGCGGGTGTGGCTGTAGCCGCCGCTGTTGGTGTGAAAGTGAGGGTGGCGGTGGGGGTTGTAGTCGACGGGACAGGTGTTGGTTTGGTAATTACCTGACCGCAAGCTGCCAGGCTGAATGCCAGAACAAGCACAAGTCCTGGGAGTGCTATCGAAATGACCATGGTGCGGAGATAGGCGATTTTGAGCATGATTCAGGTTTCTTCGCAGTACTCCGTGGCCTTTGCCCTCGCCAGCTTTGCAAATATGCGAGGATTGCGTGTGTAAACACGAACTATCGATACCATGATGCCGATTATACACAGTCGTTTTACGAACGACTAACGGTCGCTTGCACCAAGCGCCGTGATTTCGGATTCCTCTTCCGCCAATACCGCCGTCAAGTGACTGATCCCCGCCTTTGATACACAGTTAGCAGACCAGCCCGCCATCGCTGTCACTGCGCCGCCGCCGGATACATTGATCACGCGGCCTCGTCGAGAGCGCAAGTGGGGGATAGCCAGTTGTACGATAACGGTAGGTTTCATGAGTGCATTTCGTCTGTGCGCTGCTGTTTCAGTTTGTTCATAGTGGAGCCCGCTTACGAACTGGTAGCGCAACACCGGGTATGATTTGAATGATAGGCTATGATTATCATACTCGTTTCTGGTTTCAGCAGACAATCACATAAGGTTAGACTGACGGCCATGTTTATTGTATGGCTATCTGTGCTGTGGCTGGTTACCGGAGATTGGGCTGCTGCTCAGGGTCCAGGTGATCCTGAAATGACTTACGGTGACGCCGGCGCCAGCGATGAGGTGATGCACTTTTTACCCTTGTTGGGGAATGATATATCAGTGGCGTATCAGGCAGCCTGCCACGATATTACAGGTACTGCTTATGAGGTGATAAGCGTCTTACCACCGCCCACAGATCGTCCCCCCACCATGCATGCTGATCTCAACCTGGCAATGCGGGGCTACGACAGTGTACGGGCTCATCAGGGGTACGTCTGGCTAGAGGGCCCTACTGACTATCGGGCGCCGCAATTGAAAGGGCTTTTTCGACAGGCGAGGTTACCTGAAATCGTTGGCACTCACCAAGTTTACGGCTGGGATTGGGAATGCAATTGTCGCCACGATCTTCTGGACAGCCCTGAAGTGACGTTGGCGTCCGTGACGACCGATCCCACAGAGATCATAACGGTGCCAAGATCTGGATATGGTTTAGGCTCCGGCTATGAAGTATTGGTGCTCTACGCCCAGCCCGGTGAGATCACCTTGAAATATACGCGTGAAGACAATGTGGTGATTGGATATACCCTGCACTTGCAGGGCATTTGCGTCGAAGAAGATCTTCTGGCGCTCTACCAACAATCGCATGCACAGGGACGCTCGCATCTTCCGGCCTTGAAATCAGGCCAGGCATTCGCCCGAGCCAAAGGACATGCCATGCGCGTCGTGATACGAGATAGTGGCAGTTTCATGGATCCCAGGTCGTTGAAAGATTGGTGGCGTGAGTAACATGAGTTGGCTCTTCACTATTCGCCAACGAACGTGATACAATCAGGGCATTCTAAAGGTTAATATGAAGCCCATGATGGAAAAACCAATTGTTGCTTGTATCCAACATCGTTTGCTGATCTCCGCCTCGGTTGAAGAGTACGACGCCCATTTGCATCGTTTCTTGCGTACCGCAAAGGCCAAAGGCGCGTCGTTGGCGTTGTTCCCCGAGCTGAGCGGTCTTGCTTATGCCATTCCCTCCTTCTCCGGTTGGCGAAATTCTTTGCTCAAATCTGCAGGTAAGGGAAGCGTTCAACCAGCAGGATTGTGGGAACGCACGAAGTCTAAACTGGCTGGCGGCGCCGCCAATGTGGTTCGGGCAGACTTAGGGCAGTCGTTACAGGAAGCCCTGTTGACTATGCCGGAATCTCTGCGCGATGCTTACATCAGCGCCTTCTCGAACCTCGCCCGACAATACGAGATGACATTGGTGGCAGGCAGCCAATACGAACTGGATCCTGCCACACAGGAAATGCAGAATGTCTCACTGGTTTTTGGGCCAGATGGCGAGATCATTGGGCGGCAAGCCAAGGTAGTATTGGGCACTCGTGACTATGGCGTCAATCAGCCCGCCGATGGTTGGGGCGTGATCAGCACAGAGGTGGGGCGCATCGGTATCCTGTTGGGCAATGATGTGCTCTATCCCGAACCCTCCCGCATTCTCGCTTATCAGGGTGCGGATATGCTCCTGACCATGGGCGCGGTGACCAAACCCGCGACCTATCACAAAATCCGGCAAGCTGCGCTTGCTCGCTGCCAGGAAAATCAACTCTATGGCATGGCCAGCTTCTTGGTGGGACCCGACCCCTTTGCGCCCGACGACGCCCCCAAATTCGTGGGAAAAAGCGCGATTTTCGCTCCGCTGGAGTTCACCCATCGCTTCACAGGCGTGATGGTGGAAGTGGGCAGTCCCCTGGCCGAGGGTGTGATCACGGCCGAGTGGGACTATCCCGCCCTGGAGGAGCTGTGGCAGGAAAGCGATACACCATTGCGCAGGGAAATGCCTCTCCTGCAAGCCGGCCCCATTCTCGCCAGCGTCTATGGCCGCGCCCTGCCCCTGGCCGAGAATGAGCAACTGATGATAGAAGCCGCCATCCTCGCCGAGGCTCAACTGCTAGATGATGATGAGATCCTGCCATTTGAACAAGATATCGAGGATGCACCCGCAGAGGGAGATGCGGTCACCGAAAGTGAGTCAGATTACTCGGGTCAAATGCAAGAGGAGCCCGGTACTTCTGAGGATGTGGACGCCTCATTCGATGAAGCTACAGATACAGCCTCGGTTGACGATAACGAATTGATCCCCGATGAGATTGAGGGCGTGATCCCACCCTCTCCTGAGCCCGAAGCTGAGGAATTACCCACACTTAGCTCTTTGTGGCCTGACTCGACTATGGCTATGTCAGGCAGCGACTACGACTATGATGATGCTGTGGCAAGCGATGCCGGCGAAGTTGAGGCAGAAATTGATGATGTCGCCATCCCTGACGCCGTCATTGAACCCGATGCCGAAGCCCTGACCGAGTTGGAAGAATCGGACTTCGCCCCCCCTGCCACCACAGCCGATATCTTCGATGAACAGATTTCTGCAACTGTGTTGGCGGGATCGGAAGCGCCGGTTGAATCATCAGACTCGATCGAGGAAGGAGATCCGACAGAGGCTGCACTCGATGCAATGGCTGAACCTGAGACGGCGCAAGATGAACCTGACCAGGAAACGTCCGAGTCCTGGGGTCTCGATGATTCCGAACCCCCGGACATGGTATCACAAGAATCGGCAGAATCAGGCTCTGAACCGCAGAAGTTCCGTTGCAGCAATTCCCGGAGTGTGAAACATTAAGATAAAGGCGCATGAGCAGGGTAGGTTTTCGTAAAGAATTGGCATATAATTGGTGAGTAGCAGTTCGAATTTGAGTTGGTAACTGCCAGCTTGTCTATGCTTCAGGAGGTATT
>JAAENG010000362.1 GCA_024224665.1 Chloroflexota bacterium | reverse complement strand
GCAAAGCGCCCAAGTGGCCTGATTTCGGCTCGATTATCCAATTGTAAAGGTTCGATTTCAACTCGACTCACGTCGAGCTGGGTTAAGCTTTGTCAAAAGTCCAATGACGCAAAGAAGGCGCATTCGAAGACAGGAGCAACCGCCAATGACAAGCTACAAAAAACTGGTCAAGAGTGACACGAAGTTTTTGTCGATGACCGGATTTACGGATGAAGAGTTCCAAGCGTTACTACCATTATTTGCCAATCGATTTAACGCATATGTGGAAGCTTATACGCTGGAAGGTAAGAAGCGAGCAAAACGGAAGTACGCTCCCTACAAAAATAGTCCATTGCCAACGATAGAAGATAAGCTGCTCTTCATTCTCATCTATCTCAAGACCAACAATCTGCAAAACGTACAAGCGGAACTGTTTGGCATGCATCAGCCAGAGGCGAATCTATGGATTCATGTACTGGAACCGTTGCTCAACCAAGCATTAGGCGATAGCGGTCATCTGCCAGCTCGCTCGATGGAGGAACTAGAGATAGAAGAGGACTGCAATCTCTTTTTTCATGATGGCACTGAGCGACCGATTCAACGACCGGTCAACAATGATGGTCAAAAAGAGTTCTACAGCGGTAAAAAAAACAGCATACGGTCAAGAACAACGTACTCAGTGACGTAAACTGTTACATTTTGTTTCTCTCAGCAACGGTCGCAGGCAAAATGCATGACAAAAAACTGGCTGATGAATGCAACTACTCACTCCCTGATGATTCGATTTTGGCTCAGGATACTGGCTTTCAGGGTTTTGAGCTTGAGAACGTTGCCATTGTGCAACCACTGAAGAAACCCCGCAATGGTGAACTCTCGGACGACGAAATGGCACTCAATACCATTGTTTCCCGTTTACGTATACGCGTTGAGCACGCCATTGGAGGTGTCAAGCGCTATCGTATTGTCAAAGACAAGATCCGGAACTGGAGACATGGTTTTCGTGACGCCGTTATCGAAACCTGCTGCGGTCTTCATGATTTCCGCCTACAATTCCGCCCTTGGCACTATGAACTCCCGGACGAGCTTCTTATCTAAATCCTTATAACGTCTAATCAAATCCGCCGCCATCGAAGCATAGCCTTGCAAAAGTGCGTCTGCGGCGGCGTTGAGCAATTTTGCCGCGAGGGCGAGCTCTGGAATTGGTTCTAGCAGTGAGCGACACATCTCTAGCAACCTAACTACTTGATAACCAGACCACGATCAGAACTGGTCAGCGAGTGCACGCCCGTGTGGGTGACGACGACGATATCCTCGACTCGTACGCCGAATTGCCCGGTCATATAGATGCCAGGTTCCACACTGAAAACCATGTCCTCCACCAGCAACTCGTCGTTTCTTTCCATGATCCAGGGCGGTTCATGCACTTCAAGGCCTAGGCCGTGTCCAGTGCGATGGATGAAGTAGTCGGCAAGACCATGTGCTTGAATGGTGCCGCGCGTTGCACGATCAACCTCTTGCGCAGATACCCCTGGTTTCACAGCCTCACGCCCTGCCTGATTCGCTGCCTTAACAGCATCGTAAGCTGCCAGAAACGCTTGAGAAGGTTCGCCTAAAAAGATCGTACGGGTAATGTCCGATTTATAGTCGTTCAACGAAGCACCGATGTCGATAATGACACTGTCGCCCGACTGCAATTTCCGGGGGCCACTGTGATGGTGGGGAAAAGCGCCGTTTGGTCCCGAAGCGATCAGTGTGAACTCGACCTTATCTGCACCTCCCTGGCGGAATGCTGTCTCCGCCACCCAGGTCAACTCGGCCTCGGTGACGTCAAGTTGGCATGCGTCTATGACAGACTGCATTGCCCGATCGGCCTGATCGGCTGCCTTCTGCAACGCCTCGATTTCAGCGGCGGATTTACGCGTCCGTAGAGGTGCAATCAGAGCTTCGGCCGGGGTTGTCGCTTCAGCACGTGCCGCGTCCATGAGCATCAGCAAAAAATCTGCTCGCATGGCGCCATCTACAGCAATTTGCCGCAGGGCTGCCGATGGCAAGGCCGATCCCAGAGCCTTGGCCGGGCCATCACTATCACCCCAGGTAATAGGGGGAATGGCTGAATGCGCCACCCAATCATCGGCATTGAGTGCTGGGACCACTGCTTTTACATCTTCTGCCGTGACGAGCACCAGGCAAAGGCGCTCATCGGCATGTGAGGCATATCCGGCGAGGTAACGCATGTTGGCAGTGGGGCCGATGGCAACCAGATCGATGCCGGCGGATGCCATATTGGCGCGTAGGCCCGCTATGCGCATATCGAGTTCATTCATGATTCGGTCCTTGAGTCATTTTTGTGTTGGCGTTGTGAAAGATTTGTAGCTAGTCCATATCTACGACATCAGACCACGTTCGCTGTCGAACTTGTTCAAGTTCGTCGCTGGACCAACCTAAAACCTCCCTCAAAAATGTACCGGACAAACGCACATTGAGTCGTTGATGGAGTCGAACGGTTGTCTCATCCCTGGCGGTGAAGTCCTTATCTTCACTAACAAAATAGTCGACGCCAGCGTTGATCGCCGCCAACGCGATAGGGACATCGCTTTCATCGCGCATTAGTTTGAGGTTAAGGGCGACCTCCTCTACAGTTGGATCAGCAATAAGCTCAAACTCAGTTGCGGCGACATACCTTTCGAAACGTGTTAAAAACTGTGGGAATCGCTTGCTCAAAACTCGCCTGGCTTCGTAGATCACATAAGGCGAGAGCACTAGAACGCACTCACCATTTGGTCCTGATCGGAGGACTTCGTAGGGCCAGCGCGGCCAACCACTACCGGCAACGAGTATGGTTGTGTCAACCATGACGCGCAGCTGACTACGGGGAAAGGTCGCCATACTGTTCCCTGAAAATCTCCTGTCTCGCTTGCTTCAAGTCATTGATCAAATCTTCCTCACTCAAGTTTTGCCGCTCGATTTCTCGACCGAAAGCATGACTGAATTGTTCAAAAGATTCAATCGCTTGCGTCCTGCGCAGCAATTCATATTCCTGGTAAGAAAGTAATACAGCTACCGGATAACCATCCCGCTCCACGATCAAATGTTCGTCTGAACCAAATACGCGCTTAAGCAGTTTGCCAAATGAACGATGGCCTTCTGTGGCAGTTATAACAACTTGATGTGTCATGGGCTTTCTCCGTACTGATTTGATTGCGCAACGTTATGTATCGATACGCATCAGTACGAATTATAGCACAGATTTGATCATTGAGAACCTGATCCCGACGTGGAGAGTCAGTATCGGGTTTTAATACTCGCTAATACTTCCTGCCGCCGATGAGTTCCACGATTTCAGCCGTGTCAGTGTTCGACGACACCGTAATGCTCCTTTGCCTGTTCCTCCGAAATGTAACCATTTCTCCGGTCTTCTGCAACCAAGGCCCGGTCACGTTGCAGGGGATCACCCCAGCCCGCACCGGTACCGGTCATCACTTGGATCACATCGTCGGTGTTGAGGGTGAGGCCGCTAACCACCGCATAACGCTCTCGTTCGCCACTGGCTCGGCGGATGATGATGTGGTTGGGTGAGCCCTGTTGTCCTCCATTCAATGGCCATGGCGGTACTCTGTCTCGGGTGTATGCCACTGTTAGCCAGGCATTGTCGGAGCGGATACGATAGTCGATGCGAACGCCTTTGCCACCTCGATGCAGTCCGGCGCCACCCTCATCATCGTGGAAGCTGAGATAGTCGACGGTCACACCATAGCGAGCCTCGGCAATCTCAGCTGGACAATTGTAAGTCTCATCGTGGAAGGCAGAGAACTGGCCCGGCCTGCCATCTGACAGCGCAGAACCACCCCAGCCCCCCAGTTCCGGTTCGATCACAGCGTAGGGGCGGCCTGGTCGGGATGGATGCCGCCGAACAACGTACCACAGATCGAGGCGAAGCTACCGGCGGGCAAACGCTCGGGCATGTGCTGTGCCAGACAACGCATGATCAAGTCGTGCAGGCGAATACTGATCTCACAATAAATGCCCATGGCCGCCGGGTATTTGGGATTAAAGACACTGCCATGACGCAGCAGTACTTTCAAGGGGCGGAAGGTGCCACCATTGGCGATACGATCCGGCGATGTCACATTTTTGAATGCGATCTGGGCGGCCACGATGGCATCATCTGCGCTCATGTTGAATGGTCCAGGATCCTGGTCGGGATTATCACGCAGGTCGACGATGAACTCATCATCTTTGATCTCGACCATGACTTTGTAGACCTGCCCGCTGTCTTGTTCCTCTGCCAATGTGTAGATACCGTTTGGCAATTCTTTTAAGGCGTTAAGACTCACTCGTTCGCCATAATCCATGTACTGCTCAACGGCATGAAGGAAGACATCTTTGCCATATTTATTCACGATCTCCAGCACCCGTCGTTCGCCAACGCGTACCGAAGCGACACCGGCCCACAGATCGCCGGTCAGGAAATCGGGCATGCGGCAATTGGCAGTTAAGATATCAAACACCCCCTGGATCGGCTGGCCGCGCGAGATCAGTTTGACACCGGGGTAGATCATACCCTCTTGAAAGATCTCGACTGCTTCGGTGGACATACTGCCGGGTACCATGCCACCGACGTCATTCCAGTGGGCGATGTTGGCTGTCCTGGCCACGATCTCGCCGTCGGCAAAAACGGGCATGGTCAGCACCATGTCGTTGAGATGGGTGACGCCACCGTTGTAAGGATCGTTGGTGATGAAGACATCCCCGGGCTCGATGTCTCCAGGTTTATCAAACTTTGCCATGTTCTGCTTGACCGTCTTGTCGAGCACACCCACAAAGGCGGGGATGCCGGCGCCGGAACCGGCCAATTCGCCATAGCGATCGGTGATACCGGTGCCCGTATCCAACACTTCGTAGATGATGGCGCTCATGGCGGTGCGGCGCATCGCTGCGAACATCTCATCGGCAGCAGCTTGCAAGGAATTCTGGATGATTTCCAGGGTAATCGGATCATAATGCTTCGTCATAGTGTGTCTCCTGAGGCGCTCACAGCGCCATTCTCGACGGGATTTGTCGATATTTACGGCAAGTGACAAGGGTCAAACTTGTCTGCAAGCCGAAAATGTACCTGCGACCTGCCACTTGCAACCTGCCACCACAGGGCCTTATTTTTGCTGTGGTGTCAACGCATGATTGCTAAGCCGTTGTAATCCGGTAATTGCCGTATTCGTCCACTTCGCAGGGCATGGTGGGCGGGATCACGACCGTTGCTTCGGCCTCTTCGATGATGGCAGGTCCCACGAAACGCATGCCGGTCGTAAGGGCATCGCCATCGTAAACAGTTGCCGTGTGAATGCCAGCCTCCAAATAGTCCACCTGGCGTTGCCCTTTGATGGCGCTTTCGACATCGCCATTGCCCACAGGCAGCTTATGCGGCTGAAGTTTATCGACTTCGGCCATTGCGATCAAATGATAGGTGACAAGCTCGACGGGCGCCGGCAGACGATAGGTATATTCACGTTCGTAGTTGACCTGGATATGTTCGCCGATCTCGCCCATCAGTTCGTCCGAAATCGGGCCATTGGGCAGATCGATCTCGGTAGAATGTTCCTGGTTCTGGTAACGGAACCGCCCGTACCGCATAAACCGCACTCGTGAGCGATCGATATTCTCTTCTTCATATTCCAGATAGGCTTGTTCTTCCAGGGCGGCAAAGACATCATTCAGTTGTTGGACGGCGTCGGGCGCTGTCAATTCGACGATCTGGGTTTGCAGATAGTCGCGGCGCAGGTCGCTAAGTAGCATGCCCCAGGCCGAGAAGACGCCCGACATGTTGGGGATGACCACCTTCTTGATACCTAATTCTTTTGCCAGTTCGCAAGCGTGCATGCCGCCGCCGCCGCCAAAGGCGATGAGTGTGAAGTCACGCGGGTCGTGGCCACGATTGACCGAGATCAGCTTGATGGCGTTGACCATATTGTTATTGGCCAGACGCACGATGCCGCGCGCGGCCTGCTGTTTGCTGATGTCGAGCGTACCCGCCAGCTTGTCCAACGCTGATTCGACAGCCTCCATATCCGCAGTGATCGTGCCTGCACAGAAATAGTCGGGATTGATGCAACCCAGGGCCAGATTTGCATCAGTGGTCGTAGCCTCGGCGCCACCAATGCCGTAGGAGACAGGTACTGGTACCGCCCCGGCGCTCTGAGGGCCCACATGCAGTCTGCGGAATTCATCCACCCAAGCGATGGACCCACCCCCCTGGCCAATCTCGACCAGATCGACGACAGGCACCATAACGGGGTATCCGGCAGACACATCGGTCTGCTCGACCATGTAGTTGGTGTTCAGCTTGACCTCGCCGCCGGTGATCAGGCCGCACTTGGCTGTCGTGCCGCCGATGTCCAGGGCGATCACCTCCCTCTCGCCAATCAGCCGCCCCAGTATCGCCGCTCCCCACACGCCGCTGGCAGGACCCGACTCGACCATGGTAATGGGGATCTCGCGGGTGTTTTTGATGGTGTCAATGCCGCAGTTTGATTGCATGATGTAGGGCGTGCAGGTCATGCCCCCATCCCTCAAGCGGCCGGTGAGGTCGTCTAGATAACGATGCGCGATCGGTTGCACGTAAGCGGATAGCACAGCCGTACTGGAGCGCTCGTACTCGCGCCACTCACGGGTAATCTGGTAAGAGGCCACGGCCGAGATCTCGGGCCACAGCGCCTTGATCTGGGCGATAACCCCCTCCTCGTGCGCCGAATTGGCGTAGGAATTAAGCAGGCAGACGGCGACAGCCTCGACGCCCTCAGCCCGGAAATCATCGAGGATGGCCGGGAGAACGGATAGATCGAGCGGGGCGCTCTCTACACCTTTATAATTAATGCGGCCCGACACTTCGCGTCGGAGATAGCGGCTCACAAAGGGCGCAGGCTTGTTATATTCGAGATTGAAGTAGTCAGGGCGATTACCGCGGCCGATCTCCAACACATCACGGAAGCCCTCACTAGTAATCAGTGCTGTTTTGGCCCCCTTTCTCTCGGTAATGGCATTGATGACGATGGTGGCGCCATGCACAAAGGAGATAAACTCGTTTGGGGTGAGTTGAGCGGCTTCGATCACATCCATAACGCCCTGTTCAAATTGGTCGGGCGTGCTGTGACTCTTGGCCGTGCTCACCGAGCCATCTGTTTTGACACAGACCAGGTCGGTGAAGGTCCCACTAATATCGGTAGCTACTCTGGTCATTAGGTTTCCTCCGGATTTTGGGGTTAGTTACTATTTTTGGGTAATTCGTTGTGAGAGGCACGTGGTGCGTGTTGCGTAGTGCGTAGTGCTTCGTCTCGACTGAAGAATCTATTTCATTTGTACAAATTGGCATCCATAAAATCATTACAAATGGTTCTCTACCGGACACTTTCTTAACTGTCATTCCTTCTACAGGCTCAGGACAGGTCTGAGCGGGTTCTCGAAGCCAGTACGCATCGAATCGTGCATCGTTATCAGCGAAAAAGTTCATCAAGGGGTTAATTCAAGCGAAGAATCTCACGTTACTTGTATGGCGAGACCCTTCGCTGCCGTTGTATGTTCGTGGGGGTTGCGTGTTTGACTCGCTCAGGGTGACACAACGGAATAGTGTCCGATAGCAAAACAAATAGTCTGGAATGTATCAAATAGAACCTCTGGGTTCGCTCAAAATTTGGACGAAAAGCAAGAATGTGATAAGCCATGCTCATGGACACAGAAATGACGATTGAG
>JAAENG010000361.1 GCA_024224665.1 Chloroflexota bacterium | reverse complement strand
TCAACTTTCCGGCAGTACCTAGTGGATTGAATTCGACAAGCCAAGGCGTACTTACGGGTGAAGTTGGACCGGGTCAAAGCATTTCAGTTGGCGGTGCATTGGAAAATGTTACTGCAGGCCCAATACAAGCCAGAAGCATATCACTAGCCAAGGACTCAAAAAAGAAAAACTTTCACACATTGACCCTTATTCGTCGTACATAATGCCGTCAAAACGTAGCGGTTATTTATTTTCGGTTCCTAAGGAATGGGAACTCATTAACTTGCGCATTTGAAGTGCGATTTTACTGGGAATTCGGCTGCGAAATGCTCAGGTTGTCCGCTTCCCATTCCTAAGGCAACGATCCATGTACACAGCAAGCACATTGCGTCTGTGACAACGTTTGTCGGATTCGTTCTCGGAGCGAAGTATATGACTTGAATGCGTGTTACTTGGTGTTTGTGCAAACATAACACACCCGTCTTGCAGGGCCGCACAAGACCTGAAAGCGCCAAATGACTCTGTGCCGCTGTCTTTAAAAACATCTGATTATACCACAGGGCCTATCGTGAGTATGGCAGCCGACCTACAAGATCGATGCTCTAGCGCCGTCAGACAGCGGGATTGAAGAACACTAACAAGGGCAGTATCTCCAGACGTCCTGCCAACATGCCCAGGATCATGGCGCTTCCGATTTTTGGCCTGGGCTTGGATCCCGCCGGGATGAATTGGCTCAAGCTGGGGATGGCCGAGATATTAGTCGTCCAATGGTTTTTGTCCGACCACAAGCCGAATGCTGTCGAAGGCGCCGAATTGCTTTCTTTTGCGCATAGCGAATCCTGCCGCTTGCATCAGGGCCGCTTCTTCGCGCATAAAGTCGCCAAATAGCTCCCAGGCACGGGCCAACCACATCCCTGGGCGGTTCTTGCTGTCCGGCTCACCGGCATCGACCAGAGCCAAAACACCACCCGGTCGTAGCACACGATAGAACTCGGACATAGCAGTGGGGCCATCGGGGATCGCGCTGAAGACAAATGTCATGGTCAGGGCATTGAAGCAGGCGGTGGCGAATGGCAATCTGATGGCGTCTCCCTGAACTAAGCGTGCGAATTTTCCCATCTGACTTAGCCTCTCTTGGGTCTTGCCTAACATCCCCCGTGATAGATCAAATCCAACCACAAGCGCATATCTATCCACCAACTGCTCGTGTAGCACACCGGGACCCGGCCCTATCTCCAATACTGTGATCCACCTTCAGGCAGTTCCGGTAACACAGCCATTGTGTAGCGATACCAGGGTTTCACCCACTGCCAGAAAATGCCGTAAAAGGGCGCCATACGATCATACATCTGCTGGTAATCGGACATTGATTTTAACAAATCTCCAAGTCTATGCTCTCCGCCGCATGGCGTGTAACACTTTTGGCATCATTTGCGTGTAGTAATAATACAATCTTGGCCGAGGTGCGTAATCCCAGGCACCGATCCAACGCCTATACCTGCCACCGAAGCCCTCCTTGAAGCGATACACTCCCCACATGGGATCAGTCTCGACTCGTTCGTCAGGTGCACCCCACCAATCGTACCTGCTACAACCATGATCTTTGGCCCAACGCATAGCCTCCCACTGCAAGAGGTAGTTGGGCATGAGTTTGCGATGTGCGTTGGAGGAAGCGCCATAGAAGTACCAGGCTGTCGCTCCCAAACGAAAGAGGAACAGACCGGCCACAGCTTCTCCTTCAACCTCCGCTAACAAAAGTTGACCCAGACCATTTCCCTGCATACGTGGCATTACCGTCTGATAATAGTCTTGAGGCCGGATCAAAAAACCATCGCGGGCCGCGGTTTGAGCGTAAAGCTGATAGAAGGTGACATAGTCATCGCTGATTCGTACTTGCACGCCCTTGCGTCCGGCCAGACGGATGTTATATCGGGTCTTCTGTTTCATCTCTGCCAACAGAACGTCTTCCTCTGCCGATAGATCAGATACCACCGTGCTGCGGAACTGGATTTGCTCCCGGCTGAACACCCATCCCCGCCGCCCCAGGTTGCCAACCACGTGCTGGCCGATTTCGCTTTCCTCATCGATATCAGGATCGATCTTGATGAACAACGCCCCAGAGCTTGCGGCATGTTGCTCCAACCACGACAGACGATCTTGCCATTGACCTGGGTCAGTAGTTACAGGGCCTTTTGGCACATATTGGATGCGTATGGGTAAGCGGCCCAGGCGACGCGTCAAAATCGTGGCGGCACTATCCGGCTGTTCGGGGCTGCCCCACAGGTAGTGTTCAGAAGACCAGGTCGGAGCCTTGAGCGCGGCCCAGTGGCTGGTCTGCAATACGTGCGCGCGCGCCAAGCGTCGCAGGGCGGCGTCGAAGGTGGTGGGATTGGTGATGAGGGTGGGGGACACGGGATGGTTGGGTGATACGGTGGCAAGGTGAGGGGGTGATGTGCTGTTGGGAGTTCGAGTAGATCATGTTCGCATGGCGCCAACAACTAACGGCTAACGGCTAACGGCTAACGGCTAACGGCTAACGGCTAACAAATCCAGTCTAGTCTCCCCGCCGCTTATCTGGCAAACTCTGTGGTTTGACGCGAGAATGCTGCCATGTCCAAGCTTATTCTCATCAAACACGCCCAACCTATTCTCGATCCCGCTGTTCCGTCCAGACAGTGGCGACTTGCCGAGATCGGGCGAAAACAAAGCCTGCAATTGGCCCTGTGCCTGGCCAAGTACGCCCCGGATGTAATCGTCGCCAGTGTGGAACCCGACGAACTCGTCTTCGGCGAAGAAACCGCCGATCGGGCGCACGAGCGCTTCGCCACCGCCGTAGACGTCGTGCTTACCGCCCATCCCGGGCAGACCGTCGCTATCGTCGCCCATGGCACCGTCATCACTCTTTACGTCGCCCATCTACAAAACTTGGAACCATATCCCTTTTGGCGGCAATTTGAACTGGCCGATTTTGTAGTGTGTTCCTCAACAGGGCTCATACTTAACTCTAGTTGACATGCCTCATACCGCAATGTAGAATTCTGATAGAGGTGAACCATGTTCAAGCCACAGCGATTGAGCTTTGATGGGCTTAGTGATGACCTTCGTACCTATGAACGCCGTTATGGTTATTCAACCATTGAATTTTATCGGCGTTATCAGAATGGAGAACTCGGCGATGATGATGACTTGATGATGTGGGCCGGGCTATACCATCTTTATCTGACCTACCCTCCATTTTGGTGCTCAACCCGCCCCATCTCGATCTGAGTGATGTTATCGTGGGTATTAGCTGACGAGAAGACGACTTAAGATGTTGAAGATTGCCATGCGGGCCGAATCTCAGACTGACACCTCCCCTTCCGATTTTCAAAACAGCGGCCAATACTTTTGCTTTTTGCCTTTTGCCTTTTGCCTTTTGATTTTCATACATGTGGCAGGACACGCGCCCGTAGCACATGTTCCGGCAATGCGCCGACCACCGTATCCACCGCTTTGCCATTCTTGAAAATCATCAATGTGGGAATGCTCATAATGCCATAGCGAGAGGAGGTGCGCTGATTCTCGTCGACATTGACTTTACCCACAACCAGTTTCCCATCAAACTCCCGAGCCAGTGACTCCACGGTGGGGGCAACCATATGGCAGGGGCCACACCACGGCGCCCAAAAATCGACAAGTACCGGTTGGTCGCCATTGATGGTCTGGTCGAAATTGGCGTCGGTGAGTTGGATGGGTTTGCCACCTGTCTGGGCGGGTTGAGCAGAAGCGTTTGAGGCAGGTGCAGTCGGTGGTGCACTGCTGCGGTAGCCCTCGCTGGGGCCACTGAGTGGTGCTGGGCGAGTGCCTCCATTTATCAAATAGTCACACCACTGTCTTAGATCAGCTTCAGCAGCAGCGCCATACGCGGTTTCCTCGGTTTCGCCATTTTTTACAAACACCAATCCCGGCAGTTGGGAGATCCGATATCTTTCAGCTAATTCAGGCTGGGTATCGACATCGACTTTGGCAAACAGAATTTCGCCGGCGTAATCTTCGGCCAACCGCTTCAAGGTCGGGTGCAATCGCCGGCAAGGAGAACAGTTGTCACGCCAAAAAACCAGTACGACTGGCAATCCGGCGTTTAGAACGCGGTCGATACTCTGGAGGTTGGTGTGGATCGGGGTGTTAAAAGCCATAGATGAAATCCTCTTCATTCGATTCGTGATGCTGCGGTGCACTTACATGTCCCTAAGATGAGTGTTCACCAGCCTGGGTTACATCGATCACTTCGGGATAAGGCCGGTACAACAACAATACACCTCATAGACTAACTGATAGCTGTTGCATCTGCATTGGAACAACGTAAGCGCTCCATTAGAACTCAGTACTCAGTGCACTATCCTTCCCTTTCATCGTAGTGTAGCGGGTGCGGTGGGCCAGAAGTGAGTGTTTCCACGGTCCAACGCAGCTCTTCCGTGTGGGATTCGGTCCTGATGGGGCACGTCTGCACGGCGCACATCGAACAATAATCAGGCATACAAGGATCGACATGAATGATGATCTGTCCCTGTTCATCCAACGTCTCAAACAGTCGCGCCTCGATCTCGTTCTGGGTTTGATGAACGGTGCTGAGTTCCCACCAGCTCGGCACAACGAGATGCATGTCAATGTAACGCAGAGCGCCACTGCGCCAGGAGCGTAGACGATGTGGAGCGATCCAACCCGGCTGCCGCAAAGTTTGCAGACCCTCGACGAGCTTTGCCATAAACTCTGGATCTGTTTTATCCAGGAGCCCGGTCGAAGAGGAAAACATGATTTTCGCACCAATACGGAGGAGATTAAGTGCCACGAGGCAGGCGATCAGCGGATCGAGCCAGGCCCAACCGGTCAGCCATACCAACGCCAAGCCCACGATTACGCCGAATGTGGTGTATGAATCAGACTGTACGTGATGGCCGTCGGCAACGAGGGCGTCGGATCGAGCATTGCGCCCGGTGCGAATGAGATACAGACCAAGCAGATAATTGATACCACCACTAAACAGGATCAGGGCCAAACCGATATCGAGTTGGGTTAGAGGTTGGGGATCAAAATAAGAGGGGATCGATATCCAGAGGATCCCCAACGCAGCGATGATCACCAACGCTCCTTCAAACCCGGCTGAAAAGAGTTCGATTTTGCCGTAACCATAAGGATAACTGCGGTCAGGTGGGCGTGAACTGCGCAAGATCGCAAACAGGGCAAAGCCACTGGCGACGACGTTGACAATGCTTTCCAAGGCATCGGAAAGAATGGCATTTGAGCCCGTGAGATAATAGGCTGCCAGTTTGACAACAAGCAGGAATACTCCTACGCCTACCGATGTAAAAGCGGCGCGCTGCCGCAATCGCACTTTCTGAAGATCTTGGGAAATCATGCTCTTTCGTTCTCCGCTACGGCATCTAACAATCGCTGAGGTTGGTTCGCCCAATCGGAAGGCTGGCTGCGACCGGCCAGAATATCTGAGAACACGCTGTTAAATGTCTCGTTGACAGGAACCGCTAATCCAAGTTGCCGTGCAGCTTTAGTCACAGCGCCATTCAACCATTCGATCTCAGAGGGTGGGCTTAGTTGTGGATAAAGATCATAGTAGAGCGAGGGCATCTTGCTACCCCGGCCACCTGCGATAAACCGGCCCAGGACCGGCCGCACGATATCGAGAGGGAGTCGCTGTATGAGGGGCGCCAGCATGGGTAAGGGATAACCGGCAAGTGGCAAGGGACGTACGCCAAGCCTTTGCATGACCGCCAATGTCTCCCGCCAGGCTGTTATTTCGAGGTTGCCAAGTTTTTTATCGGAGAATATCTGGGCAGGTGTGTAGCGCAAAATAGCTGCCTGTGCGTTGGCGAGGATGTTCATCAACAGTTTCGTCCACTTGAGGGCTCGATAATCGCTAAATCGCTGAACTTTGAAGCCGGCCCCCTCGAACAACGTGGCATTTATTCCGACCCCACCGGCATCGGGTCCGGGGGCGACGGCGAAGCGGAACGAAGGTCGGGCAATGCGAACATGGCCGGGTTCCAGCACCTCGACGGGGGTTGTAAGGATCCCGGCCAGGATTGGTACCCCTGCCAGATGGGCGGCCAATATCTCCTCATTTCCCACACCATTCTGGACGGTTAAGACAGGGCAACCGGCCTGCCAACACTGTTTCAGCTCTCTGCCGACTGTTTCAGTATGGTAGGCTTTGACCGCTATGACCGCGAGATCATATGGGGATGCGCCGGTAAGCGCCTCACCAATGCCCGGCGTGACCTCGACCTTTGCGACCTGAACCCGACCATCACTCTCTATCAACCGCAGTCCGTTCTCGATGATCTGGCGGGCGGTCTTTGGCCTGGCAGCCAGCGTGACCTCATGACCAACACCAGCCAAACGAGCCGCCAGCATGCACCCGATCGCCCCCGCGCCGATGATGAGGATTTTCATAACCCGAACACACCCCTGATCCGATGGCTATCTCGGGCTAGGGTCTGTTCAATGTGATACGCCGTTCCGTACCAGATATAAGCCGCACAATATTGGGACGCAAAGCCCAGACCATGGCGCCGGAGATCAGTAAAGCGAACAATACATGCCCGAATGGTGTCTGAAAATGGAGCAGCCAAAATGCGGTGAGGATCAGCACTGCCCCCAGACCGACGCTTAAGGTCGCAATCGATGCATAGCGGCCTATTGCCAAAATGGCAAAGAATATCGGAATCAGGATAAGGCCGGCAATCGGGTTCAGAGCTAGCAGCGCCCCTGCTGCTGTGCCTCCGCCGGCGCCACCGCGAAAGCCCAAAAATATGGACCAGTTATGTCCCAGAACCGCAAAAGCGCCCGCAAGTGCCGCGGCGTATTCGTCGCCAAATAGCCAACGAGCGATAAGTACGGCCAAAATACCTTTGAGAATATCGAAAAAACCTGTCAGCAAACCAAACTTCGGCCCCAAAGCACGGAAGACATTTGTCCCACCAGTACGTCCACTCCCTTGCTTCGTGATATCTACGCCGCGTAAACGTGCGAGGATATATCCAGAAGGGAAGCTGCCAAAAAGATAGCCGATTATCGCGGCAAGAAAGTAAGCAATCCAGGGCATGAAAAAACTCCGTACATCAAAATATGTATTTGCAACCGTCTGTTATAACCCCACAGGGCGCGATTCGATGCGCTTTGAAACTGACGAATTCCAATCGAGCGTATGAGCCGCTTGATACAGCCTGTCAAGATGCTCAAGTGGGATACCCGGCGCCAGACCACTACACGTTCCGAAGATGGTCGGAGTACCGGCCAGAGGCTCCAATAACTCTTGCAGATAGGCTCTGTAAGCCTGTTCCTGGCGAGGTTGGGCCAGCCATCCCAGATCCAGATTGCCCCACAAGCAAAGCGTGGGGCTGCTACGTTCCCTTGCCAATGCCATCGACATGGCCGAGTACGGATCTAGTCCCTGAATCCCATCGATATCTGTCTTGAGTAGATCATCCCAAATAGGCCAAAGGTTGCCGTCTGAGTGAAAGATCACCGGTAGGTTGTGTTCTTGGGCGCTGAGAACCAGCAGAGTGAGGTAAGGAAAATAGTAGCGTCGCAGTTGCTCGGGCCGCACGTAGGGACCACGGCGAAAGGCGATATCCTCGCCGATGATGATGCCGTCAGCACCCGCATCGGCCACCTCTGTCAACAGTTCATCCAAGTCCATCACTGCGTCTGCCATTATCGTCTCGACTTCAGGGTCACCTTTGCTTATTCGTACCAGAGCATCCTGCCAGCTCCAGGCTTTTGCCAGCACACTAAATGGGCCATCCACCAATGCGAGGACGAACAGTTCACTTTGCTCCTGCCAGTAGGAGAGACGGAAGAGGGAATCGCCTTTATCGGGCTGTTGCGTCGCTCCCCAGCCATGCGAAAAGGATATTGTCACCACATCGTGGCCCCAGCGTTCGAGCAGCGCTTGTTCGGCGGGGAGGGGCACTGAGGCGTCGGGCTGCAAACCAACAGATTCCCGCACCAGGTCGGGTTCAAGAATCAATTCGCCGCAAAGCAAGCGTTGCGGTGAATGGCCAGCCAAGGCGGAACGCACGAGCGAACGGATAGATGTGTCTGTTTGCATTATGTTAGCATACGTCAGCTAGCGAAATGCTGCAAAATCAGGCTGATGTAAGGTGCATTTCGTTAGTAAGCCTCGGGGCGATCGCGCGGGGTGTGCCCCTACTTCACACCTCTTGTCGCTCATCCACCCAGCGCCACAGCACCCACAAAGCCACCAGCAAAGATAAGAATGCATAGAGAATATTGGCAAGAAAATCGAGATTCTCGAACAAGTAAAGCGCAACTGAATCTGTAAAAGCGCGACTGACCGCGCCCAGCATGGCCCCCATGGCCAACATCGTCGCCCGACTGCCAGGGCGTTGCTGGCTGATAAGAGGGATCATACTGACAATGATATATTCGAGGCACAGTGAGGCGAGCACGATGCCGGCGATCAAAGGGATTACCGACTGATTGAGTATGGGGAAAAGAGCGAGTATCGTCAAAAAAACCAGAATCCCTGCGAGCACACCCAGGCGCTTACCCGTCCTGTCGATAAGAAGACTTGAGATGATGGCTCCACCCAATTCGCCCATGCCGATCAGAGATGCAACCAGACCGATCGTTGCCGGTCCTAAGCTGAAATTCTGCGTTAGATGTGTACCCCAGATCACGAAAATGGTCTCGGCCGCCATGAAGATCGCTGCATTCACCAGCAACGTCGCAGCGGCACTGCGATCATGCAGGATGATCGTTGCTTGTCGCCCAAGAGATAACGGTTTGGGAGCATGGTGCGGCGGGTCAGCCGGTAACACAAACACCAAGAGCAAGGTGGCGCCGACAGCACAGATGCTTAGCAGTTGGAAGGGGAGTCGCCAGCCACCGACATCGATCAGCCATCCCAAGACAGGCAGGATCACGATCCCCGTGATCGCCCAACTATACTCGACCGTGACCAGGGAACGCCCTCGCAATTCAGGTGGTGAGTGCACACTCACATAAGCCTGTGCCAGCGACACGATGATGGCATCGGCAACGCCAAGCAAGATGATTGCAAGAAGTGCACTGACAAAACCTTGTGAAAAGCTGAAGCCAAGCAGCCCAGCAGCCAGTAAAAGATAACCGAAAACGAGAAGTCGATGCGATCCTCGGCGATCGGCGATGCTACCGAAGTAGGGGGCCGACACGACCAGTGCCGTTCGTACCGTCATCAAAAGCCCTATGGCAGTGAGTGTAATGCCCAAACCCTGTGCATAAACCGGCAGGAAAGGGAACATCATACGTACGCTGGTATCACGCACCAATCTGATCAGGATCACCAGTATCAGAAAATGCAACAACGCCCGCCCCACTTTGATTCCCGGAGATTGTTTCATACGCCCAAAGTAGTCTCCAACCAAGAGGCGATAGCCTCTATCAGGGCGGGACGATGCCCGTGAAATGCATGGTCTGCATCGGGAATGGTGTGATACACGACCTCTTGTGCTGCCTCGACCAGACTTTCGACAACGTAACCGGGTACATCTTCGTCGGCGCCGCCACGCACGACCAGCAAAGACTGACTCAATTCAGCGATGAGATCGACGGGATTATGCTCCCAAGCCTGTTGCATCCAACTTCTCTGTAGTGCATCTGCCGTGATACCGTTCAAGTCGGCGCTGCACCTCTGCGCAAACTCTGCGGACATGGACATCTCCAGGAAATCGGCAACCGGAGCGATGAGCACGAGGGCCGCCGCCAGAGCCGCATCCCGGTAGGTAAATTGCACCACCTGTGCGCCTCCCAGACTGTAGCCCAAAAGAGCGATGCGGTTCCAATCGATAGGCCATTGATCCGCCCGTAAAAACCGCACCAATTCTGCTAAATCATCAACAGCACCGGCAATGGTATAATCTCCACCACTTCCCCCAGCGCCGCGCGGGCTCCAGATCACGGCATTCCAGCCGCGCTCGCTCAATGCCTCGGCGACATCGAAGTTCTTCTCGATACCTGGTATCCCGTGCAACAAAATGCAGGTCGGTCGGGGTCCAGCACCTGTTCCGAGATAGATCTGACCGGCGAGATCAGCACCGGCGCTGGAGAAACGAAGCGGGTGTTGTTTAGGAGCATTTAAAAACAAATCAAAAGGTAAAGGTGTCCTCTGCATCGAAAGCTACTCGTTGTTCAGACATGCGGATATCGGACGGTGAACGTGTTCTCTGATTTCCAATCTCTAACCTCTGCTTTTAGTCCTCTCCGGGCAACTGCGCTCGCCGTTCGATGCTACGTACAAGCAGTGAGAGCAGCAAAGTCATGACCAAATACACCATCATCACCGAATTGAAGCCCTCGAAGGCGCGGAAGTTTCGCGAAATCCACAAACGCCCTTGCTGCAATACCTCGGGCATGGCGATAACCGATACCAGAGAGGAGTCTTTGAGCATGGCGATGAAATCATTGCCCAAGGGTGGCATAATCAAACGCACGGCCTGTGGCAGGATTACAAAGCGCATAGCCTGATAGTAATTCATGCCCAAAGAACGGGCCGCCTCCATCTGTCCATGGGAGATCGACTGAATCCCGGCCCGAAAAACCTCGGCCAGATACGCCCCGTAGCCAAAGCCCAATCCGATGACAGCTGCGGGCAGACCCCTCAGATTGACCGCACCGCCGGAGGCATCACGCACGGTGGGTGTCACCGCGAACCCCATGTAGAGGATGATCACTAACATGGGTACGCCGCGCACGATCTCGACATAGAGTGTGGCGATGGTGTAGGGTAGCGCCGGTGCCAAAAACATGATCGCCTCGACAGCAATCACCACAGTCACTGCCTGTATTGGTTGGCGCCATTCAGTTTGCCATATCAGCAAGAGCGCGATGATCGGCAGACCAATCAGTAAACGCCTGCGCAAACCGATGCGTAGATCTGGCGAACCGCTGGATACGCGCATGATACCGAAGACAAGCCCCAGAACCAGGGCCAGCGCAAAGGACAGGATCGTGACTTTTATCGTTAGGATCACACCATTGGCCAGCCAGATACGCTTGGCAATGCGTAGCGGCTGCCCAATGAAATCATCGATGATCTGTATTTCAGCGGTTCCCGCCGGGGCGATGTCGACGATGGTGGGTGTACTGGTATCCAGGATGATCTTTGTGCCGGCGTCGGCGGGTGTTAGCGGTTCTGACTCACCAGGTTCTACACCCTCGGGAACGACTACTTCGTAGGTTACGCTCTGGCCAATCAGTTCATCTGCTTCGTCGAAATACTCGCCATAAAGTATGTAAGTCCCCTGTGCAAGCGGTCTGCCAAAGGTGTAGGACCATTCTCCATTCTCGCCGATATCGTCGGCATCGAGCTTTTTGACGACATCTCTGTTCCAGGGTAAATCGAAAATAAAGTAAAGAGCGTCCTGATAGTAAGTATTGGTCAGAGTCGAATAGCCAACGATAATACCAACGATGATTATGATAATGCCCCACCAGGGGATGTGTTCCCACGAAGGTGTTAATCCCAAGCGCCCATGCTTACGAGCCTTGTCGTCGGGGATCAGATTAACCGGTTGGGGGCCGGGCTCGTTGGACAGGCTCATAGCGTTTCTCCTCGACGTATGGGCATAGGGAGGGACAGGCCCCTCTACAGAGAGATATCCAGGATACGAAAAACCCCGGCCTCATCGCTGAAACCGGGGTCGATACAACAGGTTAGAGTAGTGCATGTACAGCAGCAATGGCCGCATCATAATCAGGGTGCATACCGACTTCAGGGCAGTATTCGGTATATTGCACGATGTCATCGGCATCGACGACCACGACGGCGCGTTGCTCCAGACGGATAGCCTGGATATACGTACCATAAGCATTGGCAATGGACATGTCGTAGGCATCAGACACCATAATGGCGTCCTCTAATCCCTCCGCAGCACACCATTTTTCCTGCATGAAAGGCAGGTCAGCGCTGATGGTGACAACTGCTACGTGATCGTGTTGTGACAGATGTTCATTGAAGCGCTTCGTCTGAGCGTCGCAGATACCAGTATTCACACTGGCGATAAAATTCAGTACGCGGACTTTACCTTCCGTATCCTTGATGACATCGAAAGTGTCGGTGCTGAATCCGTTGGTACGTCCGGCGGCGGCAGGCGCCTTATCACCCACTGCTACAGGAGTACCCAGCACTTCTGAAAAAGGAGCATTTCCTAAGGTTACATTGCGAGACATTGTGTGTTTACCTCATGTGTTGTGAAATAGAATAATCAAGAGAGAGTCACTCTAATGCCCATGAGTATAGCATATTCTTCCCACTCATAGTCCATTAGCGATTTTTCATGCGCGGATCCAGTGCGTCGCGCAAGCCATCGCCCAATAGATTGAATGCCAATACCGTGATGGCGATAGCCAATCCTGGGAAAAACACCAGATGAGGTGCGCTAAAGACCTGATTTCGCTCGGAACTGAGCATCGCGCCCCACTCAGGCGCCGGAGGTTGAGCGCCCAGTCCTAGAAATGAGAGGGCAGCGGCATCGAGGATCGCCGTTCCGATGCCCAGTGTTGCGAGAACCAAGAGGGGTGAAATGGCGTTCGGCAAGATGTGGCGGGCGAGTATGTTGGTGGGTTTTACACCGATCACACGGGCCGCAGTTACATATTCCTCTTCCTTGGCCGAGATCACCACCGAACGCATGACGCGCGCATAGGCAGGGATGGTGACGATGGCGATGGCCAACATGGCATTGGACAAGCCCGGCCCCAGCACCGTCACAATAGCAATGGCCAACAATAACGCCGGAAAGGCCAGTAACACATCGAGCGCACGCATAATCCCATTATCGGACCAACCGCCGCTATATCCCGCCAGTGCCCCTAAGGTGACCCCCACTGTCAGGGCGATTGTCACAGTTACAAATCCCACCATCAGTGAAATGCGCGAACCATAGACAATACGACTGAAGACGTCGCGTACATTGCCGTCTGTGCCCATGATATGTTGAGGTTGGTCTTCGGGACAGCCTAACAGATGGATACAGGGTGGTTGGCGTTTCTTGACGTTCTCTTTACCGATCAACACAGCATCAGGTTCATAGGGTGCGATCTGAGGTGCAAAGAGGGCGATCACAACCAGCACCCCGATAATACTCATACCGATGATGGCCGAACGCTGGCGAATAAGCACCCGCAAACGCTGACGAAGGAGGCTTTCGTGGCCCTTAAAGGAGATATTTTCTGCAGCGACGTCGGTTTTGTCAGTCATTTATGAACTCTTAAGGCCAGCGATTGACTTTTGTACAGGTTCGTGTCAATCATGGCCGAATCAATTACTCTTAGGACTGAGAATTCAATAATTTGAGGCACTCTACCGTCATTTCAGGAAGCAAATTGGCAAGTGAATCTGTCTTGAGTCTTTATCTGAGCCGAATGCGTGGATCAATGAAGGCGTAGGAGATATCAACCAGCAGGTTGACGACCACATAACCGAGGGCAATCACCAATGTGAATCCCTGAATGACGGGGAAATCACGGGCGGTTATGGCCTCGAACAGCATGCGTCCCACCCCCGCCAATCCAAAAATCGTCTCGGTGAGAATCGCACCGCCAAATAGCACACCCAACTGCAACCCGACAATCGTGACAATGGGTAAGAGCGCGTTACGAAACGAGTGTCGAAAGACCACACTGCGATCTTTCAGCCCCTTGGCCCGAGCCGTCCGCACGAAATCCAGTTCCGATACCTCCAACATGCTGGAGCGGGTCATACGAGCGATGATGGCCAGTGGGATCGTCGCCAGAGCCAGGGTGGGAAGGATTAAATGCTTGGAGGCATCGGCCAATACTTCCCAATTGCCGGTGATAATCGAATTAAAGATATAGAAATTCGAAATAAATTCGTAAACTAATTCTCGGGTCGAGCCCTCGGGCACGCTGAGATTATAGACTTCGAAAAAAGGAGTGGCAACCAGCCCGGCGCTTAACCTGCCCGTAGGTGGTAACCAGAAGGGCGTATCTTTGAGCAAAAGGGCAAAAACATACGCCAACATCAAACCCAACCAGAAAACGGGCACACTAACCCCAATATTAGCCCCCACCATCGTTGCCACATCGACCGCGGAATTGCGCCTTAATGCCGACAGGATACCAGCGGGAATCCCCACTATCACCGCCAGAAGGAGTGCCGACATACCCAATTCGATGGTCATTGGCAATCGCTCCACCAGAATCTCGACCACCGAACGGTTGAAACGGATCGAATTCCCAAAATCCCCTTGTGCCACATCTTTCATATAGATGCCAAGTTGCACCGGAATGGGTTGATCTAAGCCCTTTTCCCGCATAAAGCGTTCACAGACCTCTACAGTCGCCTTCTCTCCCAAAATAGCCTTGCAGGGGTCGCCGGGGATCATACGCGCCATCATGAAGGTGACGATGAGAATTCCCAAGAGAACGGGAACGGCTGCAAGAACGCGACGTATGAGGTAGGTGGCCATGGTGTCTTCCGCTGAGAATCAGGGATTACGTAGTTCGCAGAGTTAGGCGACTTCCGAAAAATAATTGAGGAAGATTTTATCATTTTTCGGAAGTCGCGATAGGCATTTTCGGATTGGGGGCTTATTTATTTTTCCGAAAATGCCTTAATGGTCTCTGCAAACCACGTCTCGTACATGAATAGGGGGGCGCGGCTGGCCGCGCCCCCTTGTGCTTAACGTCAGTGAATAGGTGTCCGAAAAATTATTCGGCGTTGATCAGGCCCCACAGGTACGAGAAGTACTCGTAGGCGCCGGTGTTGCCGACATGGTACGGGCTGGAAGCATCCCAGGCCGCGCCCCACGATACGACAACGTCGGTGGCATCAAAATCGGAACCATCATGGAACTTCACACCTTCGCGCAGGAAGCATGTCCATTCGGTCAGTTCTTCGTTGGGCTCACAGGAGGTGGCCAGGTTAGGTTGTACGGCCACACCGCCGACTTCATAAGCCAACAGCCCTTCGGTGACCTGCTCGCAGGCACGCAGTGATTCGCCATCGGTTTCGTCGCCGCAGTAGATGCTGATGGGCTCGGCGTTCTGCATCCATACGAACTGCTCGCGTTCGCCTGGAACCATAACAGCCATGTACTCATTGCCTAGTGGACTGGCGTGAGCGTTCTCGACGTCGGCCAGATAGGCGACTCCTGAGCCACCATGTGCGATCGGAACCATGGGAACGAGGTCGCGAATGGCATTGTTGGCTTCGACGTACAGGGGTTCAGCATCGGCCGGATCGGCGATCTGAGCGGCAGCACGCAGAGGCTCGAAGATCTCAGGGTGTGTGTTACCAAACTGTGGGTTAGCCTCCGAGAAGTGGAAGTCCAGGAAGTTGGTGACGTGCGGATAGTCAGCACCCCAACCCAGCAGGTAGAAACCATCCAGGTTACCGGCAGTCGATTCGGCGATGAAAGCGCCTGATTCCATGACCTCGATCTCAGCGTTGATACCCAGATCCTTCAACTGCGCTTGCAGATCCTGGGCGACCAGGCCGGGCTCCGGCAGGTAACTGCGGAAGACGTCGCGGTAGAAAATGGTGGTATCGAATCCATCGGGATATCCGGCGTCGGCCAGTAGGTTACGGGCACCTTCAGGATCAAATTCATACCATTCATCACCGACACAGCCATTGGGAATGCTGCAAGGCGTGAAGTGGGAGGCGACCTCAGATCCAGGGGGGTAGAAGATATCGACAACACGTTGTCGATCGATTCCCATGGCAATGGCGCGACGTACAGTTGGATCGCCGAAGGGTTCGAAGGTGTTTGTCATGGCGAAGTAGAATACATTCAGGGCCGGGCGGTCGATCAGATTGAGGTTGGGATCATTGCGAATCGTCTCGAAATCATCCGGGCTGGGGTTATCGATACCGTCGACGGTGCCAGACTGCAATTCCAACAAACGACCTGCCCCTTCTGTAAGCCAGCGGAAGACCAGGGTCTCTGTCTCGGCAGGCTCGCCCCAGTAGTCGTCGAATCGCTTGAAGACGATGCTGTCGCCACGGTTCCAACTATCAAGCATGTAGGGGCCGGTGCCAATCGGTTTTTCCAGCAATTCACCAGTGCCGCCTGTGGCTTCGATCCACTCGGCCGGTTGGATTGCAAAGGAGGAGAATGCTGCTTTGGGCGGAAAGGCTGGATCGGGCACACACATGGTGAAACGCACGGTCAGCTCATCCACAGCGGCAATCTCTTTGATAATGCTGCCCTGCTCGCAATCAGGCGCTGCTATAACCATCAGAGGTTCAGCTGCCACTTCTTCGGAGGGCTCTTCTACCATTTCTTCTTCTTCACCAAACCACTTCTCATTGATGGCATCATACTCGCCTGAGGCGCGTACGGCAGCAAGACCTTCGTTGATCGCTGCAAGAACTTCTGGTCTGTCTTTGTTTACAGCGATACCATAAAGCTCGTCAGTAAAGGGCTCACCAACCAGGTGCGCTCCCATCTCAGGGTTGGCCATGACGATGTCGGCGGCGGTGGGGCCATCGGTGATGACGGCGTCTACATCGCCATTGTCGAGTGCTTCGAAAGCCAATGTGACCTCATCGTAGCGGACCACTTCGGCATCTGTACTGTCGGTCGCCCAGATGTCACCGGTAGTGCCCAGCTGAACGCCAACACGCAAACCGACTAGATCGTCGGGGCTCTCGACATCGCTGCCGATCTTGACGGCCAGCATTTGCCCGGCATTGAAGTAAGGATCGCTGAAATCAACGGTCTGTTGGCGCTCTTCGGTGATGGTAGCAGCAGAGGCGACGGCGTCAAATTCGCCACTGGCCAGAGCGACGAAAATGCCATCCCAGCGGGTGTTGACGAATTCAACTTCGAAACCGGCGGCTTCAGCAATGGCATTGACAAGATCAATGTCAAAGCCGACCATATCACCGCTATCATCCACCGATTCGAATGGCGGATACTCGGCATTGGTACCGAGAATGATCGTCAGAGCCTCTGGTTCGGGTACAGGTGTTGGTTCGGGTTCAGGTGTTGGCTCGGGTTCAGGTGTTGGCTCGGGTTCGGGTGCTTCGGTCGGTTCGGGCGCCGGTTCTTCGACAACGGGTGCTTCGGTTTCGGGAGCTTCACCACCACCGCCACAAGCCGCTAGAGCGAGAGCAAACACTGCAATCAGTGTTATCAGGATAAATAGACGATGCTTTTGCATCTGATTCTCCTCCTATGAGAGAACGTGAATGAAAGAATGGGTACGATTAGCGTATTTGTTATTTCATCGAGACGCCAATGCCCCTGATCAATAGTCGAATCACAGAATCCTTTTGATAGGCGCCTCCTTGTCAAGTCAACGTCGAAAAATGTGCAGGTTGTCATTCAGGTAGCTTTGGTTCCAGAGGGTCGGCTAGTCAAATCAATGTATACCTGTCGTATGCGAGCAAAAAGCTGTGTTCGCACAAGCGAGAGTCCATGTCCAGCGAAGCCTGGATCGCAAATTTCACAATATAAGTGCCGCGATTATAGGAGGATCGATATCGCTTTGTCAAACCGCCCAGGAAAGGAAGGTGCAATCCGTTTTCGCATAGTTAAACCATGTCTGCTAATCGGGCGCAAACGCACTTCAGGATATGTTGGCTAGCGCTCGCAACACTTGCATATCTCCCTGGTCGAAAACCCGTAGCCCCACGGCCAGGACCCCATAAATGCCGGCGCCTGTCACCATAGAGATCAATACATGAACCTCTGGCAGAAAGTAGAGCACTGTGCCCATCATAGCGGCTGCCATCGCCGGACGTGCCAGACAGCGAATTTCAAAGGTTAATTCGAAATCCCTGGACGCGCGCCACGACAGGATCGCGCCGAACAGATAGACGACGAGCATGCCCCAAGCCGTACCCACTGCTCCGAAAGCGACTGTCAACCCTGTTAAAACCAACACACCGACCCCTACCATCCCCGCGATGATGCGAAATGCTGCGCGTGGCGCATCCCCGGCTGTGAGCGTGCGACTCAATAGAATCTGAACGAAGTAGGCCAACAAGACCCAACTCAGCACCGCCAGGACATCGGCGGAAAGGGCATATGCCGGTCGCCGATAAAAGAGAGCGATGATCTCAGGCGCCAAGGCGGTGGCGCCCACAGCGACAGGCAACAGCAGTATCAAGCCATATTGCAACGCCTTGCTTGTGGCCAGAGAGAAACGCTCTTGGGCGTTTTTATAAAGACGCGAGAGCGCAGGATAGATGGCATCGGTGAACGAGAGAACCAGGGTCATCAACACCCTGATAAGCTGGTAAGCGGCATCGTAGATACCGACCGCCGCCTCACCTGCTATGACCGAGAGGATGAGGAGGTCAAGGCGTTGCAAGAGTGCGTCGAAAGCAGCCATACCGAAAAAGTCGGTAGACTCAATCAACAATCGCTTGGAAAAGCTTAGATTGATGAGGGGGCGACGAATATATCTGAGCCAGATCGCCGATAGAAACACCACCAGCGCCGCCAAACCGATGCCGGCGATGCGAATTACCGCCAATGCCATGACGCCAGCCCCGGCCGACAGCAGGATTACGGCAACGGCTAACTGGGCGACAGCGCTGATAACCTCGGCATAGACCAGGTACTGCATGCGCTCGTGGGCCCGTAGCAACGCACCCGACACCGAGTACAGGGTGAAGAGCGGCAAAGCCAGCACGGCCAACCACAGCATCTGTTTGGTATCTTCGGGGTAGGGCATGAGGGCGACGATCACGACCATGAGCGCCATCACCAGTACCGTCGTCCCCCCCTGCGCCAATAGCCCCGACCAGTAGTATTGATTCCCGGCCCCGTAATCACGAGCAACGTCACGTGTGATAAGCCGCGGCATGCCAAACGATGCTAGCACCATAAAGATGTTGAGAAATGCCAACAAAATACTGAATTTCCCCTGCCACACCGCACCATAGACATTGGCGATATAAAGAATGAGTATAAACGCAAAGAGAATACGTATTCCTTGAGCGATGCTCAGGAAAAGAGTATTTCGAGCGACAGATCGGGCAGTGGACATGAGAAAATAAAGTCAAAAGTAGAAAGGTAAAAATCAAATTGCAAAAGGCAAGAACGTCTTCGTCAGCATCCCACTCTCAAACGACGACACTTTTGCCCTTTGCCTTTTGCGTTTTGCCTTCTAATTTTTCTGCCGGACGAACCATACGCCTCAGACTGGTTTTCAGGCAGGCTGCCCACAGATCTCGCAGTTCTGCATGAACAGGGTTGCGCCAACGCAGAAAATAGAATTCGTACAGAAGATAGCGTAACAAAAAGCCAAAGGCGCTGAAAAAATGCATAACAGCCACCTGCACCGAGCCGTAACGTGAGCGCAGGTCCATGTCTAACGAATCGACGTTGTGAGCGTAAAAGCCGGCCCCGTGCTGCCGCGCACTGCCACCTATGTGATGGGTGACCGAAACCGCAGGATAACAGACAACCTGATAACCGGCTGCGCGCATGCGCCGGCACCACTCCACATCTTCCGAATACATGAAGTAACGTTCGTCCAAGAGACCGGCTTGTGCGACCGCCTCCCGCCGGACCAGCATGCAGGCGCCGGAAATCCAATCTACGGCAATGGGTGCTGTCTGTGCGTAGAGAGAGCGGGGTAGCCAGAGACCACGTAGGCGTCGGGGCCACAAGCGGTAGAGAAAGCTGGCGAAGTTAAAGATCGTGGCCGGCGAGGGATCATAGCCGGCAGCGCCCCCCTGCACCTTGCCCCCTTTCCCCTGCAAACGGGGTCCCACCACACCTACATCAGCATGCTCATCCATGAAAGCGATCAAAGTCGTGAGTGCTGTCGGTGGTAACTCAGTGTCCGGGTTGAGCAATAACAGGTATCGGCCACGCGCTCGCTTGATACCCTGATTGTTGGCAGCGGCAAAACCTGTGTTCTCGGCATTGGCGATGACTTGAAGCTGCGGATATCCTTCGCTCACGATTTGCAATGAGGCGTCGCTGGAGGCGTTATCGACAAACCATACTTCTGCATCAATATCCTTGCAAGCGGCCAGCAAAGAATCGAGTGCCGCCGGCAGGTAGGCGGCTGCGTTCCAGTTGACGACAATGACGGACAAAGCAAATTCGGATTGCGGATCTCGGATTTCGAATTGATCGTTGTCCACGAACTGCTCGTCGCTCATTGTCTCTTTTGCTCCTTAAGCGACGTAACCAAGACCTTGGAGCCTGGCCCTGATTTCTTCTTCGTCCTCAGCACTGAGATCCGAATCCGGACCACTGCTGATGTCTCGATCATCCTCCTCATAACGGACCGGGCGTGTAGCGATTTCGGAAACAAACGCCTCGGCCAGAACCCGGCCATCCATCGCTCGTGGAATGGGTACATCCAGCAGGTGTAGAATAGTCGGCGCCAGATCGATCAAGTTGGCATCGTTTAAGCGCGTATCGTCTCGAACCCCACGGCCATAAAGGATGCATATGCCTTCGATGATATGGGTGCCGGTCTGATCCAGCGCATAGGCGGCGCCATGGCGGCCAAACTTCTGCTTGTGGCCGAAGATCGGGCCATTGGGTAAATTGTCATAATCTTTCGTCGCCAGATATTTGTCATCCTTCCATCGAATCAGCAGATCGGGCGCCCGTTCGATCAGATCGCCCGTATAGAGGTCCTCGCGGCGCATTACATCCACCACCATATGCTCTCCGCTATCGGGATCGCGCAGTTCGTATAGCGCTGCGGTGATATCGGCGATGACCTGATCAACATCATCTGCATCGATCACACCCTGAGGATCTCGCCCTTTGATGTTGAGGTTGATATTGCCCAGATTCCCGGTATTATAAGCGATGGTCTGTGACCAATCCAGATCAGCCTTGTCGATAAAGGTTTCGACCGCGGCGTGAGCGCCTGTAAAACGCTTGAGAAATCCCTTGACCCCCACGGGTAGAAAGCGCTGGGCGAGATAGAGCGTCTGCTTGACTCCGCCTTTGGCCACATGCCTGGTCCGATCAACCAGTGTTAGATCCGATCCATATTTCAGGTTCAACCAACCGTGCTGAGCCAGCCATCGATCCAGATAGACCGTCTTTTCGATGGGGCCGGCGCCATGATCTGACATCACAATCAAGGTGACATCTTCGGGCAACGCCTCGACGAGGACGCCTAAATGGGCATCGATCCGCCGGTATACCTGCAGGATGGCATCGTGATTGGGCTGGTCGGGATCAGACATCAGGTGCCAGGAACAGTGCTGGATGGCATCGGTCTCCATCTCCACCCACATATAAAAATCCAGGGCTTCCCGCTCGATGGTTCGGTGCAGCAACTCAAACCGTTTATCCACCCCTTGCAACGTCTCTTCGAGATATCGTCCGTGCGGTTTACCCACCGTGCTCACTGCGATGAAATGCACATCGTTGACATCAGCTTTCAGGGTAGGAGGATAGGTATAGGCCGAATCAAGCCCCGGCGTATCCAGGCCGGAGATCAGAAAGCCATTGACCGGTTCCGGTGGAAAGGTCATGGGCACATTGACAACCCCCACCTTGCGTCCGGCATCAGAGAGGATGCGCCATATGCTGCGCCCGGCCCGGCGAGCGGCGTTGGTCAATTCCTGATCATAGGTGCCGGGGATGCGACGCGAGAAGTCGAATACACCATGTTTGCCGGGATTAAGGCCGGTGAGGAAACTGGACCAGGCCACGGCGGTGAGAAACTGAATGGTGGAGCGCAGTTCACCCCAGGCGCCGCCTGCCTGCAATTTCGCCAGTGTGGGCAGGTATCCCTGATCGATCCAGGGTTGCAGCAGCGTCCAGGGCACGCCGTCGAGTCCGATGACCCAGACGCGGGGTCGCTGACGGGGTCGTTGATGTGAAGGAACGTTTTTCTCAGAGGAAGGCATACGGGACAGTGCTTTGCACGAAGGTTACATCTTGCTCGCGTACACAATGGAGTGAACTGGCCGGAGTCAAAAAAACTGGTTCGAGACAGCCGTGCATGGTAGCATGGCGGCTCTAGCGAGGCAAAACGACCTACACCCTTTGACAACAGGTGAATGGATGCAGGGTGTTATAATGTCAATCTTTCACCACTGTCATCCTGGCATCCAGACCGATCACCACACCTGCCTTATCTAATCGTGACATCCCCTCCTTCTCATATCAACGCCGCCCCCACGGTTTGGGTCTATCTCTGGCTGGGTTTGATCGGACAATTCATCTGGGGGAGCTATCCAGTCTTCGCCAAGCGCGCTGTTGCCGAGGCGCCGAAATTCTCATTGCTGTTCTTTGCTTCGGTAGCGGCAACAATACTGGGGATGATGCTATTACGTCGTGGCAACCGCATCGAGTGGTCGCAAGCGTGGCGGACTGTGCGGCAATCCCGAGTTTTATGGTTGTTGGCCGTTTTCGTGGTGGCGCGCTCGGTCTCGAATATCATCGCTGTAGAACTCACACGTGCGACCTGGGTGCAATTGATCTACATCCTCGCCCCTTTTGGCGTTGCCTTTCTGGGCACGTGGTTTTTTAGCGAACGCACACCACCTTACACCTATCGGGCGCTGATCCTGGCGACTCTGGGCTCTGCGTTGCTGCTGGTGCAAGATTGGTCCGACCTGGCCTCCGGCTTTTCCGCAAGTGATGTTCTAGGCCTGACCATTGCCGTGCTCTCGACCCTGGCCTTGGCGACCTATTACCAGTTAGTGCGGCGCAGCCACGTGGGCAATGTTTCGACAGGATTGATCATGGTGCAACAGGGCATCGCCATGGCGCTCACCTTTCTGTTCTTGTCGTGGAACACGAATGAAGATTGGACTGCCTGGCGGTCTGTAAGTACGGGAGGTTGGTTGGCAGCGCTGGCAGTGATCTTCCTGGTGCAAGTGGGCGGTAATTGGCTGCAGATCACAGCGCTGAGCGGCGCCAGCCCGACTTTGGTGACGAGTATGATGCCGCTGCGTTTGATCTCGGCCCTGATCCTGGGCTGGTTCATCCTCGGGGAGCAGTTGACGTCAAGCAGCCAATGGTTGGGCGCAGTGTTGGTGGTGGGAACGATGACTATCTATCTGTGGCTGCAACGGCGAGCTCATAGGGTTACGGCCACTTGATGAATAAGCACACAATAGCCGGACGACGTTTTGCTGCCGACAGATCGGTGAACGGGAAATCCGTCAGCACGATTTTTCCCCGTTTCGACGGCGTCATCGTTCTTCCCTATCAGATCTTTCATAGTGGATTTTCAAATCCGCATCCGAATACACTTCATCACCGCTCGACAGAAAATCGAAAGCCCCGCCCTGTTCAGCGATCATCGCCAAGTCTCTAGCGTTCGGCGCATCATCGCCGAGTTCATCATCAAGCATAGTTACATCTAGTATTCAGTCAAGCCTAGAGTGATGAATATGTCATTCTGAACGGAGTGAAGAATCGCCGGTTGCAAAGGCGAGATTCTTCGTTTCACTCAGAATGACATCCATTAAGGCATGCTTGGCTGACTACTAGTGGGTGTTTTTAGACAGATTCATCGGCTCTAACAAACGGATTTTGCTGCCATCGTAGACGGCGCGGACTGTGCGTAACATGGTTGGTTATTCCTACCAGCGCTTAAGCTGGCTATGGAACACCGTCACATCATTTTGCCACCGATTACAAGCATGTGGCTCTTTGGAACTTTGCGTGGCTCCTCTTAGAAAGGTGTGTTTCGTCAGCAAAAACATCACGTAACACGCAATACGCAACACGTTTTTCTAGGACCACACGAAATCCTGTTGAACCAAGCATGTTCAATGAAATCCATTTTGTCTCTATATGAAACGGCCTGTCAGCATCACACCGGCCGGCCGCTTCATATGAGCATCACGGGCAGGGGATTGGGTGCTATTCCGCCTTGGCAAGATGAGCCACCAGGCGCTCGCGCTCTTCTTCGATGATGCTGTTGTCGAGTTTTGTGTAGAGAGCTTTGGGCTTGTTCAGGGCCTGGCCTGGTGCTAGTGTCTGTGGTTCCCAACGAGCCTGAAGATCATTCCCTTTGTAACGCAGTACGGGCCGCGTACCTCGGGCATCGCTGACCTCGTCAATGTAGAGGTTGCCGAAGATATCGCCCTCGTAGCCCAGGTAGCCATGAAGCTGTTGGGTGGTAAAGGGCAAGAAGGGGTTGAGCAAAACCTTGAGTCGGTCGATGACCTGCAGGGCGACGTAAATGGTCGTGCCTGCAGCGGCCGGCTCCGTCTTGATCTGTGTCCAGGGGGCTTTTTCGTTGAGGTAGCGATTGGCGCTGTGGGCCAGTTCCATCGCCCGCGTGAGGGCGATTTTCAGGCGGACGGCATCCAATTCGGCGCCAACGCGCTCGAAAGCTGCTTCCGATTCGGCCAGCAATGCCTGATCTATCTCGTCAAAGGAGCCGGGTTCGGGCACGGCGCCATCGAAGCGCTTGTAGGCAAAGCCCAACACGCGATTGACCAGGTTACCCCAGGTCGCGACCAGTTCCTCATTGTTGCGACGCAGGAATTCTTCCCAGGTGAAATTGACATCCCGGGTCTCGGGCGCATTGATGGTCAGAGCATAGCGCAGAGGGTCGGGATCGTAGCGGGAGAGGAAATCGGGCAGGCCGATCGTCCAGCGACGGCTGGTGCTGATCTTTTTATCCTCGATATTGAGGTATTCGTTGGCGGGCACATCGTACGGCAAGTTCAGACCGCGGCCATCGGCAATGAGCATGGCCGGCCAGATCATGCTGTGGAAGGGGATGTTGTCTTTGCCGATGAAATACAGGGATTTGACTTCGGGATCGAACCACCATTCACGCCAGGTATCGGCTTCGCCATCCAGCGCGAAGACCTCGCGAGTGGCGCTCAGGTAGCCCTGCACTGCATCGTACCAAACATAGATGACCTTGTCGTCAAAGCCCTCGACCGGTATGCTGACGCCCCAATCGATGTCACGGGTAATGGCGCGGCCGCGTAATTCGCCACTTTCGGCCTGCTGTTTGGCGTAATTGTAAACGGCATGTCGCCAATGCGACTTGTTGCCATCATTGAGCCATTGGGCCAGATCAGGGCTGGCTTTGCCCAAATCGAAGAAGAAGTGTTCTGTTTCTCGAACTTCGATCTGGCTCTGCCCACAGATCTTGCAACGGGGGCTGATCAATTCGACCGCGTCGAAGATATTGCCGCAGTTATCACATTGGTCGCCGCGGGCATCGGCGTAACCGCAGATGGGGCAGGTCCCCTCGATGTAGCGGTCGGCCAAAAAGCGCTGGTCGACCAGACAATAAGGTTGGCTCTGGCTGTCACGGTAGAGGTAGCCATTTTTCAGGTGGTTGAGGAATAGCTCGTGGGTGACGTTCCAGTGGTTTTCTGTGTCTGTGTGGGTGAACAGATCGAAGCTCAAGCCCAGGTCTTTGAAGGCCTGCACAAAGCGGGCGTGATAGTGGGCTACCATCTCGGCATTGCTGATACCTTCCGCAGCGGCCGCCACTGTGACCGGGGTGCCATGGGTGTCCGATCCCGACACCATACGCACTTCATTGCCGCACAGACGCTGGTAACGGGCGTAGATATCGGGGGGCAGGTAGGCGCCGGCCACGTGGCCGAGATGCCTGTCGCCGCTGGCGTAAGGCCAGGCGACGCATACGAGGTATTTACTAGGATGACTGTCGTTGGGCATAAGAAAAGCTCCTTGGGTGAACCAGGGTTTCAGAAATCGATGAATTGTCTTCACCGATGACTGGCTAGATAAAGCGCGCCAGGATGGCGGGTCTCAAGTGTTTGGATCAGATGATGAGGGGGGATCCCCCCATATTGCCTGTTGCGGCTGAGACCCACCGACGCTGTCTGATGCCTGGTTGACCAACGAGCGTGTTGAACATGGTCGAGTGGGGTAAGGACTTAGGACGGAGTAACTTGTCGATTTGCTTCCATAAATGGCGGTAGAATGCCGTCAATTACTGATGTCTCAATCCTAAGGGATTGTGCGTTACGTTTGTGGATCGCATTCTAGCATAGGGAGTGAACTGGTACAAAGGGCGATTCAGCGTATCGGTTATATCCTTTGCCGTGCGTTTTGGCTCCGAAAGCTGCTTTTACCAGACTGAAAGTGGGAAAGCGCGCCGCTTACCGTCGTGTCAGCACGGTCAAGTGCATGTTTGGTTAGGCGCTTCACAATTATTCGTATCCAATAAATTTTCAACATCGGCCAAAAATTGATTGCGCTTATTCTCATCATCAGCTATTTGTGTAAGATTATAGACAGATGTTAGTTTTCCATCATCAATCCATTGTTGTGCTTCAATAGCAACTCTCTCGACTAAAATTGCAGCGATAAAAGAAATGAACGGCGCTTTTCGACCTGTCTTTTCACTTGCATCGATCACTCTAGCTAATGCCTGTGTTGCCGTTTTCCAATGCTCGTCAGAACCCGCGGGATCAGCCCCGCCTTTTAATTCTGCTAACCAAAGCATTGTGTTGCTATTGTCGCTTGTAGAATGAAAGTCTGGCCCAATCTTGTATTCTTTATCATCATCCGAATACCATTTAATTTGTCGATCAAGTAATAATGAGAAGCCATTTGGAAAATGTAATTCTCGATATTTCACTCGATTTTCTTCTAAATCTGCTACGAGAACATCAATGTCTGTATCTTCTGTAAGATCAATCGTTAACTCTTTACCAATGTCAGAGTCATCATCTTCCCCAATAATTCCTTTAAGTCTATAGACGATTCTGGTCACTCTGTTTTTGGGATGGAGATGTTTTAAAATGTAACCAATAACTTCGGTTGAAGCTACTCTACCAACTTCATTTCTTGATGTGCCGCCCAAGCTATCTCCCAAATTGGCTAAAACCATTTGGGTGTGTCCTTTTTGAGTTAGAGCGTGCTCAGGCGACCTGCTGATTTGTGCTGGAGATAGGCTGTAGGCGCTTGTGCTTGGCGGCCTGGAAAGAGATTATATTGTCGGAGGGTTGTGAGGCAGGATCGAGAGCGAC